>DATDSK010000137.1:0-11885 GCA_035291325.1 Bdellovibrionota bacterium | reverse complement strand
GAACCGTCGGGTCAAAGCCTCGATCGGCGGTTATGCCTCTCTCTTTGAATTGGATCGAAAGCGCTGGCTTGCGGCATCGACGGATGGGGTCGGAACCAAACTAAAGCTCGCCTTCAGGCTTGGAGAACATCGGACGGTGGGGATTGACCTGGTCGCGATGTCGGTGAACGATATTCTTTGCGTCGGGGCCGAGCCGCTGTTTTTCCTCGACTACTTCGCGACGGGCAAGCTCGAAACGGGAATAGCGGAACAGGTGCTCGAGGGCATTGTCGCCGGCTGCCGGGCCGCGGGTTGCGCGCTCGTGGGCGGCGAAACCGCCGAAATGCCCGATTTTTATGGCGCCGGTGAATATGATCTCGGCGGGTTTGCGGTCGGTTATGTGGAACCATCGCGCGTTCTTCCCCGCGCGGATATCAAACCAGGCGATGTCTTGATCGGAATTCGTTCGAGCGGTTGTCACAGCAACGGGTTCAGTCTTCTGCGAAAGCTTCTGGATCGTGAGTACAATGCCGAGATGAAATCACAGCTGGAGCGTGAGTTGCTGACGCCGACCAGGATTTACGTGCGCTCGCTTCGCTCGCTGATCAGCGGGCGTCAGCTCAAGGGGCTCGCGCATATCACCGGCTCGGGATTCCTGAACGTCCCTCGTCTTTCGGATAAAGTGAATTACGAAATTGAGCTTCCGCCGCGTTCGGAACTCCCCGGTATTTTCGATTGGGTGCGCGCAAGCTCGAAGCTCTCGTTCGCGGAATTGGCGCAGACCTTTAATCTCGGAATCGGAATGGTCGCCGTGGTCGCGCCCGCGCCTGGGAAAGTGAAGCAGGTGCTGCGCCAACTCAAGAAACGCGGTGAAACGGCGTGGGTCATCGGAGAGGTCCAGAAGAAGAGCAAGGGGACCAAATGCGAGGTCGTTCTTCGCGACGGCACGGATTCGGCGAGGCTGATCTACTAGTGGATAACGGATGGTTTGCCGACGAAGTTCCGGTTCCTGAAGCTTCGGGTCTGAGACCCCGGGCATGGATCTGCGTCGGATCCGGCTTTTCGCGCGAAGACATCAAGTCGGTACTTCTCAGCGCTGGACGGGGTTTCACGGCGGAGGCCGTGACGAGTCTTCCGGATCTGGCGAGAAGATTGACCGGTATTGCCGCTGACCGGGTTTTGACTGGGTCGGCGCGCCAGGAAGTCCTTCGCATGTTGCTGGCGAATCGGAGGGTGGCCTCACGGTTTGACGAGCTGAAGCGCCTCAGGCGGCAGGCATCGTTTTTTCGCCGTCTGGATCTAGCGATTCAGGCGGGACGGATGTCCTTTGCGCACGCGAGTGAAGAAGAAGTCTATCTCGAACGGCTTCATGAGCGACTGGGCCCCGAGGCGATTCGCCCGGTTCAGCGGGAACTCAGGATGCTGGCGGGCGCTTATGAAGCCTGGGTTCGCGGCTCCGGTTTATGGGATCCGCCGCTCCTTATTCGCGAGGCGAGTGAGCTTCTGGACCGTGGCTGGCCGGAGGCAATTTCAAGACCCGAGGCGATTCACGTTTTTTCAGCTCAAACGGAAGAAAGTCTTGAAAAAGCTTTCTGGGAAGCGCTATCGCGGCATGTTCCTGTGATCCGGCACTCGCCGGACGCGACCCGGGGAGGCGTGCCGGAAGGCGCGAAGCTCACGATCGAACGGTGGCATACGTTGGACGACGCCGCGGAACGTTTTTGCGACGAGCTTCAGAAGGTGCCCCCTGAAAGCTGGAAACGCCAGGCCGTGCTGATACCTGATCATCCGGGAGTACGCCGGAGTCTTACGGAGGCGTTGACACGACGGGGGCTTCCTCTCGCCGATCCACGTGATCCCGGGCGGCTCCGCTGGGATGAGGCGGTCAAGAGCGCCGTGATTCCACTCACGGTCGTCGGACGCGATTTTGAAAGGCGGGAAGTTCTCAAGTGGCTCGCATCGCGGTGCAGTCCCGAACGGACGGCCTGGATACCCGAGATCAATGCGCGTGCGATACGGCAGGGTCTCAAGGCATATGCCGGCGGAGGTCTCGCGCCGTTGCACGTCGAACTTTCGGCTCTCCAGACGCGTTTTTCTGGCCGGAAAACTCTCGCCGAGCTTTCGCGGCTTCATCTGGAACACCTTAAGGAAACAGGCTCTTCATCCGCCGTAACTTCCTTTTTCGAGTCGTTCTGGAAAGAGTTCTGTTCCGATCTGGAACTCCTGGGCATGGCGGAACGACGAGCGCCGCTTTTATACTGGCTCGAACGCTTGAAGGCGAGACTCTCCGAGAGCACGCCTCCCGTCGAGCGCTCGAAACCCGAACATGGCGTGCGAATCTTCCGCCTGCAGCAGGCTCCCCTTGAGGCTCGCGCGACGGGGCCCCTTCGGCTGTGGATTCTCGGTCTTCCGCCGGATTGGCTCGGAGGTGATTCGAACGGTGACTTTTGGTGGAGCGCGAGGGAACGCGAGCTCCTTGCGTCCGAGTTTTCGGTTCGTTCGTCCGTGCAGAGTGTCTCGGACAGGACGGAAACCTTGAAGGCTTGGTTTACGGTCGCGAGCGAAGTCACTATTCTTGATGGGGAATTCGAATTCGACGGTCGCGAACGCGAGTCGCTCGTCGCTCTTTTGCGCGAACTGGGCGTGCAGGAGCCCCCGGTTCTCACGATGGGGTGCCATGCCCGCCGGCTCTCGAGTTATGGCGCGATCCGGCCCGTTCCGCCACAGGAGATCCGGCTTGCACCACTTCAACCGAAAACCGGCGACGTCCGCATTGAGCTGACGGCGACGACCCTTGACCGCTTCAGCCGCTGTGCTTTTCAGGGCCTCGCGCTTCAGCGCTGGCGTCTCTGGGACGTGGATGATCCGGATGTCGAGCTTTGGCCGAATGTCCGGGGAAATATTCTTCATCATGCCGTCAAACTCCTGCTCAGATCGCGTGACGAGGAAGGGCGTTTCGGACTTCTGCCCGGCGAAGCCCTTGACCGGGCCTGGAGGGAAAAGTCCCCGAAGGGGCTTTTCCGGGGACGGCGGGTCGAGAATTACGTCAAAGTTCAGCTTCGCGAAGTCCTGGAAAAGTTCTGCGCGAAAGAAAGGGAGTTTTTCGAGCGCGCGAGAACGCGAACTCTCAGTCTCGAGGATCTGAAGGTCAGGCTTGATTGCGAAGGCCCCGCGCCCTTTTCGATCATCGGAGAACCTGATCGGATCGAAGAACACCGCGATGGCCTTCTGATCTCGGATTACAAGACCTCAAGCGCGGTTCCGAACGGAACGGAAATGCTCGATCTCGGCTATCGTCTTCAGCTTCCGTTTTATGCGCTCGCGGTGAAACGAACCCTCAAAAAGCCGGTCATCGGCATCCAGTTCATTGAACTCAACAGGAAAGCGGGCAGGAACAACGGCATCTTTTTCTCGCGATTCAACGGAAAAGAACCGGGAAAACTTTCGACGCTGCGTTCGAATTCGAAAAGTCTGTTCACGGCCGAACCCGATGAGGTCTGGTCGAGGTTGGAGGAGGAGATCACGAAGCAGGCGCTCAGGTATCTGGAGGGGCGATTCGAGGTCCGGCCGAAAAAGCGCGAAAAAGAATGTCGCGCCTGCCCCGTTGCTGACCTTTGCGGCGCGAAGCGGCTGGTTCAGCAGAATGACGGTGAATCGGAGGGCGCATGACGGAGTTCAAAGACCTTTCGCCCGAGCAGCAGGCCGTCGTCGAGGATTGGGGGCGCGGCCTTGCCGTGATGGCCGGAGCGGGGTGCGGGAAGACCACCACCCTGGTCATCAAGTGCCACGAACTCTTGAAAAAAAATCCCGAAGCGCGTTTCGCCGCCGTTTCCTTCACCGAGCGGTCGGCGAGCGACCTTCGCACCAAGTGTTCAGAGAGCATGCCGCTTCGAAATCATTGGGTCATGACGATCCACGGGCTTTGCGCGGCCGTCATCCGCGAGTTCCCGCGTGAAGCGGGTTTTGACGGCGAGGAGACGATGCTCTCCGAAGGCGAAAGCCAGCTGCTCTGGGATGAGGCGCAGAATCCGCTTTGGATGGGGGATGATCTCCCCGGAGTAATCGACGGCGCGCTTGAACGATTATTGGCGCGCGAGTCACGCGACAGTCTCATGGGCCTCCTTCGGCGCGCCAGGGATCTTTCGTCGTTCGGACTGCTGGAATCGTTGGGAGAGTCGGGCGATGCCGACGCGAAGGCGCTCGAAAGCGTAGCGCGGTACGTTCTGGAGCGGTATCAGCGGTTCAAGAGACGGCGCGGCGCTTTGGATTTCAATGATCTTGAGAAGGGAGCCGATCGTGCTCTCGAGGATCGCGGCGTGCGGGCCCGCTTTCATGATCGATTTGACCTGGTGCTCGTTGACGAGTTTCAGGATACGAATCCGCTTCAGGCGCGAATTCTCGCGCGATTCGGCAAACCTGATTTCTCGAATATCTGTGTCGTCGGTGATCCGAAACAGTCGATCTACCGGTTCCGCGATGCCGACGTCACTGTTTTCGACGAATTCTGCGGACGTTTGCCGGCGCGAAAGTCGCTTACATGGAATTTCAGAAGTCGCGCCGGAATCATCGAGTACACGAACCGTGTTTGTGAGCCCGCCTTCGCCTCCGCCCGGATGCTTTACGAACCGCTTGTCGCCAAGCGAGAGGCACCGGCGAACCCCCTTGTCGCGGAATCCGGCCAGGTACTCCATCTCGAGGTCGATGCGCCCGCGCAACTCGGAGCTTTTATCCGCGCGGAAATGGAACGAGGCGTGCCGCTCGACGAGATGGCACTTCTGCTCCGCCGCATCCGGGGCAATGAAAGTTGGCTGAAAGCGCTCTCGGCCGCGGGAATTCCGGTCGCCGTTGG
Organism: Bdellovibrionota bacterium; assembly: GCA_035291325.1. Lineage (GTDB taxonomy): Bacteria > Bdellovibrionota > UBA1018 > UBA1018 > UBA1018 > XYD1-FULL-55-31. The sequence continues at coordinate 7,057 of DATDSK010000137.1, read as the reverse complement.
CAGTGGCGGGCTTTTTTGGGAAGACCCACGCGTCCGGGAACTCGTCGCTTTTCTGAAATGGTGGGAAAACCCGGGGAATTCTCTTTCCGGCGCGATTTTTCTCCGAGCGCCCTGGGTGGGAGTGGAAGATCGCATCCTGGACGAATGGGTCAGGGAAGACGTGACCTGGCAGGAGCCTTTCTTCCGTTCCGATCATCCGCTCGCACGGGCGCTCGCTCCCTATCGGGCCGCGGCGGGAAAGGTCCGGCCGGGCGAACTTTTGCTCGCTCTCCTGATCGGCCCTGAAATCGAGAATGAATTGGGTGCGCCCCTTCTCGGGCTTTGGCATCGGGTGGAAGAGCTTTCGTTTCGTGGCGCTGACTTTCATTCCGTCGTTTCAGAACTTGTTTCGGCGCTACAGGAAAACCGGCGTGAACGCGAAGTTCCGCCGCCCCGGAATCTCGGGCAGCTTTCGGTTCTCACCCTTCACGGCGCCAAGGGGCTCGAGTTCCCGCATGTGATCCTGGTCGATTTTCAGGAAAGAGCGAAGACCGCGGATACCCCCCTCCTTTTCTGGGATCGGGTGCAGGGAGCGTTTCTGGGCGGCAGGGATGAGGAAGGGGACAGGACCCACAACTCGGACCCGCTCGAGGGCTCCTGGAAAACGAAGGAACATGCGAAAAGCGTCGCGGAAAGCATGCGCGTTCTCTATGTCGCCCTGACGCGCGCGCGAGAGCGTCTCATCGTCGTGTTGCCGAGGCTTTCGAAGCCGCTGGACGAAAAGGCCATGGCAAAGCCGTACGGCAAAGATCACTGGCGCGCCTGGATCGAGCATTCGGGCGCGAGCGCGAACGCTGCAAGCGGAAGTGGCAGCAAGCCTGGCAGCGGAGGTGCCGCCGGGCAAAAACATTTGAGTGGAGTGACGTCAGGCGTGCCCTCCGCGGCCGTTCCCGCCGATGAAATCGTCCGCTCAGCATGGGCCGGCTCAGTTCGCCAGGTTCGCCCCCGGCATAGTGTCACGGAGTTGAATCTCCTGTCACGCTGTCCGCGCGCTTATGAATGGACACATATCCGGCCGGTTTCGATTCCGGCTGCCGACGCACCCGAAAGTCTCGAGGGTGATGAAGAGGGAAGGAGCGCGTTTTCGCAACGTGAACTCGGGACAAGGGTTCATGCGGCACTGGAGTTGTTCGAGGGCAGCGGCTCCAGGGGCGTCGAGGAACTCAGGCGTATTGAAGACGAAGCGGGGGAATCACGATTTCGTGCCGATGCCTTGATCGCCTGGGCCGGTCGCTGCCCCGACATGAAACCCGCCGATCCGGCGTGCGGTCGCGAAGTTTGGCGCGAACTGTCCTTTGAAGTTCCGATTTCCGGGGAAATTCTGGTCGGATCGATCGATCGGCTCGTCAGGGAGAATGTGGACGGCGTTCCGCGTTTCACTCTGATCGATTTTAAAATAACGACGGCGCGAAAAAGCCCGCGATCCTTGCTCGAGAATTATCAAACCCAACTTGAACTCTACGCGGCGGCCCTCGTGGGGCTCGAACCGGAAGCGGGGATTCAACGAACGAACGCGTTACTTGTGAATATTTCGCCTGATCACGTCGAGGCTGTGCCGGTCCCGCTCGGAGGGCTGCGCGTCGAGGATCTGGTGCGCGAGGCTGCTCATATCGTTTCAGGAAATCCCGGGCTCGCAAGGCCTGGCGCAATGTGTCGGTATTGCCCCGTGCGGGGACTGTGTCGCGAAGCTTGATCCTTCCGTATCGAACTGGCTAAACTCTCATCTACTCAACCTATTCGGAGCCTTTCTATGCGCTTTCGGTTTGCCCCTGTATTGTTGCTCACCTTCGGTTTTCTTTTCTTGGTGACTCGTGAAGTGACCGCTTTCGAGCGCCGTTTGGCGAGTCCGTTTCCGGGTGCGGAATGGAAAAAAGTCGAGCAGCTGATCGACGCGCAGAAGCTCGAAGAGGCTGATCAGCTCGTCAAGCAACTGCTCGAAAAAGCGCAGACGGCGCGAAACGCGCCGGAATGGACTTATGCTCTCGTCCTGGATACGAGACTCAGGACGGCGCTTCACGGCTATGAAACCTCGATCAAAAACCTTCTTGCCCGGGCATGGCCTGAGGAGGCGCTCAGCCAGGCCATTCTGAACTTGAACGTGGCCCAGAGCCTGATCCAGTATGCGAACGCCTACGATCATGAGATCAAGCAGCGCGAGCGTACGGCTCGCGAGCAACCCTCGACAGATACCGAAATCAAGTCCTGGACGATGAAAGAGATCTACGACAGAGCGGAGCGCGCCCATCTTGCCGTTTGGAAAAACCGGGCCGGGCTTCGTTCTTTCAGCTCACGAGAGCTCGATCAGTATTTCTCGAAGGGCAATTATCCCCCGACCGTCCGTCCGTCCCTTCACGATACCGCAAGCTATCTTTATGTTTCCCACCTCGCCGATTCACGCGGCTGGACGCCCCAGGAAGCGAACGAAATTCATACGCAGGACCTTGCCGAGTTACTCGAGAGGACTCCGCGCGATGTCCTCGCGGTTCGGGAGCGACATCCGATTGTTAGATTGGCGGCCGTTCTCGGCGAACTCGAGGCATTTCACGGGAGCCGCAATCCCGAAGCCGCCCTCGAGGCAAGACTCGAACTCCTGCGAAATCTTCACACCCATTTCACGCAAGCTGCGGATCGTGAGCGGATCCGGGCGTATCTCGAGCGCAAGCTGAAGGGTTTCCGTCAGGTTTTTCCCAAGAACGAGTGGTGGTCGGCGGGAATGGCGCAGCTCGCGTTGTTTACCGAACGCGCTGATTCGGCCGACGCACTCATTCGCGCCCGGGCGATCGCCGAAGAGGGGCACGCGCTGTTTCCGGCTTCGCACGGCGGGCGGCACTGTCTCAGCATTCAAAAGAATATCGAAGCCCCGTCTTACGACGTTCAGGCGATGGGAATCGACGGCTTAGGCCGGCGTTCCGTCGAGGTATCCTATAAAAACATTGAGCGTCTCTATTTCCGGGCGTTTTCTTTCGATTTTCTTCAGGCGGCAAAGGCGGAGCACTTCAATCCCGGAGAGCCCGTGAAAGATCGGCTGGACGAGGTCTTGCGTTCGGGCGGAGTGGCCGCTGATTTCGAGTGGTCGGTGGAGCTGCCGAAGACGGCGGATTACCGGAGATCGCGAATCTCCGTCGAGCATCAGATTAAAAAGAATGGTTTTTACCGGGTCGCTGTTTCAGCTCGTCCCGATTTCGCTCCGGAACAGAATTTTTTAACGGGCTTCTATTTCTCGGTCAGTCCCTTTGTTCTGACGCATCGTAATCTCCCCGGCGCGATCGAGTATTCGGTCCTGAACGGTGCGACTGGGCAGCCGGTGGAGGGTGCGAAAGCGACTCTTTTCCGGCACAGCTGGCAGAAACCCCCGGAGATTTTCGCGCGGGGCGAAACCGATCGGGAGGGTTTGGTCCATTTTGACCAAACATTCTTGCGAAAGTTGCTTCGGCTCGGGGATTCGTATTCCTATTTTCTCGTTGCCGAAAAAGATGGGGCCATGGTCGTTGAGGTTGATTCGGCATTTTACGGTGGGACCCGCAGGCACAAGGAGCGTGAGGTTCTCATATACACCGATCGAAGCACGTACCGGCCGCTCCAGAAAATCCAGTGGAAGATTCTCGCGCTGAACCGTTCGGGCGAGGAGGAGTTCCGGGGAGGAGAGCCGAACAAGGTTGTGTCGGGCAGTAAGATCCGGGTCGATCTTCTCGACCCCAATCACCAGATCGTCCACTCCGAAACCGTGGTGACGAATCAGTTCGGCACCGCATCCGGGATTTTTGTCATTCCCTCGGGCAAACGGCTTGGCCGCTGGACCGTGCGGACGCCGCACGGCAGCTCCATGATTCAGGTGGAAGAATATAAACGACCGACCTTCGAAGCGAAGCTTCTCGATCCGGTAACCGCGATTCGCTTGAATGAACCTGCGGTTCTGAAAGGCGAGGCAAAGTATCATTTCGGTTTGCCGCTTCCTCGCGGAACGGTCCAATGGCAGGTGACCCGGGAACCGATGTATTCTGAGAAGCACGGTGACCACGATCAAACATCCCGAAAGCAGATAGTCGCGACAGGCTCGTCCGAGCTTGCCACGGACGGGACGTTTAGCGTTCACTTCACGCCCCAGGCGCCCCAAGGGCCGAAAATAAGCGACCGGAGCGAAAAGGACCAAAGCACGACGACATACCGTTATGTGCTGGTCGCGCAGGTCACGGATGAAGGCGGAGAAACGCGAACCGCTGAGCGCGTCTTCCGAGTCGGATATTCGAGCGTCGAAGCACGCGTGAAGCCGGAGTCCTCTTTTTTCGCCGAGAAGTCCCGGCCGGGTTTCACCGTCGTACGGACGAATCTTGACGGCGTACCGGCGGCGGGAGACGCGACCTGGCGAGTAAAGACACTGGTTATGCCGGCGGAAACAATCCTGCCGGCTGATTTTGCCGGTCCGGACGGAAAACCCCGGGCGCGTTTCAATCCCGATTATTCGGCGGAGGAGTACCTGCGCTCCTGGCCCGAAGGTGCGACCCTCCATTCGGGCGCGCTCAATCACGACGCCAAGGGCGAAGCGCGCCTCGACGTCGAACCGCTCGCGCCGGGCGCCTATCGGCTGAGTTACGAAACAGTCGACGGCTTCGGAAAGTCGTATGTTGTACACCGTGAGTTTATCGTCGCGTCGAAGCACATGAGCAGTCTTCCTTTGCCGGCGCTCCTGCTTTCCGAGAAAGAGCACGTCAAAGTCGGTGAAACCGCCCGAATTCTCGTTGGTTCTGGCTTCAAAAACCAGGTCGTGGATCTTGAAATTTTCCGTGCAGGCACGCGAACCGAAAAGCGGCGGTTTCGATTTTCAGAGGATTCCGGGCCGGTCGGAATCGTCGAGATCCCGGTCACGGAGAAGCTTCGTGGTGGCTTTGGAGTGACGCTCTCCACCGTTCGTGACTATCAGCACCTGAAAGCGCGCGCCTCCGTTTTCGTACCCTGGGACAACAAGGAGCTGAAAGTTTCTTTCACACGCTTTCGCGATCTGCTGCATCCCGGGGCGAAGGAGACCTTTAAAATTCAGGTCTCCGGCCCTGAGAAGGCAAAGTCCGAAAAGCTGGGTGCCGAGATCCTGGCGTATATGTTCGATAAAAGCCTGGACCTGTTTGGCGCGCACCTGCCTCCGAACGTGCTTTCGCTTTTCCCGAACTTGAGCGCCAGTCATGCGAACGAGAGCAACCTGAGACTGGCCAGATCGATCTGGCTTCAGAGTCGCGGGTTTCCGCATCACTATAACCCGCTTCCGCTCACGTCGGACGCTTTGTTGGAGATCGACCGGTACGGCATCGGGGGACCTGGCCGGCGCTTCTATGAATCGAGCATGACGCTTGGCAAGTCTATCCCGAATTCCCGATTCGCGGACGCGGACGTAGTGACCAAGGGGGCCGCGATCCAGGCGCTCGGAGACAGCAAAGCCGAGGCGCAAAGTACCGAAGTTTCGTCCGGGGCCCGGCAGGAAGGCCCGGCTCTTCGTTCGAACTTCGCCGAAACGGCTTTCTGGTACCCACACCTCATGACCGACAAGAACGGCTCGGTCGCCGTGGAATTTTCGGTTCCCGATTCGGTAACGGGCTGGCATGTTTGGGTTCACGCGCTCACTGCCGATCTCAATAGCGGGAGCCTTCAGAAAGATACGGCGACCTTCAAAGATCTAATGGTCCGGCCCTATTTGCCGAGGTTTTTGCGAGAAGGCGACGAGGCGGAAATCAGGGTCGTCGTCAATAACGCCGGCAAGACTCTTTTAACGGGAAAGGTCGTTCTTGAGATGATCGATCCGATGACCGAAAAGAGCGTCCTGCAATCCTTTGTCATTGGCGCCCCGGGGGAAACATCCCGGTCCTTCTCGATTCCGCCCGCGCTCTCCGGAAACGGCAGCGCGACGGTTGCTTTCCCGATACGCGTCCCCGCCCAAGTCGGGTCGGTCGCGTTCAAGATAACGGCCGAAGCCGATATCGGCAAAGCGGAACGTGTTTCGGACGGGGAGCTCAGGCTGCTCCCGATTCTGCCCGGGAGGATGCACCTCGCGCAATCGCGGTTCGCCGTTCTCAAGGACCGGATGCGAAAGGAACTGCGCTTCAACGATCTCGAGAAATCGAAGGACCCGTCACTCCTGAATGAACAGTTGGTCCTTACGCTCGACGCGCAGCTTTTTTATTCCGTGATTGCCTCGGTTCCTTATCTCGTGAATTACCCTTATGAATGCACGGAACAGCTGATGAATCGCTTCCTTTCGACCGGCATTCTGACTTCGTTGTATCAGAAGTTCCCGGCGGTCGAGCGGATGGCCCGAAAGCTTTCCGGACGCAAGACGCGGGTTGAGACCTTTGCCTCCGAGGATCCCAATCGCAAAATGTCCCTCGAAGAGACACCTTGGCTCGAGATGGCCAAAGGCGGGGGGATGTCACCGGATCTGATCAACGTTCTCGATTCAGCGGTCGCGCGCGCCACGCGCGAGAACGCCCTCAATAAGCTGAAAAAAGCGCAGAACGCGGATGGCGGTTTCCCGTGGTTCCCGGGAGGCAAGTCGAGCCCGTATATGACGCTTTACCTCGCGTACGGTTTTTCGAAGGGGCTCGAGTTCGGAGTCGAGGCGCCTCGCGATTCGATCACCCGAGCCTGGGAGTATTTGCATCAACACTACGTGACGGAAGTCGCGAAATCGCTCCGGGAACACGATACCGGCTGGGAATTCGTCACGTTTTTGAATTATACCCTTTCGAATTACGCGGACACGTCCTGGGCGCCGATGTTCACGGCCGACGAACGAAAAGCCATGCTCGATTTCAGTTTTAAGCATTGGAAGGAACATACGCCCTTCCTGAAAGGCTATCTTGCGTTGACTTTGAAACGGTCGAATCGACTCGAGGACGGCAAGCTGGTCTGGGCAAGTGTGATGGATTCCTCGCGAAGCAGTGACGAGGAGGGGACTCATTGGGCCGCGGAGGACCGAAGTTGGCTTTGGTACAATGACACGATTGAAACGCACGCCTTCGCGCTGCGAACGTTG
>DATDSK010000136.1:0-6798 GCA_035291325.1 Bdellovibrionota bacterium | reverse complement strand
GAATTCTTCGATGGCTCGTGTCGCCTCCGGCAGACTGACCTCGATTTTGATGATTCCCATTTGCAACTGCATACCTCATGTCCTCCGTTACGTCTTTATGACGCAACCGCTCGGACACGGAATTTTTGCCGGCACCGTGATGAAGCTTGGAATGTCCTCGTAGACCGATGGAACATTGCTGCGGGACAGTTGGAGCGAGGAGTTTATGGTCCTGACGAGGATGACTACCTCCTTTTTGACGGACTTACCGCCGCGATGTTTTACAACGATCTGACGCTTGCGTTGAAGCGGCTCAATCTAAAGCATCGTTCGCCTCATAAGCTGAGGCACACTTTTCTGACGTGGTTCTACGCGAAGATCAATAATGACCCATTTCTTGCTGAAAGCGTCGGTGGTCACCGTGAGCGACGAGACATTGAACGCTACAGTCATCTGCGCGAGCTAATCGGGCGCGAGCGGAAGACACAGGAGTTAAGGGGAAAGAGGATGAGGCGGGTCGTGGTCCTCCCAGACGACAAAGGATTGTCCGGGATTTACGACTGAGCTTCGAGCGCGGGCGGTGTCTCGTGCATGTACTCGCCGACCGGGGAGTTCTCGATAAGCCCGATGGCCTCGGTAATGCCGTTCTTCCACCAAGACGAGACTTCCATTGCTTCGATAGCGCGAAGAGCCTTCAGAACGTCTTTCTTGAAGCGGTAGGCGTCGAGGTCGCCCGAAGTCCGGGTATCCGTCCAGGGCATGAGCGCGATGGCGGTCACAATTTCGAGGCGAATGTAGGTCGAGCCAAAGCGGGCTTTCGGGGCATCGGCGAAATTGGCGTCTTCCCGCCTCATTCGTTTCAGCCAGCGTTTTACGGACTGTTTCTGCGTGACGGTGAGCGGGACTTTTATCGTCGTTGAGTGGCGCATCGCTTAGGCGTCCTTCTCTAGATGGCGCTCAAAGGCAGCGTCAAGTTCTTCGGTGGGGCCAAACATTTGGGGCGGATCGTCTTCGTCCAGGTAGTACCTCTTGAGGAGCGGGAGAAGCCCGGACGAGGTGACGAGTTCAATATGGGACAAAGCAAAGGCGAACTGTGAAGGACCTTTGCCGACGTTCCATTCCTTGTGAACGTAGTAAGAGATGTGGGCGGCTGTCTGTGGCTCGCCCAGCGTGTTGCCGTTTTCGTCGTATTGGATGCTCCAAAGGGTACCATCGGGGATGACAAGAATGGGATGCACCGAAAAGTATTGCGGCTCCTTTGCAAGCGAAACGTCTCCGACTTCTTCGAGGAGGCCATAGGCGGAATTGATTGCCTGAGACATTTTATCGAATACGACTGCGTCTCCGGTTCTGAGTTCGTCGTTCGTTTCGATCCCCACTTGGTCCATCGACTTTCCAACCCATTCCTCTTTTGAAAAAGGTGTCTGGAGGTGGGCAAATTGGATCGGGAAGGGCGTGCGATCAAAGATGGTCTCTAGAGGATTTTGCAGCACCGATATCCCGATACCGGTATCAATGCTTACGTCGCGCTTTTTTGCGGGTACACAGAGGATTTGGTGAAAGGCCTCTTCACGACGCCGTTTCACTGAATGAACCACCAGCGGATAGCTCGCCTGCAGGTTCTTGCATTCGATGCTCAGAAAGACATGAAGCCTTTCCGCGATCTGCTTCTTCGCTCGAATGTCGAACTCACGCGTTTTTAGTGTGACGGGGTCCTGGTAGGTGCCGGAGTGAAGGCATTTGAATCTGAGGTCATTGAGTTGCTTGAGGGTGCGCATCTCAAACGCGAAATCGGAATAAGTCGCTGAGTATTTCTTTAGGTCTGCAGCAGTAATCGGGTTCGCTTTGAGTTTTGCCATCTTCAGTCTCGAACTTTTGAACCTCCGAGCTTGGGTTGCTCGTCTCTACAAATAAAAAAACCTCCGAGAATCGCAGGGTTGCAAATTCTCGGAGGTTCGATGTTGGTAGCGGGGGTAGGATTTGAACCTACGACCTTTGGGTTATGAGCCCAACGAGCTACCGGGCTGCTCCACCCCGCGACATAATGTTGAGTTATCTACGCTGGAACCTGCGGAGAAGTCAATTTAAAATTCTGCTTATTTTACCGAAGGCTTAGACAACGGTTTTACGGGTGGTCTTTTCGGCCCACCGGGTTTCGGCCCACGGGGACGAACGACTGGTTTGGCTTCTTCGGCTTCCTGTTTGAGGCGTCGCATCCCGAGCTCGGGTTGATCCAAAAGCGCCTGCGTTTGCGTCGATTTCAGGTACTTGAAACGCCCCGGAAGGAGCCCCTTCAGCGTTATGTGTCCGATCGCGGTCCGCACGATCCGGTCCACGAGAAAGCCTTTGGTCTCGAGCAGGGTTTTGACGTCAATCGCGCCCGAATCCAGGAAGACGAGCTCGACGACGGCCTTGTTGGCGAAGTCATTCACGAGCCGGACGGAGTGGGGTTTGATATGTCGGTGTCCGAGCCGCATCCCGCGGCTCAACCGGTCGAGGGCATCGGGTTCGGGATGACCTTTCACCTTGGCCTGATAAACCCGCGGAACCGTATCGCGCTGCTGCAGGTCCTGCGCGAATTTGCCGTCGTTCGTAAGAAGGAGCAGCCCTTCACTGTTAAAGTCGAGACGCCCGATCGGGAAGACTCGAGCATGAACCTTCGACAGGAAATCAGCCAACGTCGAGCGGCCCTGCGGGTCAGAGAGCATCGAGATCACGCCTTTTGGCTTGTTGAAGGCCAGGTAAACCGGAGGCTCGAGCTGCTGAAGCAACTTGCCTTTGACCTTGATCGAATCTTTGCCCATCTCGGCCTTGTCCCCGAGTTGGGCGATCTTACCGTTGATCGTGACGAGGCCTTCCTGGATCAGTTCTTCGGCTTTTCGGCGGGAGGCGAGTCCTGCCTTCGCGAGGATTTTTTGAACGCGTTCTTTCATTCGGTACTCAATTGCTCAGCTCAGTGGCTGGTTGTGAGGCTTCGGCGGGCGGCACCGCGGGAATCAGTTCGGCCGGCGCTTCGTCGACGAGCGTTGCCAGCTCGGCTTCCTGCTTCTCTTTTGCCTTCTGTTCCTCGAGGTAAGGCGTCGAGGTCGGAATGGAATTGATGCGTTCCCGAATCTCGCGAAGAATCTTCTCATCCTCTCGGGGATTGTAGTGGATCGTCGTGCTGGTGTCGGACTTCATTTGTCCGACCAGCCGTCGCATTTCCTTGACCCGCGGGTCTTCATAATCGGGCGAATCCGGATTCGACGATTGAGAGCTCGGGATCATCTTTTCGATTTCGTGAAGGGACGGCATCGCCGCCAGATCTTTGAGGCCGAAAAGTTCGAGGAATTCGGGGGTCGTCGTGTAAAGCATCGGACGTCCCGGCAGCTCTGAGCGTCCGGAAATCTGGATCAACTTCCTTTCAAGGAGTCCCCGGATAAAGTAGGAGGAATCGACGCCGCGAATCTTATCGACGTCCTCTTTCATCGCGGGTTGGCGATAGGCAATGATCGCCAGCGTCTGCATCGCGCCGCTTGAAAGGCGCTGTGTCGTGACCTTGGCGAGTTTCTTTGCCAGCGCGGCTCGGCCGGGCTTCGTCCGGAATTGCAGGCCACCCGCCACTTCCACGATTTCGATCCCGTGGTGAGGCGCCTTATAGCGGTCTCGCAGCGATGTCATGGCTTCCTGAAAAAAGGCGGTCGAAAAATCAGGCCCGAGCAGCTCCTGGAGCCGCTCGAGCGAAACCGGCTTGTCCGTCATGAAAAGAAGCGCTTCAAGACAGGATTCAAGCTCGCGAAGATCGAGAGCACCCGTTTCGTCCTGTTCGAGGGTGGCGGGGTCCTTGGGGAGCGCCGCGAGAAGTTCTTCGTCGATTTCAGGGGCGCCGTCCATCGATTCCTCCGATTGCAGAGATTCCTGGAGGGCGCGATCTTCGGCGATTTCGGCTGCTAAACGCGCGGCCTGGTCTTCTTCTTCGGCGGGCGCGGATGACGCCTGAGCTTCGGCCGCTGCTTTGGCCATCTCCGCCTCGGCTTTGCTCAGGGCTTGCGCGATCCGCTCGAATTCAACGGTATCGTCTGAGACGGTGAGCGGCTCTTCATCGATCTCCTCCGCACAGCTGTGAAGCTCGGCTGCCTCCTGCGCGAGTTCTTCGTCGAGAATGGAAGCGTCTTCGGAACTTTCCTGCGCTTTCGCCACCTCGAGGGTCGGTAAGCCGAAAGGATCTTGTACGAAAGTAACGATTTTCTCATCGGTCATGTCGTGATTTCCTCGTGCATCGGACTATCGGTGGGTTTCGGGGCTTCGAACCCGGATGCGAGCTGAACGTTGAAGTTCGCCAGGGTTTCGAGCAATTCCAGGTAGATTTCCCGGTAAACTTCTTCCTGATAGAGTTTTGCTTTCTTCAGTCGCGCGAGCTCGAGTGAGGCTAGAAAGGTGACCACGATCTCGGGACGCGAAGGAGCGACGGAAAGAAGAGTTCGCAACTCGGTGAGCTTTCCGATCTGAAGCCGGTGACCGAATTCGACAATCTTGTCGGTCAGCGAAACAGTTTCCTTTTTCAGGACCTGCTTGCGCTTTCTCGCCCGAACCAGAAGGTCCTGATAGGTCAGAGTCAGGGTGCTGACGTCCATTTCCTTCCAGACTCTTTCAACGGGAGGTTTACGGTTTTGGCGGACAAAAACGTCTTCCCCGAGGAGCGGCAGCTGCGCCAGGCTTTCGCCGGCGGCAAGAAAACGTTGATGCTCGATCAGTTGCCTGACCAGGTCCTCTTGGGATAATTCTTCGTCCTCAAGCGGCTGTCCATTTGCGTCGGTTTTTCCTTCCTGCGGAAGGAGAACTTTGCTCTTCCAATGGAGGAGGGTGGCCGCCATGACCAGAAATTCACTCGCGGTGTCGAAATTGAGTTCCTGCATGAGCCGCACGTACGAGAGGTACTGGTCGGTGATCTTCGAGATCGATACCTTGGAGACATCCAGTTCATGGCTCTGGATCAAATAGAGCAATAAATCGAGCGGGCCTTCGAAGGTGTCCAGACGAACGGTGATGGGAACACGTGTGGCCAATTCAGTACTCCTGCGGTTGATCTTTGTTTGAACCCCCCGATCATAGCCAAGAGAAACGATAAGGCAAGCCGGGTGCTCGGATTTATTTTGACGCACTGAATTAAATTGAAAATCATTTCACGAACCGAAGTGGGTCAGCTTACTATGAACTAATCTTAACGAGGGAGAGAATCACAATGAAACACCTGATTGGCCTGATTGGCCTGTTTGGAACGACTGCGCTGATGGCCGTCTTCGCTATGCTTTTGGGCTCGAACATCGTTTTTGCAAACGAGCAGCCCGATGAACGAAAAGCCCCCGCTCACGCGCTTAAAGATGCCCGGATGGAGTTTGAAAAGCAGCAGCGCCAGAGCCGATGGGAATTTGAAGATGGTTTGATGAATCGGGAACGTCAGTTTCAGGATCAGCTACAAAAGGAGCGCCGGGAATTCGAACTGAAGTACGAAGCGGATCTGCAGAATGCCTCTGATCCGAGCGCCCGGGAAGCCCTTCAGAAGAGCAAGCGGGAACAGGAAAAGGTCTGGCGTACGAAACGGAACGAGCAACGCGCCACCAGGGATGCTGAACGAAAAGCCTTCCGGCAGAAAATGGAAGCCGAACGTAAGGCGTTTCGCGAAAAAATGGAAACGGAACGTAAGGCACTGCGCGAGCAGCGAGAAACGGAACGCAAGGCACTGCGCGCGGCGCCCAAAGAGTAATATATTTTAGTATCTATTGCGGGGACATATGGAAAGCCGGTGCCCCCGCCTTTTTATGCGCATGGATCACGATCCGGGCGCACGCTTCGGCATCGGAGAGCGCTTCATGATGCTTCAGCTCGATGCCGAGGTGCTCACAGACGTTCGGGAGCTTGGTCGGATAAATTTCCCACGTCGCGCGTGCGAGCTGGACCGTGCACAGAAAAGGAACTTTCGGCGGGGTGATTCCGTACTGATCGCAGCAAGCCAGCAGCACCCGGCGATCAAAGCTCGCATTGTGGGCGGCGACGAAGTCGATATCCTCGAAGTAGCCGGCTACCTTCGGCCAGAGTTCCCCGAAGCAAGGCTGCGCGGCGACGTGTGCGCGCGTAATCCCGTGAATGTAGGTGAACATGAAGTCAGGCTTTTTTGATCGTTGGCCCGATTTCCCTGACGGCGGTTTGATCAGGAAATGTTCGCGGCCGACGATCCGGTGATCGGTGACCTTGACCAGTCCGATCGCGCACGCGCTTTCGGCTCGGATATCGGCGGTTTCAAAGTCGAGGGCGAGAAAAGATCGCGGGGACATGCATGACTCCGTTAAACAAGACCAACGCGGCGATAGACTTCCTTGAGCGTCTGCCCCGCCCGTTCCCGCGCCCGTTCAGCCCCGTCTTCGAGGACCTGGAGCAGATATGATCGATCCTTTATCAGTTCGTCCGTTTTGTCACGGATCGGGCCGAGGGTCTCGACGAGCAGATTCGCGGCGTCGACCTTGAGATGGCCGTACTGCTTCCCGATATAGGAATTCACGATTTCGGGGATCGTTTTCCCGGTAATCGCGGCCTGAATCGTGAGCAGGTTATTGATTCCGGGTTTCGTCTCTTCAAAGGTGATTTCGGTTCCGGAGTCGGTCACGGCGCGCTTCACCTTTTTGAGAATCTGGTCGTTCGTATCCGTGAGATAAACCGCGCCGTTGGGGTCCGGGTCGGATTTCGACATTTTCGCAAGCGGATTTTGAAGGCTCATGATTCGCGCGCCGACGGGCGCGATATAAACCTCGGGGATTCGGAACAGGTCCTTTCCGTAAAGATTGT
>DATDSK010000135.1:0-11130 GCA_035291325.1 Bdellovibrionota bacterium | reverse complement strand
CCAACACCGCATCCGTTGTCAAGGAGAAGCCCCCATGCTATGCGAAAAGGCTCGCATGAGAACCTCTTTAAACATCGACACGAGGCAATGGCCCGAGCTCTGGCAGGCGGCATACAAGCAGCTTGAACAAGAGGTTGTTCCCAGCAAACTGCAGACATGGATTCAGCCGCTGGAGCTTGTCAACACGGAGCCCTCGGGGGTTCCCGGCGGAGGGCTGAAGATTAACCTCGCCGCGCCCAATGAGTTTTCAGCACAGTGGATTCGCGACAATTATAAAAAAATATTGGAGAGCGCCTTTTCCCAGGTGACGGGCGCTTCCTGTGAGGTTCAAATTTCCGTGAAGGAGCAGGATTCGGCGGTATCTGCGACAGCGGATGAGTCGGGTGGAACTTCCTATGAACCGCCGGTTGAAGCCGCAGGGGGCGGGTTTTCGGGAGACAATAACAATATGCCCCAGGGCGGCGCGCGCCCTGGTGTGGTTCACTCCTCCAGGCCGGCCCCGTCGTCGTATGAGGGCCATATCGATTCACGCTACACGTTCGAAAACTTCGTTGTCGGCGCAAGCAATCAGTTTGCCCACGCTTCGGCAGTGGCGGTTTCGGAACAGCCGGGCAAGCAATATAACCCGCTTTTTCTGTACAGCCCCCCGGGCTTGGGAAAAACCCATCTGCTCCACGCCATCGCGAACCACGTGATCGCCAAAATGCCGAACGCAAGGGTGTGCTATCTTTCAGCGGAAAATTTTGTGAACGACCTCATCGACTCGCTCCAGCACAAAAGAATGCCGCAGTTCCGGAATCGATACAGGGACAGCTATGACGTGATTCTGATCGATGACATTCAATTCATCGCGGGGAAAAAGTCGAGCGAAGAAGAGTTTTTTCACACCTTTAACGCCCTTCACGCCTCAAAGCGGCAAATTGTCGTCAGCAGTGATCGTCCGCCTAAGGAGATTGAGGGTTTGGAAGAGCGCGTGCGCACCCGTTTCGAGTGGGGTTTGATCGCCGACATAAGTCCGCCGGAAATCGAGACTCGCATCGCGATTCTCAAAGCCAAGGCCGAAAGGGACGACATTTATCTTCCTGATGACGTCTCAACGTTCCTCGCGTCCTATATAAAATCGAATGTTCGCGAACTTGAGGGGGTTTTGATCAGCCTTCAGGCACAAGCATCCCTGACCGGCGCCGAGATCTCGCTCGAAATGGCGAAACATCAGCTGAAGACCGCGATTCCCGAGGAAAGCGCGGTTTTTACGGTGGAGTCCATTCAAAATGCGGTCGCCAAGCATTTCCATCTCAAGGTTCAGGATCTCAAGTCGGTCACGCGCGCGCGGACAGTCGCTCTTCCGCGACAGATCGCGATGTATCTGATGAGGAAGTACACCGGAATGGGCTACAAGGAAATCGGGCATTACTTCGGAAAAGATCACACCACGATTCTGCACGGCTGCAATAAAATAGAAAAAGAACTCGAAACGGATCAGACGATCCGTGAGGCGGTCGAAAAAATCCAGAACCTGCTCTAGCCGCCCCTGGGCCGGTTCCCTTAAAGGCGTTTTTCGCGTTTCAGAAAATGCACAAGATGAATAAGAAAATGCGGGAAGGCCCGGATCTTGTCGGTCCAGTGATTGCGGTACAGCTCCGCGAATTTGCGAAACACCATGAACTGGTGGGGCGTGTAAGGAAACCACCAAAGAGACTTGAAAATGAAGAGGCGTGATCGAGGTTTGTGAATGTGACGGCTGTTCACGAATTCGAGAAGGCCACATTCGGAATGGGTGCGGCCGATTCCGCTTTGTTTCACCCCTCCCCAGGGCACCTCGGGCAAACCGGCGGTGTAGACCACTTCATTTAACATCACGGTTCCAACGTGAAGCTGCTTCGCGATTTCTTCTCCGAGCGAAAGATTCTTCGTGATGATCGACGCGGTAAGGCCGTAATGACTGTGGTTGGCCTTCTCGACCGCCTCTGCGGGCGATTTGAACGATGATATGGCGAGAATGGGTCCGAACGTTTCATCCGTAAAGACCGACAGCCCCGCGGTGTCCTGCGCGCGAAGAACGGTGGGCTCCAGGAAGGCTTTGTCCTCAGAAAAATTACCGCCGCAGACGATGGTTGCTCCGCGACTTCGGGCTTCATCGAGTTGTTTCGAGTAGATTGTCTTTTGGCTTTCGAGGGTGATCGGTCCGAGATCATTATCGTATCGGGCGGAGGGCGCCCGCCGAAGTGAGGCCAGTTTTTCGGAAACTCGGGCAGTAACAGCATCGATTATTTTTTCATGAACGAAGGCGCGGGATGTCGCAGCGCAGACCTGGCCGGAGTTGGTGAAGGCACCCCAGACAATCGCGCTGGTGGCGTATTCGATATCCGCATCCGGCAGAACAATGATGGCGTTTTTTCCGCCCAGCTCGAGGGAGACGGGAGTGATTGTTTCGGCGGCGGCACGCAGGACTTTTTTCCCGTTTTCGATGTTGCCCGTAAAAAAGACTTTGTCGGGCCCGCCGGTCCCGGCTGCCCTGTTTGCTGTAACGATGGCCGCGCCGAGCGAATCGTCTCCGATCACCGTTTGAAGCAGATTTTGCGGAAGTCCGGACTCGTCACAAAGTTCCTGAATTCGCAAACCGACCAGCGGAGCGCGCTCGCTTGGCTTGAAAATAACTGAATTTCCGGCGAGAAGCGCCAGCATGATGTCCGAAAACGGAAGCAAAAAGGGATAGTTCCAGGGGGACAGGATCGCGACCACTCCGTACGGGAAGCGGTTCAGATAACTTTTTCGATGCTTCATCAGCCGAAGCGGCAGCGGGGTGTCGCGAAGAATTCCGGGACCTTTTTTCGCGAAATAGGTGAGTAGCTCCAAACTTGGCAAGAGTTCCGAGGACAGCGCTTCAAGGCGCGGCTTGCCGTTTTCCTTGGCAATCAGCTCGATAAGTTCGTCAGCGTGGTTGAGCAGGGTTTCGCGAATTTGTTTCAGGCGTTCGGCTCGTTTTTTGGGCGGAAGGGCGGCCCACAGGATCTGTGCGTTGCGAGCGCGCATAAAAAGCTCGGGAATGCGCTCGGCCGGTGTTGGGTCGAGCTCGCGTAGAACCTCGCCCGTAGCTGGGTTTTTGCAGATCAGTTTCAACGACATCCAGACTAGAGTAATTGAGAGGTGAGGCGGGAGCAAGCGGTTGATTCGCCAGAAAGCGGGTGTGGCAATGACGAAAATGACGCAGCCTGACCGGCGGTTTGACGCGGCCCCTAGGCTAACGGAAAATGCGCGAACGGTTCTGGAGCGGCGCTATCTCTGGCGAGATGAGAAGGGTCTGCTTTCCGAAACTCCAGCGGAGCTTTTCGCGCGGGTGGCGCATGCGGTAGCTGCAGCCGAAATACACGATCGTAGCCGTTGGGCGGGCCGCTTTTACGAGGCCATGGTTTCCTTGCGCTTTCTTCCCAATACGCCCACGCTGATGAACGCGGCAAGGGCGGGCGGGAGGGGTGGCCAGCTTTCCGCGTGCTTTGTTCTTCCGATAGAAGACTCCCTTGAGTCGATTTTTGATTCACTGAAGTCCGCCGCCCTGATTCATCAGTCGGGCGGGGGAACCGGGTTCTCTTTTTCAAAACTCCGTCCTAAGGGGGCTCGCGTTGGGAGAGCGCAGGGTATCGCATCAGGACCGGTCTCGTACATGCGGGTATTCGATGCGGCTACTGAAGCGATTAAACAGGGCGGTGCCCGCCGGGGCGCAAATATGGCCGTACTGAGGGTGGATCATCCCGACATACTGGAGTTTGTTGATTCGAAGCGGGATAAGAGTTCCGTCCGAAATTTCAATATTTCGGTCGGGGTGACAGATGAGTTTATGAATGCGACAACTGCGGCCGAGGGAAGTCCTGAGGGGCGGTTTTTTTTGCGCGACCCGAACTCGGGCGAGAAGGTCCGGGAACTTCGGGCGGCCGAGCTTTTTGAGCGAATCGTTCGCGCCGCCTGGGAGTGTGGCGACCCCGGCCTGGTTTTTCTGAACAGGATAAATGAGTTCAACCCCACCCCGAATGAAGGACCAATCGAAAGCACGAATCCTTGTGGAGAACAGCCGCTTTTGCCGTATGAGTCCTGCAATCTGGGCTCAATAAATCTTTTCGCATATCATGGCCAGGCCGGTTTTGATTGGGATCGTTATCGCGACGATATAAGGCTCGCCGTGCGATTTTTGGACAATGTCATTGAGGTGAATTTTTATCCGATCGAGGCTTGTCGCACGATCACGCTGAAAAACCGGAAAATCGGCCTTGGCGTGATGGGTTTTGCCGACCTCCTGCTCATGATGGGACTTCCATATGGCTCGGAAGACGCGAGGACCTTTGGAGAAAAACTCATGAATGTTTTAAATACCGAAGCGAAAGAATATTCCGCTGAGTTGGCTCGGGAGAGGGGGGCGTTTCCGAATTGGCAAGATTCCCTTTGGCGGCGCACGGGCTTGCCGCCGCTTCGAAATGCCACGGTGAGCACGGTCGCGCCCGCCGGCACCATTAGCATTATTGCCGGGGTTTCGAGCGGAATTGAACCGATTTTCGCGGCGGCGTATTATCGAAACATTTTATCGGGCGCGCGCCTTTTGGAGGTTCATCCGGCCGTTGCCCGTGTGCTGGGGACCCTTGCCGTGGCGCGTGTCGTGGATCGCGGTGGGCCGCTTACCGCAGGGCTTGACGAAGAATTGAGGCGGGCACTGGGCGCTGCGTGGACACCGGCGCGGCGAGTCAGCGTTGAAGACCATGTAAAAATGCAGGCGGCCTTTCAGCGCCACTGTGATGCCGCGGTTTCAAAAACCATCAATTTACCTGAGTCGAGCGGACCGGAAGAGGTCGTCCGAGCCTATCGGCTTGCGTATCAGCTTGGCTGTAAAGGGGTGACCGTCTACCGCGACAGAAGCAGGACGGAGCAGGTCCTTGAAAGCGCTCCCGACGATGTTGGCGTGTGTTCGTCTTGTTAAATGAGATGGTTTGGGCTAACGTCGAGGCTGTTGCGGGTGTAGCTCAGTTGGCTAGAGCGCGAGCTTCCCAAGCTTGAGGTCGAGGGTTCGAGCCCCTTCACCCGCTCCAAATCAAACCTCATTTTTTTCAATCGTCTTGAGAGAAGCGGTTTTTTTCGCGTTCTGGACGGGATAAACCGGCATTTCCGGAACGAGGCCGCGGCCCGTTCGAAAAAGAGCGGTAACCCAATCCTTGAAGCTGGCCCAGACATTTTGTTGTTCGCTTTGTTTCACGCCGGCGAGCGCGAGACCCTGCATGATACGTCCGATGGTTTGCTTGCTTTCCGGCGTGTGTACGAATTCGAGTCCGTAACCCCGGGTGCCACGTGCTCGTCTATAAACGGGTCGTGCTTCGACGAGAATGGTCTGATTGAAAATGGCGAAGCGCAATTTCGACTTTGCTGTCGTGTCGAGCGTTTTTGCCGATTTGATAAAGCCCCCGCCCAGAGAGAGATTCATGAGCGAACATTTTGTTTGGCCCCGATCGCTTTCGAGCACCGCGGGAATTTCCATTCTGTAACGCGGTTTTGATTCCCACCATCGAAGGCGCCGATTAAAAAATGGAGTGCGGACGGAAGGCAGCGCGAAGTAGGCGACGATCGCGACGTTGATAAGAGTGAGCCCAAACAATACAGGGAAGCCCATCACCGCCGGATGAGCTCGCCACGCCGCATAGTCCTGGTAAGTCGTGAGCGCGGTAATTGTGATAAAGAGAGCGTAGCTCCACGGCTTCATCAAGTAGATGGCAACTCCGGCGATTGGATAAAGGCAGAAGGTGGAGAGGGCACTCCAGTAAGAGGCGCGGGGAAGCCAGAGAAAAAGGTATTTAATGGGAGACATGTGCATCAGATACGATGCGACGAGTATGCTGAAGACAGGTCCGAGCAGATAGAGGATCGTCAGAACGATAATGGGCCATGGCCGGGCTTTCATGATTTCTTTTCGGCGCTGCAGGCAAGTTTCAACAGTTTTTGTGGAGCGGGCGGGAACAAAATGTTCTTGCCGCGTGGTGCGGCGCAATATAAGAGTCAGATGGGTGCGGGCGAGGCTTGCGATGAAATTTGATGTGGTCATTATCGGAGGCGGACATGCAGGGGCGGAGGCCGCGAGCGCTGCGGCGCGACTCGGATGTCGGACCGCGCTCATTACTTTAGACGCGAGTCGGATTGGCGTGATGTCCTGCAACCCGGCAATCGGCGGCTTGGCCAAGGGTCAATTGGTGAAGGAAATTGACGCCTTAGGTGGGCTGATGGGCATCAACACGGATCGTACGGCCATTCAGTACCGACGCTTGAACGCGAGCAAGGGGCCGGCAGTTCGGTCTTCAAGAGCACAGTGTGATAAGCGCCTGTATGCAGAAACTCTGCAACGCGAGCTGGCCGGGATTGAGAATTTATCAATCATATCAGGAGAAATCGCCGAGATCAGGCTGAGCGGAGGCAAAACCGCGTCTGTCCGGTTGGTGAGCGGAGATGAGATCGCTTGTGATTCCGTGGTAGTAACGACGGGGACGTTTCTTCGCGGCCTCCTTTATACAGGGTTCGTCAGGTGTGAGGGAGGAAGAATCGATGAACGAGCCGCCCAATCGCTGAGCGCGAACCTGGAGGGAATGGGGTTTCAGCTGAGGCGCTTGAAAACGGGAACCCCGCCGCGACTTAACAAAAAAAGCATTAATTTCAATGGCCTAGAGCCACAGCCGGGGGATAGTAATCCGCGGCCATTTTCCTTTTACGCCAAGCCAGAGCGTTTTCCGATTTTACCCCAGGTGAATTGCCATATCACTTACACGAATACCAAAACCCACGAAATTATTGAAGAAAACCTGGGAAGATCGCCGATGTTTTCAGGAATGATCCGGGGGGTTGGTCCCCGATATTGCCCGGCCATTGAGGATAAAGTGAAACGATTTAGGGGTCGTGAGCGGCACCAGGTTTTTCTTGAGCCAGAGGGCCTCGATTCAGATGACATTTACGCAAACGGGATTTCGACGAGTCTCCCGCAAGATGTTCAAGAGCAGTTTGTTCGCTCGATCGCGGGTTTGGAAAGGGCGGAGTTTGTTCGGTATGGCTATGCAGTCGAGTATGACTGTATCGACCCACGGCAGTTGCGCGGAACTCTTGAATCGAAAGACATTCCGGGATTGTTTTTTGCGGGGCAAGTGAATGGGACGTCTGGCTATGAAGAGGCTGCGGCGCAGGGGTTGGTCGCGGGAGTCAATGCAGCTTTGAAAATTCGCGGACAGGAACCGTTCATTCTTTCTCGAGATGAGGCCTACATCGGAGTATTGATCGACGACCTCGTGACCAAAGGAGCAGATGAGCCATATCGGATGTTCACTTCTCGGGCGGAGTTTCGGTTGTTATTGAGAGAGGATAACGCCGACCTTCGGTTGAGTGATCGTGGCTGGAATATCGGGCTGCTTGGTAAGGAGGCGCATTCGTCTTTTTGTAAGCGGCGAGAAAGTATCGAGCGGCGAAAGCGTGAGCTCGCCGAGCACTTTTTTGTTCCTGGAGGGCCGGCGGGAGCTTGGGTTGAGGCACAGGGCCTCGGGGTACTTAAGGATCGTGTTTCGGCTGAAATTTTTTTGAGACGGCCCGAGGTGAATTGGCAGGTGCTCTGCACGCTTGGTTTCCCGGGAGTCGATTGTCAGGAAGAAGTTTCGGAGCAGGTTGAGATTCAAACTAAGTACGAGGGGTATATCAAACGGGAGTTGGAGCTTTTAGAAGGAGTTCGAAAAAGCGAACGGGTTCGGATTCCCGCGGGGCTTCGGTACGATGACATCCCTGGGCTTTCAAACGAAGTGAAGGGCCGTCTTCGAGAAGCGCGGCCGGAGACGATCGGACAGGCGTCGCGCATGCCGGGGATTACGCCCGCAGCCATAGCAAATCTGCTGATCTACTTAAAAATGGAAGGTCGAACTCGAGCGGGGGCGGATGTGTGATGGCCATTGAGCGTGTTGATGTGGATATTCAGCAGTTTAGGCGGTTACTCGAGATAGAGTGCCCGGATTGGTCGTTGGATATTCGCGAAAAGATTATCGCGTTTAGAGAGTTGGTTGTTAAAGAGAGCAAGACGCAGAACTTAACGCGTCTTTTGTCGCCAGAGGAGTTTTTGGAAGGGCATGTTCGAGATGTTCGCGAACTTCTGGCGCAGGATCTTCTCGATTGGCCGGTTCTGGATTTGGGGTCTGGGGTGGGTGTTCCGGGATTGCTAGCGGCGCTTGTCCGCGAGGGCGCCTGGATTCTTTGCGAAAGCGAAAAAAAGAAGGCGGATTTTCTCTATCGGGCGGCAAAACAGTCGGGATTGGTCGATCGAGTGCAGGTTGTTCCTGATCGCGCCGAAGCTTATCTCAAAAATGCGTCCGTGCGGTCGATTGTTGCTCGTGCGGTGGGCCCGGTTGAAAGAATTTATGGCTGGATCCGGAGTTGTTCCACGTGGAACAACCTTGTCCTGTTGAAAGGCCCGGCGTGGGAGCGGGAATGGAGTGATTTTCAGAAGGGAAAATTTCGGCAGGAGCTGCAGATCGCGAAGAGCTTTACTTATGAGCTTGGGGCGGATCGAAAACCCCGTATCATCGTTCGCCTGAATCGTGTTCCACGTGGAACAAATAATTCACAACGGCGGTAAGAGTTGGATACTCGACTTGGGCGGAGAAAAAATTTTTGAAAAAGAATCAAAAATTCGCTTGCCCGTTTGGGTAATCACGGCTAGCCTTTTTCTATAGCTGCATAGGCAAAAACTTTTTAACCAAAATTCGATTATCCACACCAACCACAACCAATAATTGGGGGGCGCTGATAAGGGCGCCTCCCAAAATGGTTAGATAGAGGGGCGGATGGGAAAAATTATCGCGGTAGCAAATCAAAAAGGTGGCGTGGGCAAAACAACAACGACCGTAAATTTGGCGGCGTCGCTTGCAATCGCTGAGCGACGGGTTCTCCTTGTCGACTTTGATCCACAGGGAAACGCAACGTCAGCCCTCGGGGTGGATCGCGCGTCTCTTGTTGGCGAAAAAACCGTGTACCACGCACTCATCGGAGCCGTTCGCGCATCTGAGGCCATTCGCGCGACAGAGATGGATTGTCTCTATGTTCTTCCCGCGACGACGGATCTTTCGGGCGCGGAAATCGAGCTTGTCAGCGCGTTTGCACGAGAAAACAAGTTGAAAGCCGCCTTGGCGGAAATTAAGGATCAGTACGACTATATCCTGTTGGATTGCCCGCCATCGCTGGGGTTGCTCACGGTCAACGCTCTGACCGCCGCCGACAGTTTTCTGGTTCCGCTTCAGACGGAATATTTCGCGCTTGAGGGACTTTCGCAATTGCTACACACAGTCTCTCTCATTCGCCAGAGCCTGAATCCAGGGCTGGGCGATGAAGGAATTGTTCTCACGATGTTTGATGGACGAAACAACCTCGCCAACGAAGTCGTGAAGGAAGTCCGCGCTCATTTCTCCGAAAAAGTTTTCGAAACAGTCGTTCCGCGCAATGTGCGCCTGAGCGAGTGTTCAAGCTTCGGCAAGCCGATCCTGCTTTACGACATCGATTCGAAGGGGTGTTTGGCTTATCTCAATCTGGCGAAAGAATTATTGGCAAGGAATCAGCCAAAGATGATCACGCCGCGCGTGGCGCCGCCGGAAGCGGCACCAGGCGTGGCTCTTCAGGGTTAATTTCGGGGGGAGATGTGGCTCAGAAACAGGTTTTAGGTAAAGGGTTGGCTTCCTTATTTCCGGGCGTCGCTCCGATGGGTGTTCCCGGGTCAATTCCGCAAGGGCCTCCGCCAGCGGGAGCAACAGTCGCCGGACCGGCTACTACGGTGCTTTCGCAGCCAGAAATGGGAGCACGAATCCCCGGAATTAGTCTCGCATCTGTTGAAGACATACAGGTGAATCAATATCAGCCGCGGCGCGATTTCGACGATAGAACATTGGACGATCTCGCACAGTCAATTCGATCCAACGGGATCATTCAGCCGTTGGTTGTCAGGAAGACAGCGCTCGGATCCTATGAACTGATTGCCGGAGAGCGGCGGCTTCGCGCCGCAAAGCTGGCCGGTTTGAAGCAGGTTCCGGTGGTCATTCGCCGCTCGACCGATCGGGAAGCCCTCGAGATGGCGCTGATTGAAAACATTCAAAGGCAAGACTTGAACTGCATTGACGAAGCGCTCGCATATTTTCAGCTGATCCAGGATTTCTCGTTGACTCAGGAGGAGGCGGCGGCCCGACTCGGGAAAGATCGCGCAACAGTCGCGAATCATCTGCGGCTCTTAAGGCTTCCTGAGGCGATTATTGACGATTTGAAACGTCAGATACTCTCTTTTGGTCATGGCAAAGCACTGCTGGGGCTTGAGGACAACGACGCCAGGCTTCGCGCGCGCGCGCAGGCCGTCGAATTCAAGCTGAGTGTGCGGGAAACGGAAGCACTCGTCGAAAAGCTGAAACGGGAAGCCGAAGCCTCTGCCGCGGCGACAGCCATCCCGGCGGCCACGGTCCCACAGTCGCCGGTTCTTTCCAGGTTGCAGTCGATCGCACAGGAGTTGACCCGCCATTGGTCGAGAAAAGTAGAATTGAAGGGATCGGAGCGCCGCGGCAAAATTGTATTTCACTACAGCTCGCGGGAAGACCTTGATCGACTGCTTGAGGCCATGCAGAATCATAAGGTATGAATCGCCCGCCAGAGCTGACCGTTCCTGTTGTTGAATCCGGCGTGACTGGAGTCATTGATTCCGGTTGCGAGTTTGAGGGAAAGCTCTGTTTTCGCGGCACGGTGCGAATTGCCGGCATTTTTCGTGGCGAGATTTACACACCAGACGTCTTGGTGATTGGCGAGGGAGCTCGAGTACAGGCGCAAATCGACGCAGGCACGGTCATTATTAGCGGAGAAGTTGTCGGAAGCATCCGCGCGAAACACCGGGTTGAAATACATCGGCCCGCAATTTTTCGCGGAGACATTCTCACACCCAGCTTGAGCGTGGATGAGGGCGTTATATTCGAGGGAAACAGCAAAATGGCGCATACGCCGGCGGTACCCGCACGTTCTTTTCTGGCGTCAGGGAAATCCTAGGCTTGACCGTGTTTGCAAGGGCATGTTAGCCAAATTGGTCTAAACCGATTTTTCTAATAATTTTCG
>DATDSK010000134.1:0-3704 GCA_035291325.1 Bdellovibrionota bacterium | reverse complement strand
CCGTGTTGTTCAACGCGAACGTGGGGCTGCTGGCGGTTTGGTCGACATCGACCTGGTTGGTCCTTTTTTCATCCAGTCAGGGGCGCTGTTCGTGAATACGAAATACACGATCACGCAGACGGGATCGGAGCGCAGCTTTTCTGGAAATCAGCTGCAGGTTCCCGTTCTCTTCCGATTCTCGCCCCTGGATATTGTCTCGCTGGGGGCCGGGTTTTATTACGCCAAAACGACCGGGAAACTGGGCTGTTCCGGCTCCGGAACATTGACGTGCAGCACCCCGGAGCTGGACTACTCGGCAGCTGGTTTTAAAACGAGTGATCTCGGTCTGGCCGTCAGCCTTTCGAGCGCGTGGGGGCTTGGGCCGATTGCGCTGCTTTGGGATGCCCGGTATTTGCACGGCTTATCCAACCAGGTTGAAAACACTGCCGTCGCGGGGGCGCTGGAGTTGAAACAATCCGACTTCCAGCTCCTTTTCGGAATGCGCTTCGGGTTCTAAGCTCGAGATCTTCGATCGACCAGGTTCTCGCTGACCGTCCAGAGTCTTTTTCGAAGCTCTGAATCGTGGGCACGCTCGTCCGGCCGCTCCGGTTGGCTTCGCGTGAAATATTGTCCGGAGCTTGCGCGGATCTCTGGAGCGGTAGCAAGGAAAACTTGCGTTTTCGCCCCTTCGGTAACGGGGATTCCTCCCCCGCCGAAGCCGGCGCGGAGAAGTTTCGTCGCGACGCCCCCCGGATGCAGGCAATAGGTGCTTACCGCGGTTCCGCGAAGCCTTTCGGCAAGTTCGTACGTGAAGAGCACGTTCGCGAGTTTGGACGTACTGTAGGCGGCGTAGCCGCTGTAGCCCCGGTCAAACTGAAGATTTTCGAAATCGAGTTTCGCGCCCTGGTGCACCGTTGAGGCGACGTTGATGATCCTGGAGGGTGCGCTCCGTTTCAGAAGTTCGAGCAGAAGCAGGGTCAACAGAAACGGAGCGAGGTGATTCACGGCCAGCGTCAGCTCGTAACCTTCACGCGAAAGTTCGCGTCTGTTGCTGTAAATTCCGGCATTATTGATGAGGATCTGCAGCGTTGGAAATCTCTCGTTGATCTCGCGAGCCAGCTGTTCGACTTCGGAAAGCGATTCAAAGTCGGCCGCGACAGTCTCGAACCGAGCCGTTGCCAGCTCCGATTGCAGCGCTTCCTTGACCGAGGCGACTTTTTCGCGATTCCTCCCGTGAAGAATGACGTACGAGCCCTGCTTCGCAAGCTGCCGCGCGGTTTCCTTGCCAAGACCATCCGTCGAGCCCGTGACAAGCACCCATTTTCCTGCCGCGAAATTCACGTTCGTCTCCATTTTTAAGGAGGGTTGCAAATTCAGGACCGCCCGCAGGTCTAAAAACTTCTTCGAATCCCGAGACAAAGAAAGTCCGAGCCGCCGGTGATTCCATTGAACAGGCCATACGCTCCCGAGCGGTGATGGTCGCGAAAGAAAAACGACCATCTGGAACTTTCGTTCGCACGAAACTCGTATTCAAGGATGATGTGGTAGAGCAGCCGGTTCGTCCGGCCGATGGCCTCGACCTCAACACCCGGCTCCCCATTGGCCAGGGATAGACCGTTCGCGAAATAGAAGCTACCCGGGAAGACCTGATGCCAGGGCGGCCGCAGCCAGCGCGCGCCGATCGCGGCGCTCAGGGAAAAGAGGTTTGCCCGCTCGAGATGTTTGGTCAGGCTGGTTTCAACTTCCCACCTCAACCCCGCATCGGACGTCCCGAGAGCCCGGGTCGCTCCGACGGACAGAATCGAATACGGTTCCATCGTAGGTACTGAAAAGCGGATGATTTCGACGAGAGGGACTTTCGTCGATGGCCCGCCGTAGAAATGCAACGACCAGCCTTTTGCGACCGAATTTTCCTGAGCCAGTGCAGCCCCGATCGGAAAAAACAGTAAGAGCGCTATCGACTTCCATCTCACATCGTCATCATAATACGGTGTCATGTTTTCTTTCGATACGAATATGTCCGGAGGTAAAGTCCTTCGAAGCGCGCTCATCGCGTTTATGATCGGTCTTTTTGCCGCCTGTGGTACTTCCCGGGTGCTTGAATCTTATCCCGACCGCGAAATCGAGCGGCCCCTCACCTTACCGAAAGGGCTGTCTGTCTGGAGCCCCATCCTCGTAGCCGCCCGCAATGACAACATCACGAGCGAGGGCGGAGCCGCTGCGGTGGATACGAGTTTTTCGTTTTATCCCTGGTACTGGGAGCAAGGCTTGACGGATCGTTTTACGCTCATTTGGTTCCCGATTCCGCTCGCGGCCCGCTATTCCGTGCTGAGGCACGATCGAGGCGAGCTTGCCGTCGCTTTTAATCTGATCGGTGAGCCGTACTATCGCCGGTGGGACTTTGATTGGAGTCCGTACTTCGAGGTGCTTACGAGAAATCGCGTCGGCACGGGCACCGCTCTCGAAACGCGATTCCTCGCACAGGCTGATGTGAGACGTTCGGGAGATCCGCTTTCTGGGACTCTTTCGTGGGAGATTGGGTCGCGCTTTCAGCTGAACCGCGGGGTGGCGGTGCGGCCGTATCTCGAGCCGGGACTTGAATTCGGCTCACCGCGTGCGAGGTATCTTGGAAGCCTTCCCGCGGCGGATTCACGCAGCCCACATTTTCGACTGCCGCTTGGAGCGAAGTTGAATTGGCAGTTCGCGAATATCGGCAAAGCTTCCGGGGCGGCGAAAAACCTGGAGCTTGGCGCCGATATCCGGTGGCTTGACTGGACTTATCCGGACGCGTATCGAAGCTTTCAGTCGATTCTCAGGTTCAGCTATCTATTTTAATCGGTCGAATTTAACGCCCCTTCCGCGAAGCGGCGGCGGCAAACGGTATATTCCCTGCTTCAACGCTCTCCATGGACTTGCCGCATGAAAATGACGAGCTTGCCGGCGTAGTTTATCGCAATATTGATCAAATTCTGGAGGTCAGACGCAAATTCGAAGAGAGAAGGACGGCGCAGCAGCGCTTTGCCGACTTCGTCACGAATTTTGCTGGAAGCATGGCGTCTGTACTATTTCACGCCGTTGTTTTTGGCCTATGGATCGCGATCAACAGCGGAGCGGTCCCGATAATCAAGCCATTTGATCCGTTTCCCTTCGTCATGCTCGCGATGTTCGCGTCGGTGGAGGCGATCTTTCTTTCGACTTTCGTTTTAATCAGTCAGAACCGAATGTCGCAGATCTCTGAAAAACGGGCCGACCTTGATTTGCAGGTCAATCTCCTGTCAGAGCATGAACTCACGCGTCTGATCGGGGTCGTGGATCAAATTGCGCGTAAGTTGGGCCTGCCCAGCGCTCCAGGCGTCGACGAACTTAAAAAGGATGTTTCACCGGAACGGGTACTCGAAGAAATCGAAGAAGCCGAGGATCAGAAGAAGACGGACACTTGAGCAACTGCAAATTCAAGTTTTCACATAAATATTGAATTTTTAATACCTTATCCCGACGTGTCTGTGCGCCTCCACCATTTGACATCCCTTGTCTAGCGGGGTATTGCTGCAATGCGCAAATTCACGATTTACAAGGACACGGGCTTTTGTGAAACCGAATCACCGGATCTGGATTGTAATGATTTTTGCTCCGTTTTTTTCTGCGCAAGCAGTCCAAAACTCGGCGCAGGTGATCTATGGCGACGACAGCCGTCGCGATCTTTATCAGATTTCAGACAAAGAGAT
>DATDSK010000133.1:0-11184 GCA_035291325.1 Bdellovibrionota bacterium | reverse complement strand
AAGGGGGGTGGGGTCGGGAGCCAGTGCCTAGAACCTAAGGTGATTGTGAGGGAAGAAAAAGCGGGGGTGCGGGTGTTCCTGATGGATCGGGACCGGGAGATACTGAGGGTCTGCTACGAACAGCAGTTCCTGCTCAAAGAGCACATCGAGACCTTCTTCAGAGGGTGTTCCCAGAGACGAATCAACTTCCGCATTCAGCAACTGATCGCCGGCGGTTTCATACGGCGGGAGTCGTATCCGGATCTGAGATGCCAGACTCTCTTCAGACTGACTAAGACCGGATGCCGGCTTGCCCGGCAGTACAATGCCCGCGCTGCCGGGTACCTCGCGCGACTCAGTCCATCGACACTCTTTCACGACGCCCTGGTCACTAGCTGCAGACTCCGCATCGCGGATTTCTGGGATGCCGAATTCCTCCCCGAGCGAGCCCTCAAGGAATTGGAAGTGCCAGAAGTACCTGACGGAGTCTGGAGGTTTAAGTCAGGAAAAATGATCGCGCTCGAGGTCGAATGCTCGGACAAAGGGCGCCGCAGATTTCTTAGCCGCCTTCAGAGCTTCGGCCACATCGACGCGATCACCTTCGTCCTCTACGTCACCCCGAACGAGCGCATGCATGGAATCGTGAAGTCCTACATCAAGGACGGCCCACAGGAGCAGCCCGTCGGCGTGGTGCTTTGGGACCTACTCAAGTCCGATCAGTCCCCGGTTTGGACCCAGCGGGGCGAGGTGGATGTGTTTTCAAAGAGGGAGTGGTGATGGCCAAGACAAGTTACGTCACACAGATTGCGGGAACCATCGGGTCCTTATGGTTGATGTGGATCGTTCTCGATTTTGTCTGGTGGTATACGTCGCCTTTTCGCAACCTCATCGCGTACTACCTGCGTCCACTCACTTCTCCAATCAAGGCTGGAGCAGGTTACCTCTGGCACAGGGCCAGTTTAGCGTGGCGTACTCGCCAGGCCCGTAAGCGGGGCGATGTCGTGCTCGGGCATTTGTTCCTGAACGACTACGACCGCGTCCGGCATACCCACATTGTCGGCACTACCGGATCCGGAAAGACCGAGACCACGAAGCGGCTCATCTTCTCTGATATCGCCAAAGGTCGCGGTTGCTTCATTATCGACCCCAAGGGCGACCGCGAACTCTACGAGGAAGTTCTTGGATTCTGTAAATCAATCGGGCGCGAAAATGACCTTAAGCTCATCTCGGCCACCTATGCCGACGAGTCCTGTGTTTGGAATCCCTGCGGACTCGGGAACGCTTCCGAACTTCAAAGCAAGTTCCATAACTCGAATGTCTATTCTGAGCCCTACTACGCCAAAGCCTGCGAGGCTGGGCTCATCCGCGCGTTCAATCTCCTGGCCAAGACCAAACCCCATGGCTTCGGGATCAACGAACTCACGGCGACCCTCAAGCAGATCGCCCAGGCCGAGAATTCAAAGACGCTTGAAGGACTGTTTTACGACTTCCAGAATCTGACCCAAAGCGAATGGGCTCCGATCCTGGGTTGCAGCCCTGCGCTGGCGAAGGGCCGGGAGATTTCGCTAATCAATGTGATCAAGAATCAGCAAATCCTCTTTGTCGATCTCCCGACAGAAGGGAAGTCACTTCAAAGCTCGCGGGTTGGACGGCTCCTCACCCAAGAACTGATTCTCATCTCGGGCCTTAAGAAAAGCTGCCCCAGCCTGACCGGGCGTACCCGCGTGTTCTCCGTATTTATCGACGAGTTTGACGCCTTTGCGACTGAAAGCTTTGTGACCTTTCTGAATAAGGCACGCTCGAGCGGTTTTATGATCCACATCATCCACCAGACTTTGTCCGATCTGAAGAAGATCTCGCCCGAATTCATGGGCCAAGTCCTGGGGCTTTGCAATATCCACCTGATCGGGATCCAGCACGATCCAGATGATGCGGAACTTTGGGCGAGACTCATCGGGACCCAAACCACCGTCAAGCAGACCTATCAGACCGACGTTCGCGGCAGCACCGGCAGGGCCTCAAACCGTGTCGTCGAGGAATTCATCATCTCCCCCAATACGATCAAGCGGCTTGGTGTCGGAGTCTTCGTCACGTCCGTTAAGACGCAGAACTTCCGCGGAATCATCCAGGTCCCACTTCCCCCGATTTATGGATCAGAGGCAAAGGACCAGACCGAATCCCTGATGAAAGGCCGCACCCGTAACCTCGCACCAGCGAAGGAAGCGACCAATAAATGGGACCAGGTAAGCGCCCCAGCCACGGAGCTGACGCAATGATTCAAATTATGGCTTTGGAAAATGGAGGCAACAATGAGTAAGGTGGAAAACGCGACTGACCAGGAAGTGTCAAATCAGCCAGAAGAAGTGGTTTTAGACCGTCTGACCTGGCTTGATTCACATGAAGCTGCTGAATACCTTCGGAAGACCGCCAACGCCCTCCGGATCATGACATATCGCGGATATGTCAAACCCCGGAAGTTCAGGCGGCGGCTTTATTTCCGACGGATCGAACTCGATCGACTGCTTGAGTCCTCAGTTTTTTAAGGAGGATTCATGGCTGTTACGCGATACGAGAAAGACGGAAAGATATTTTGGCGCGTGTACCTCGATCTACGAGGCCGGCGGAACCGTCGCGCCCGCGTCCAAAAGCGCATTAACGGAATCGAGACTGAGCGCGAGGCGGTCGCTGTCGAAAAGAAGTTGCTCCGCGAACTCTCAACCGAGCTCGAGCGCCTGGAATCCCAAGGCCTCACTTGGGAGGAGGTCATTGATCGGTGGGTACGCCATCAAGAACTCTATCCCACCAAGAAGTACGCCGTATCTACGCTCCAGGATTATGAGTCGATTACCAAGAAGTGGACCCAGCCATGGCTCAACCGCGTTGCCTCGGAACTGAACCGCGGCGACGGCCGGGACGTATTACGGTACGCCGAGGAGTCAGAGAAGAGCGCCGCACTTATTCATCGCCTCAAGTGCTGCATCAACCTGATCTACAAATGGGGCATCGAGGAAGGGCTCATCACAGGCGTGCACCAAAGCCCGGTGTACGGCCTGGATTACAAGAAGGACCGCGAAGAAAAGCGGCCCGAGATCCTCACTAGCGACGAAATCCGCACCTTGCTCAAGCGCGCGCGAGAACAGAACAACAAGTGGTACCCGGTCTGGGTTTCGGCCGTGCTGACCGGATGCCGGAGCGGCGAACTTCATCAGCTCCGCCGGAATGACCTTGAAGTCATCAGCCGCGACGCCGCGGCCGAGGAAGACAAGAAGCCTTTCGATCAAAAGCGTTACGGGTTTTTACGCGTGCGCCGGAGCTGGAGCGTTCGCACCAAAAGCGTCGGCCCAACCAAGGCCGGTTATTGGCGCAACGTCCCTGTCTCAAGTGGTTTCTATTGGTTTCTGATGGATGAGCTTCATCTCGAGGAGAAGCGTCCCGACGACTTCCTGCTGCCGAGGTTCTGGGAATGGGACAAAGGGCTTCAGGCGCGGGCGCTTCGAATGTTCTGCATCGGAAATGGCCTTCCGTCGGTCAAGTTCCATGCCCTTCGCGCGTGTTTTGCAACGCAGCTCATCTCTACCGGGATCCCGCCTGCTGTTGTTATGAAGATCTGCGGGTGGAAGGATCTGAAGACCATGCAGCGCTATATCCGCCTGGCCGGGATCGACGAGGCAGGCGCAACCGAAGTGCTGCGCTTTATTCCGACCGAAGAAGCCGTCATGGAGAAGGGAGTCGACTTATATGACCACGAAGAAGAATAGGCGCTCAAAAAACCGCTCGAGCGGGAGCTGGATGCCTTCTCAGAAGGGGCTTGAGCGCTGGCCCAATAAGCCTAAGGTGATCTACCTGTGCGGGACCGCTTATTTGACTGAACTCGGCCCAAACGGCAGCAGTGATCCAGTCGATGTTTTCAATTCGATCGCAAGCTTAAAGAAGGACACGAATTGCTGGCTGCAATGCGGAATTGTTCGCGTGACACTCGGCGCACCGAAGTGGGTCGTCGAAGAGGACTTCTTTACTGCGGAGCTGCTCAAGGATTCAAGGCGAGCGGCCAAGAAGCGTGGACTAAAGAAATCTGAATTGCCCAAGATCATCAAGCAGGTCAGGAAAGGGAGAAAAGTCCGATGAAGAAGAAACGGAACCCATCCAAATCCAAGATCGCCTTTGAAAAGAAGGTTCGCGAGTATCGCAAATTCCTCAAAGACGACTACGACTGGGACTGGCATTTCATCATCCGCATGCTTCGGTACAAACTGGAGCGCACGCGAAGATGCATTCTCGACAACAACATCATCGCAGACGCTAAGAAGGTCGGAAAAGAGATCGACGAGGTAGTCCGGCTCCTGAAACGGATTGAAGACGATCCCTACTTCAAGGAGATCCGGAAACCGTTCTACAAAAAGTACGGCTACCCGAAAATGGTGTTCGGTAAGCGCATCAAGGGACGTAACTCAGTAGAGGCCACCGTCGTCTACCCGAGAGAAAATCCGAGAAATAGGGAGCAGATCGCAAGAGAGTCACTACGGCTATCCAAGCTCGAGGATGAGCTCCGCCGCAAGGATCTCAAGCGGGCTTTCGATTTGATGCTTAAGAACATCTGGGGTTGGTGGGATTAGTGGCTCGTTACAAGATTCAGCCGTTCGCCTCCGACCGAGTTATTACAGGGATACCGACATGAGCCAATCACAACTTATTGATTTTATTAGTCCAGATTTGAATGGACACAGAGAAAATATCAGTTGTATATATTTTCTCGTTAACGGAGAATTTCTGTATGCCCCCGGCAATCTCTAAACGCTTAGGGCGCGAGCAGGTTCGGAAGCTAATCGCCAAGATCCTGCAGAGCGGCGGTGACGTTCGTTTCACCGATTACTGCGAACGGAGGATGTCAGAACGCGGGATAACTGCCGTTACGATCATCAATGTTCTGGAACGTGGCATTGTTCGTGAAGCCGAGGAGCATGATTTCGAGGGTGCTGCTCAGTGGAGATACCGGGTCGAAACGGACCGGTACCGCGCAGTGGTGACGTTTGAAATTGAAACAGAGGTCATTGTGATCAATGCCATTGACTTCAAAATACACTTAACAGCCCGTGACACGGCGTCAAAGAAGGGAGGCAGCCGGAATGGATAAGAAATGCACGAATTGCGGTAACACCGGTTTAAAGGCAAGCACCCCGAAACTTTATCATTACAAGATGTCTGGCCTCGAGAACGTGTATCTGAAAGGCGGAGTCACCGAATACATCTGTCCGAAGTGTGGCGCCCGCTCAACGGCCATTAAGAACGTCATTGGGCTTCATAAGGCCATTGCTCAAACGCTTGCAATTACTAAGCGACGTTTAGCGGGTAACGAACTCCGTTTTTTGCGCGAGCAGTTGGGGTTCTCCGCCGAAGAGCTCGCGAAAATGACCGAGTATAACCAGGAGTATGTCCGGAAAATAGAATCGGGCTCCGAAGTTCCGAAAGCGCCGTTTGAACTTTTCCTAAGACTCGCCGTTTTGCGCGGCTTGAAGGCTCCCGAGTATGATCTGCGCGACTTCGCGATCAGACGGGAATACGAGATTGAAGAGCTGCAGTTCGAAAATAAGAACCGGGACTGGAAGGCATCGGCGGCCTGAGTGCCACTGATAAAGCTGAAAATGACCACTCTTGCCAGCTCGCTTAAAGTTGAGTACCTTCAAGAACAGATTTTCGAAGACTCTTTTCCGCGCTGTGGGACGTTTCCTACAGCAGGAAAAACCGGGCCGCAAGTAGGCGGAATTACTGTGAGTGAGTCTCCTGAGCCATTATAAAGAGCCCTCCGAATTCTTAAACGAGTTCGGGGGGTTTTGAATTTTTGGCGTTAACAATTGCACTCGGAGAGCAGTTTGAGAGCAGCTATTTGCTCTCCAAAAGTCCCGCGGGGCGTTCGTCCATTTGCTTCTGCATCTGGATGACTCGATCATCCCGCACCTTCGTGTATTTCATCGTCGAACGAATATCCCTTTGCCCCGCCATCGCGGCGGTCATGAGCAAATCCTTGCTCAGCTCGTAATATTCGGTCAGCGAGGCATGCCGCAGGATGTGGGTTGCCGAGAACCGCGATCCCATGCGTTTGAGCGCCTGGGTATAACGATACTCAATTTGCCTGTACTCTGGAATGTTGCCATCGAGCAGGAACAAGGGCCCGGAACGAATCCCGGATTTCATCACCCACTCTTTGAAGATTCGGGCTGCCAAAGCAGGTAGAGGGATTTCCTTCCCGCCGTTGGCTTTGGACCCGCTGACGATCTGAGTGGTGAGACCCTTGGCCCTCGGCCACTGCACCTTTTTGTTGATCGTCAGCCGATTGCGACTGAGATCAAAGTCTTCGTAGTGCAGCGCCGATGCTTCCTGAACCCGGCAGTAGGTTGCGTACTGCATCATCGCGAGGTAGTAGATCGGCTCGCAATCATGCTCGGTACAGACCTGCTTGAGGGCCTGGCTGAAGCATTTGAATTCCTCGACCGTCAGGTCTTTCGAGAGCTTGGCCTTCTCCCGGACCTTCAGCATGGCTTTATGGTCTTTGAGAAAAGGCAGCCGGTAGTTTCGATTGAACCGACTGGCGTAGAAATTCAGGATTCCGCGGAGGACACTGAACTCGTGCTTGTAGTCGCATCGAGTCGTGTGACCTCGCTCCAGGTATTCGGGCTTTTTGATTTCGACTATCCAACGATCGATCGCACTCGGCTCGATTTTCTCGACCGGCAAATTCCAGAATAAGGTGAAATGTTGCAGGTAGGACTTGTATCGAATCTGTGTCGAAAAGTTTTTGTTGGGTAGCCATACTTTCAGCCAGAGTTCGACGAGCTCCCCGAAGAGCATACCGCTTCCGGCATCCTTCGAGTCTCGCTTGGTCTCCGGCATCTTTGGTTCAGGCTTCTCAAACCGGTTTCGGAGATAGAACGCTTTGGCTTGGTCCAGGGAATCAAAGTACTTCCCCATTCGCTTCTTCGTCCCATCCGGCCTCGTCTGATAATAGAAAACCCGGAACCGCATTCCCTGGGCCGCCTCGGCCCAGGATCCCGAAGCATCATCCCAGATCTTGATCTGGTAGATGTTCGGATAGTTGGTCAGTTTCTCTAGTCTCTTTTTCACTTCACTTCTCTTTCCTCGATCCATTGATTGAGGGAGCTGACGCGAAATCTGACCCCGCGATCGCCGATCAAGACAAAAGGAACAAGTCCTCGTGACTTAAGCTTGCGAAGGAAAGGCTCAGAAACCGAGAGATACTGAGCGGCTTGTTTGTAGCTTAGGAGTTGGTTTTCAAAGAGCGCTGCTTCCCGAACCTGGAGGAACGGGCCCAAGGACGTTGCAGAGCTCCGCCCTTGAGCCTCATCTCCTATCAATCCGGTTCCGGGTTGAGAAGCGCTCATTTGAGTGCCGGTTCGGCCGGATTAGGCTCGACACGAGCCCCCTTCCGAACGGCCCCCTTTTGTGGCGCAAGCTTGGCCAGCTCCTCAAAACCAGAGCCAAATTCTGAAAGCGCCGGGCGCTCTCCAGTCCAGCGCGTCTCGCCCCTTTGAACGGGGCCCTTAACCTTCGGCAGCCCATCGGACTTGTCATACGGGACGGAAATAGTCTTTAGGATCCCATCTGTCTTGATGTTCATTACGCATCGGCCGATCTTTAGATTGCGAATGTCGTTAGGAGAAATCTGGAATTCCTGGACCTCACGATTGGATGCCGCGCCGGTCTGGAGACTGTTCTCGGTCTGGTAGGTCGATTTGATCTTGGCCTGAGTCCCAAAGTACTTGGCCCATGTTTCCGAATCCTCGGGCCAGTCCTGCCGAAACACGAAGTGGACGTTCGTATTGCCCATGATCTGACCCGCGAACTCCTGTCCTATTCTTTTCAGATCGCTCAAGGTCTGATGGACCATGTGAATCATGAATCCACTCGATCGCCCCTTGTTCAGAAACCAGGCAAAGCTTGGCGAGGCAAAGGAATCGAACTCGTCGATGTAAACTGAGAATGGCTTTTGGCTCTTGATTTGAGGATAAGTTTTCCTCATTCCAGAGATCATCAGGAGTTCCTGAAGGAGTAGCCGGCCTACTCGGCCGCTCTGAACGGATTTTGCTTCGGTCGGTAAATGGACGAAGAGAATCTCGTTCTTGAGCGTCACATCGAGAAGAGAAATCTCTTTTCTCGTATTCCCAGGCTCGCGGGTTCCGAAGATTCGTCCCCACTCACAAACAATGAGGTTTTCGATGTCATAGTAAAGCCCAAGCAGATGATCAGCAGTCTTGCCCTGACACAAAACCTTGAGCTTCAGGGACACATCAACGAGCGAAAAGCCATCCGGCCTTTCCTTCTCGAGATCCGTGAAGATCTTGAGAAGCGCCATTTCGCAAGCCTTGGCGTAGAACGCCTCATCGTAAATCGATGAATTGAAGAACTTGGTTTGAAGCTCCGAGGCATCGCCCAACCGGCAAGGGTTCCACCGGACTGATTCACCGGGGTAATCTGCGGAGAGAAGGTGCAAATCGTTTTCGCGACCGATCGCACGGCAATATGCCCGAACCCGATCGTAGAGCTCGCGATCGCCCTTCGGGTCGATAATAAGCATCCCGTGCCCGCGTGCGAGATCCTGCTGGATCATCCGCTCCATCAAAACGGTCTTTCCACATCCAGTGGCTCCAACGATATGGGTATGTCTGAGCCTAGCCTCGTCAGGAATGTAGTGGCAGCCAACGAGGATACCCGTTTTTTGTGAGAAGCGGCTGATCCCGTATAAGAACCGCAAGGCGTTCCGAAGTCGATGACACAGGGCACGGAAAACGGCCACGGTCTCTTTTGGATGTCTAATGATTACGAGAACAATTGTGGCAACCGCTAGACCGATGAGAAGTTTCACGAACGGCGTAGGTAACGCCCCTAAAAGCGGGACCTCGGTTGATTGAGAGTGTAAGGTTCGCATTTTCAAATTTCCTTTCGTGAAAAGAGATCGATTTCGCCCTTTACGGTCCAGGCAAGGGGCATGTTGGTGTCGAGCTCTGGCCAGCTCACAACAGCTATAGGAACTTGTGAGGCGCTCTCTTCGATGCAGCGCCTAAGTAGTCTTTCGATTCCGGGGTCGGGCGTGATGTAGAGGACCAGAAAAAGCCGTTCGCCGTTCTGCTTGCGAGCCCAAGACGCGAGATGGTCCATGAGGCGGGCTTTCCCCTTTGGAGAGGTTTCGACCTCTACAGCGACCTTCTTTCCGCTCGGAAAGATGAAAAGCCCATCCGGCACTTGTTCAAATGACTCAGGCTTGAGAGCGCGTTCAGAAACCCAAGTCCCCGTCCACAGCTCTTCGAGTCTCAGGCGAACGGATGCAACGAGTGCATCATGAGCCAGGGTTGCGAGCGGGACTTTGCCAAGCTGCGGAACGAGTGCCGGGCTTAACGTCTGAGCCAGCTCGATTCCTTGACGAGTTAAGCGAATGATCTCGCGCCCGCCCAAAACGGAATGCCGCTCACGCCGTAACAGGCCACCACTCTCCAGCTTCTTGATCCGCCGATAAGAAGCGCTTCGATTCCCGCCCCCGAAGAAGTACCTCGCCACCTGCTCCATCAACAAAAACTGCTGCTCGTAACAGCACCGCAACAGCCCACGATCTCGCTCTTGAATCACCACGCATCACCTCTTTCACTCTGAACCGAACCCCGACCCCAACCCATCGTAGAGGGGGTGGGGTCGGGGTTCGCGTGAAGGCGATGAGCGAGAAAAATGCGTAGTGTTTTGTCGTTGTAGAAATCGCGGGCTGTAGACGTAGTTGTCGAATGAAGTCGACACCCGTTTCGACAGGGCTGGCGAGGGGTGATGATTTGGGCTGATGCTGTTTTTCTCTGCTCTCTTCTCATTGGAATCCTTCCAATGGCGGCGCAATAGAGCAGCATGTGTGCCAAGGCTAAGAGCGGTCTAAATTGAGCCTAAGCTAGGAATATCGTTGGAACTGGGTTTGATGATCTCAGAAGTGAGACTGCGAAAGTCTCGCCACAGAGACTCTGAATAGAGACAGTGTAAGAGGCTCGGCTTTGTTTGGGCCTCGTTATTAGGCCTTGCGCGACGACTTTTTGGTTGCGCGGAGAAACTCGTCATAGGCCTCGGGCGCGCCTTCGTTCGCGCACCACTCTTTAATCTTACGAGTGTTGAAGGGATGCTTCTTTGCCACGAGCACGGCCTGGTCAAAACAGTCCCTAGCTTTGAAATGAATATACGAAGCGAGACGATCCCGAATGCAATCGGTTGGGGAATAGATCCGGATTGTCTGACCAGCAAACTTCCTGGCATCGGGCTTAATCTGATGATCCTCGCCAATAGCAGGAGGACCAGACGAAAACTCTACAAAGAGGTGCGAACATTCGGGGTGCTTGTAGTGTCGACCGCGCTCGACCTTAAACCCGATCTCAGCCATGACCTCTGGGAGGCGCTGATTCAAATAGCTGAGAAGGACGAAGTCGAGGTCTCCAGATCGGTACGCACCCTCGGTATAGATCGAGACCACTGCTCCACCAACAAGTACCGTATCGATTCCGTGCTTGGCCAGGTGGGCGGCCACATATTCCCAAAGCTCCTCCTCGGTGCACTTGGACCAGTTCGGCTCTTTCACAGAACAGGCTTACCTTTCCGCCTCGGGCGTCGTCGCACGCCGAATAATTGCTCACGTTCTTTCAACGGAATGGTCTCGTAGACAATTTCGACGAGTTCCTTAACGGGTCGCGTAAACGGAGATTTCGGATTAAATGAATAGACACGCGACCGACCGACGACTTTCGACACAAGAACTCCGGCCCTCTCAAACCGATCGAGCTGCTGGATGACTGGGTTCAGCGCCATTCCATAGTCGGAAGCGATCCCGCTGGCGTGAATCTCGCCGTAATGGAAGATATGAAGTAGTACTTTTTCAGCAGTTTTGTTGCCGAGAATGCCTTCGATCATAGATGAATTATCTACCAGATTGTGGTTCTTATCAACCAGATTATGGCAGTTCACGAGAACGAGAGACTACCCGGAAATGTTGAGGATAGTGTGCATCCTGACACTTACTGTTCCTGAGCCATTGTGATGTGGTTCCCCTCCTGAACTGGACAGGGTATAAGCCCCCTGTTCTATTAAGGAGAGAGAGATGGAAGCAAAGACAATCGAGTTCCAGAGATGGACGGCGAAGCGCAAAGCAGAGCTCGTTCTGGAACTGATCCGAGG
>DATDSK010000132.1:0-3704 GCA_035291325.1 Bdellovibrionota bacterium | reverse complement strand
CTCCTGACGGAAGCCGCCATGGAAACCGGGGCGGATTTTTACGGTGAACGGGTCGATTTCGGGCAGGACTATAACTCGCCGAAGTATCACGATACCGTGCCGGACCAAGTCTTCCTGATCCTGACGAACTACATGGGACGTCTGAAACAGGCAGTTCTTCTCGATCGCTACACCGGAGACCAAGTCTGGAACCAACCGCTCGCCGGTTATCGGTTCGAATACCCCAAACCGGCGGACTATCTCGGAGCCGACCCGCGTGCTCCGGGAGTTTACCGCATTTTACTCACCTTATCCCTCTGGTGGATGCGCGACGACGTCGCCCCGGGAGTGCAGACGCCACCTTTCAATTTCGAAGACACGGACCTTGTCGAATCAAGAGCCCTCAAGATGGAAGTCTGGGTCGACGCGCCCATTGTCTTCAGTCCCGATGGAAAAGTGCAATCGAGCGGAAACGTGATCGTAACGCGCGAAAACGATTTTTTTGCCGGCGGCGCCTGGAGAATGGGAGACGGTATTCTCGTCGACGCCTGGCCTGACTACATGTGGATCCCCTACTCCGTTCTCAAACCGACGGACTATGCGAATTATTACGTTGATATTAACTGGATCAGGGATCACCTGCTCGTCCCCGGTGGGCGGGACGACACGAGCGCCAGTCCACGGCCGATCGATCCGGCACCTTCGGTGAGACCTTCCGCATTCCCGTCGAACTGGCCGAATTTCCCTCTTCCGACGAACCCTCCTACATCCAGGCCGACCGGTCTACCCACGTGGTTACCGACATCTCCTCCATCGGAACCGACGTCGAGACCGACCTGGGCCCCCACGCCGGGGCCAGCGATTCCGATTCCGGCTCCTCAGCCCGTCCCGCGTCCGCAACCGCGGCCGACGTAAAAGCCATTCCGGTCTTAGAGAAGGGCTGCTGCGCGACCCAGGACCGCCATGCCTCCGACAAGCGGGATCAAAAGCCATCCGGGTGGTTTCAACCTGAGGGCGAACGCGAGAGACACTACGAATAAAACCACCAGCGCAGGACTCGTGAGCGTCAGCCAGCCGAGCCGGAATGCTGATCCGGCGATTCCTCCGATCACCGACGGAATCGCCCAGCTCGCAAAAGCCGCGGCGGCAGGCGTTCCGTTCACGCGCTTCCACACTCTCGGGAGGATCACCAGAATGTTAATAAAAGACGGCAGAAACATCCCGAACGTCGCGACGAGGGCTCCTAAAAAGCCGGCGACCTTAAAGCCGATGAACGTTGAGGTAATCACAATGGGCCCTGGGGTAACCTGCCCAATGGCGAGTCCATCCATGAATTCGGAATGCGTCAGCCACTGAAAATGGCGGACAGTGTCTCCTTCCAGAAGAGGAACGATCGCGAGACCGGTTCCAAAGACGAATGCGCCCGCTTTAAAGCAGACCCAGAATAAATCAACAAGCACACTCGCCTTGAGGTGAGCAAGCCAGGCCGTTCCTGTCGTGGCGAATCCGAAAACCCCAAAGACACTCGATCCCGTGCTCTTTCGTTCCTTCAATTCGCCCTTTTCCGGCAATCGACTGTTCGTGCCACCACGGCCGACCCAAATCCCGATCATCCCGAATACGAAGATGACGACGGGCTCCCAACGTGGAACAGCAAGAATAAGAACCGCACTCGCCAAGGCGATGCCCCAGGCCCGGACCTCACGTCGGTAACCGCTCGCCAGCTGTCCCGTGGAAAGGACGATGACGGCAAGTGCCCCCACCTGAAAACCGGTAAAAAGGACAGCCGCTCTGGAGACCATTGCCGAGTGCGCGTAGAAATAACTGAGTCCGAGCACCAGAAGAAATGACGGAAGGATGAACGCAATCCCGGCCGCGACTCCGGCCACCACGCCGCCCCGCAAGTACGCAACATAGATCGAAACCTGCGTTGAAATCGGGCCCGGAAGAAGTTTACAGATCGCGAGGATCTCTCCGAACTGCCGCCCGGTGAGCCATTGGCGTTTGCGACAGACTTCCTCTTCGAGCATTGCGAGGATCGCGATCGGGCCGCCAAACCCCAGCGTCCCGAGCTTAAGAAAAAGGAATACGATCTCTTTCATGGCGCCGGCTCAAGGTTTCCGCGCGATCAAGCTGGCCCTTGCGTCTTTGCCGTCGTTTGTTTCGCGATAGACGAGAATCTGATAATCCTTGAAGAGCTCCTTTAGCTCACCATTCCTCAGCAAAAAGTCGTGTTTCAGCCCGGTAACGTTTTTCAGCTGCTCCAGGGTGTGACACTCATAAACAATGAGTCCCCCTTTTTTCAAACCCCGTTTGATTTGTGAAACAAAGTCCCGACTCAGATAATCGATATTGACAATGATGTCGTAAAACTCGGGTTTTACGGAGTAGCTGTTCAAATCGGCATAGACCGCGTTGATCGAGACCTGATTTTCCCTGGCGAGCCGCTTGGCCTTTCTCAGGGCCACCTCCGAAAAATCGACCCCGTCGACACTGAAACCCTTCTTGGCAAGGTAAACGGCGTTACGTCCCTCCCCCATGGCTATATCGAGAGCCCGGCCAACGGGCAGCAAATGAATGTGCTCCTGAAGAAAGGCGGCCGGCTCCTTTCCATAGACGTAAGCCTGTGTATTAAAAAGACTGTCCCAGCGATGTCGGTCATCCTCGGTATCGTCTCCCGTGACCATCTGGTACGCGTTAGCCCCGGTAGGATGGATGGGATCGCCCTTGCACCCAGCAAACAAAGCCGCGTTCGCCATAAAGACCAGCCCCACGGCAAGCAGCCGGAAGACGGGGGGAAACGCCAGAATTGACATACGTTGCGCATATTTGTATATGCAGAATATGTTTGGGATTTCTGGTGAACACCTTTTAGTACTTGGCATTGTCCTCCTTATCTTCGGCCCTCGCAGATTGCCGGAGCTAGGAAATACATTAGGCAAAGCGATCCGTAACTTCAAGGACGCTCTGGCCGGAGTCGAAGAAGCGAAGTTCCGACGCCTCGAAGGCGAAGGCAACAAAGCTCCTCACCCGGAAACAGCCCCCTCGGAAGCTGCGGCCACCCCTCCTCAGGTCGAAACCGTTCGAAGCTCCTGATCAGTTCCCTTGCAAAACCGGGCTAAGCGCGGCAAATTGCTCTGATGGAGCCATCCTCGAACTTCACTGATCGCTTTCGAGCGTACTTTGAGCGAGACATTGCACAAAGGGCCG
The DNA here is from genome assembly GCA_035291325.1 of Bdellovibrionota bacterium. GTDB lineage: Bacteria > Bdellovibrionota > UBA1018 > UBA1018 > UBA1018 > XYD1-FULL-55-31. The sequence continues at coordinate 515 of DATDSK010000132.1, read as the reverse complement.
CCGAAACCATTGCTGATGGCGCCGAAATCGAATTCAAGATTCAACTCAGCAACGGTTCTGCGGTTGAGAGCTTTGTCTTCACCCGCACCAATCGCAAGAACGAAATCAGAGGCGCTGGAGCCAATGCGCCTCAGCTCACATTCATCCTGACACCCGAGGCGGCCGAACTCATTCTTTCGGATCCTGCCGCGGAAATCGGGCTCATTGGTATCAACATTTTCAAGCTCATCCTATCACCTGACGCGAACCGCAGAATCTCGCTCAAGTTGCACGTCGGATTCATAACGCTCTTCAGTAAAGGTTATTTCGGAGTTCTCGCCAAAGGCGGTCACCAGGTCGCCTCGTTTCTCGCTTCCAAAGGCTTGGATGGCCTTTCCGCCATCAAGGAACTCCTTAAGAAATTAAAAACGTAGACAGAGAGGGTCCCATGTTTGATGACAAGAATTTCACCAAATACCTGAACCGCCATGAAATCGATGCCGCTGTCCAATCGATCGCAAACAGGATCAATGCGG
>DATDSK010000131.1:0-8298 GCA_035291325.1 Bdellovibrionota bacterium | reverse complement strand
GCGTGTTTCCCAGTCTACCGAACCGAAAACATGGGCCACCCCCGGATCATTGGCAATCACCCGTTTCGCCTCCCGCTCGACTTCGGAACGATCCAATTTCTTTTCAAGGATCGCGGCATCATTCAGATAAAAATTCAGATCGTAAACCAGGCTCACCCATGAGCCTCGATCGGGTTTCCCGAACTTCTTCTCCAGCCGGGTCGCGACGGCTTCTGAAAGCTTCGTCTCGCTGATCCGACCCGCGGCGATTCGATGGGCGGCGAGCCATTCGGGACTTGTCGGACTCCCGTGATCGGCCGTCAGCACGATCACCACGTCTTTCAGACCTCCGGGCGTGTTTTTACGAACGTAGTTCAGGAGTTTGGAAATGACCCGGTCTTCGGCTACCGTCAACTCTTCCATTTCGCGGCTGTTCGGGCCAAAGGCATGCGCCATATAATCGTGTGTCGAAAAGCTCACGGCGAGAAGGTCCGTCCCATTTCGCCGACCGAGTTTAAAAGCGTCCAGGGCGCGCTCGGCAGCGGTCTCCGTCAGCTCGAGCCCGACCGGCAGGCTGGTGAAGTATTTCGCCCCAAAGGAGGATTCGTGCGGAAATTGATTCCCGAACGGCCATTTCGCCGTGATGTACGAGTAGAGGTCATCGGCGGAATAGCCAGTAGCGCGGCCTTCGGTTTTCCATACAAGCTTTTCACCGTGCCTGGCTTTGACCTCCTGATTGAGCTGATCAAGCCAGCCGGGGAGCTTCTGCTCCGGAAGATAGAAACTGCTCGATGCCCACTGCCCGGTTTTCGCATCAAACCAGAACGTTAGGTCCGCGCGATGCCCCCCCATGAGAATCGCCGCCCGATCTTTGAGCGCGAGCGCCACGACTCGCGAAGGGAGTCCTGAATTCTTGAGTTCGTCACCGAGAGTCGTCGAGATCAGACTGCGGGGAGAGGTGCCGAGATGAGGCGAGCCCTCGGGAGCACCGGGCGAAAGAATTGTGCGATAAGCGGGATCCTCCATGCAGTAGGCGCGTTCCCACGTCTTTTCGCTGAACCAGTAATTAGTCGGTATCCCTGACTGGTAGGGATAGGCTCCGGTCAGCACGGTCGAGTGTCCCGGCCCGGTCATGCTGTGTAAAATATCGTACTCACCCACGGGATAGTACGCCCCTTCGTTCATCAAATAGCGAAAGCCGCCGACATTGCCGTCTTTGCCTTTCGAAGGCATGAAGCGGCTTTCGAAACGGAGCAGGTAATCAGCCCGGAATTGATCGATCACGAGGAAAAGTATGAGCTTCGGCCGCTTCGGCAACGCCTGGGCGGAAGCACATAGGAACATTCCAAAGGTGAGACAAAGGAAAGCGAGGACAGCGATTCGTTTCATAGGATCAAAACCCTTTCTGGGAAATCCTCTCAGCTGATCGCCTGAAAATCGACATCAAAGTTCAGCCAAAGCCCCCTTGCATCCTGTCCGGGTCTGGGCCAAAACGATGACATGAAACTCTTAAGCTGGAACGTGAACGGCATCCGAGCGGCACAGCGCGGCGGTTTTCTCGACTGGTTTGCTGATCAAAACGCGGATCTCGTGTGCGTTCAGGAGATCAAGGCTTTTCCTGAACAGCTCGACGATACCCTTCGCAACCCGATGAGCTATCATTCTTATTGGCACCCGGCCACCAAAGCCGGCTACAGTGGTTTGGCGCTTTTCTCCCGCCGCGAGCCTCTCGAAGTTTTAATCGACACCGGCCACCCTGAAATAGATAGCGAAGGGCGCATTCTGCTTGCCGAATACCCGGACTTCACTTTGGTCAACACCTACTTTCCCAACAGCCAACACGATCACGCGCGCCTGCCGTACAAGCTCTCGTTTTGCGAGAAGTTCCTGAAGCTAGCGAACGAACTTCGAAGTCGCGGCAAACCGCTGATCATTTGCGGCGACTTCAATATCGCTCACAAGGAAATCGACCTGAAGAATCCGAGAGCGAACGAAAATAATGCCGGGTTTTTACCCGAAGAGCGCGCCTGGATGGACCGTTTTATTCAGAACGGCTATGTCGACGGCTTTCGTCATTTCACTCCCGATCCCGGTCATTACACCTGGTGGAGCTACCGCCCCGGAGTGCGGGCCAAGAACATCGGATGGCGCTTGGATTACTTCACGATCAATGTGGAATCCGCGGATCGCCTCAAGCGGGTGGAACACCAGCCGACGGTGAAGGGCTCGGACCACTGTCCGGTTCTGCTGGAACTGAAGAATTAATCCGCCGCCGGAGACAGAGCTCCTCGTCCTCGAGCCGGATTTTGAGCGCGTGGACGACGCCCCGGGGGAGCCGGGTTCCCGGCTTTATGAGCGCCGCAAGGCGATCGGCAACATCCAGGCGCCTTCCTTGTTCGCAAAATCCGGGAAAAAGCTGCCAGGCAAACTCAACTTGTAAAGCATCTTCTCCCGGCCCGGGGCGCGGCTCCCGGCCAGCGGCCCACCCCTCGAGCTTCGCGAGATAGGCATTCGGGAATTCCGGCAGCCCTTCCGTCCGGAAATGACGAACGGCTTGACTGAGCTCGGAGGAACTGAGCGGAGCCTCCCCGAAGAGCGATCCGGCCGCATCCGGCACCTTTGAATCTGGCCTCAGTATCCGCTCGAGCCAGAGCCTCCGGATTTTTTCATCAGGAAGCTGCACCTCGGCCGCAATGGCGGCGCGTCTCCCTGAAGCGCTCGAATCCTTGGCCAGTTCGTCCGCGACCCACTTGCGTGCGTCGGGGTCTCCCGCCCGAGCCAATACCGCCAGCATTTCCCAGCGGATCTTCTGGTGAGCCTGCAGGCGGGGCTCAAAGCCGGGAAGAAAGGCCCTTCCCGTCAGAAGGGCTTTGATCCATCGGACCGAATCAGGTCCCGAAGCGTTCTCCGTGAATTTCTGCAAAAGCGCCGCTTGAAGCGCAGTTTGCGCAGCCGCGCTGGCGAGCCGTCTTCTGATGAAGGCTTCGAGCCGCTCCTGATCGTTCTTCCGCTGGGTCTCCGAAAGAAATCGCAAGCCCGAAATCGCGTTTTTCAGGACGCCCGAAACGATTTCGGCCTGATTTTCGTTCTTGAGGTGCTGGATCACGAGATTCTGATACCGCCGGGCCTGAAGCTCCCCGCCTAAAACCCCGTCCCAAAGAGCACTCCAAACAAGCCGGCGCGTGAGCGGTGCCTCGAATCGGTTCAAGAACCGGCTCGCGCGCTCCATATCGGTGCCATCCAGCGTAATTTTAACGTAGTCGTGATCTCCGTGATTCAAGAGAACGAAATCCGGGCAAGGCATTCCGATCGCGCCGGCAATTGAGGTTTCCGGACCGGAATAAAGCGCCTGAATCGTTTCACGAGGCTTGAGTTTTCCAGCCCCGTCCAAGTCGTAAAGAGCGATTTCCATTCGATGCTGACGTCGTGTGGCCGACAACTTGGTTCGGCCGGAGGTCTTTTCACCAGGGGTGAGTTGCTCGGCGCCGGGCTGAAGGATTTGAAAAACCGAAACAAGCGGTATCGGCGGCTCCGGCCGCCGTTTTCTCCGCCGCGTGCGCGCGGCGGCATCATTAGAAAGCGCGGGAGAGAGCACGGGCGGTTTCGGGATTTCGCAAGCCCAATTCAAGCGGATCTGATCGACCCCGCTCTTTTGAAACCAGGACTTCTGCCACTGGATCATATCCATCCCAGAGGCTTGCGAAAGCATCTTCATGAAATCGGCGGCCGTGGTGCTTCGGAGAGCGTACTTTTGAAAATAACGCTGAACACCTTCGCGAAAATCATCCTCACCGAGAAAGAAGCGGAGTTCTTTCAGCAAGGCCGCACCCTTCGTCGAACTGAGCGATGACAGATCCGAACTCTCACCATCAATATCCGGAACCGCCACCTCGACCGGATATGCGGCCGTCCACCGATCATAATGATATGCCGGAACTTTCACCGTTTCGAAAAACGACAGCCACACTCCCGGATATTGAAAAACTTCATCGAGAGCCCAGACCGACATGAAATTCGCGAAGCTCTCATTGAGCCATTGGGCGTTCCACCAACGCGCGCTGACAAGGCTTCCGAACCAGGATTGGGCCAGTTCGTGGAGAATCAGACGCACGCGATCCCGGAGCTGTGTTTCGCTGGGGCGCGTTTCAAACATCCACTTTTCGGAATACAGGGTCGCCGCCGCGCTCTCGGCCGCTTCCTGTGACAGTCCGGGGGCGATGATCTGATCGTATTTCGCGTAGGGATACGGATAGCCAAGCTGAACGCTGAAGAAGTCGAGCCCTTTTTCGGCGGTTTCGAACCAGGGTCCCTTTTCGACGCGGGGTGCGACGGATTTCCGGGCGAAGAGCCTTAAGGGGATCCCGCTCGAGTTCGATTCCCATTTGGCGTACGGCCCGGCATGAAGCGCGAAAAGATGGGGGCTCAAGCGTGGCGACGGAGGGAAAGCCCAGCTTTTCCTGCTGTCCACGGCTGTCACGTCCCGTTCGAGCGTGTTTGCGATGACCGTCCAGTGCTGGGGCGCTTCAACGGTCAATTCAAACGATGCTTTCAAGTCCGGCTGGTCAAAACAGGGAAACACGTCATGCGCGCTGAATGGCTTGAGACTGGAAAAAAGATAAACCTGCCGATCAGTCGTATCCACGAACCGGGACAGCCCGTGTCCCTGACCGCGGCCGACCTGAGCGGAAATCTCGGCATAAGGGTGCACGAAAGACACTTCGATCCGATTCGAACCGAGCTGGAGTTCGTCCAGGTCAAAATAGATTCTGTGGCCGTCATAGCGTTCGCGACTGATCTCGTTTTCCGCCACTACCCTCGAATTATTGAAGTTGAGACTGCGAACCCGCCCCCCTTCGAAATCGAGAAAAATGCCGCGCGCAGCCCCCTTCTGCGGGAGCCTAAGCTCAAACTGGATCACCGCGCGGCCTTCGAATTCGGGCGCAGACCCGTCCAGATCAAACCAAAGCTGATAGGAAACCTGCGAAACGTGCTTCGCACGCGAAATCGCGTCTTCGCGTTTCAACGGGACATGATCCGCCTGCCATGAAGAAACCGGGCGCCCGCCTTCGTTTTGCGGAATCGTCGTTGCGCACGCGGCAAGAGCAAACAGAGCCACGATACGAACCAGTTTGGACGCGACCATCACTGCTCCGCCAATTGCTCAACGGCAATCCCAACCGACTTCAAAAGTTCGATCGAATCGCGGACCCGGTAGTCTTCACCGTAATAAATGGCTTTGACGTTCCCCAAATTGATTAAACGCTTGGCGCAAGCGACACACGGAAGATGGGTCACGAAAACGAATTTCTCGATCGAACGAGGCGCATCGCAATTGATAACCGCGTTTTCTTCGGAATGGAGGCAGCCACAATTGCCGGGTTCGGGCCGGTCACAACCGTTTTTCAACCCGGTCGCGTTCCCGTTGTACCCTACGGCGAGCACTTTTCTGAAATCGGTACTCGTCACCACGGTCCCGACCTGCAAACGATAACAAGTCGAGCGGGCAGCCAAGGTTTTGGCCAATTGAAGATAGATCATCTTGAAGCTGGGACGTTTCCGCTCGGCTTGAGGTGCAGTATCTGACATCACTTCGAGGCTCCTTCGGGCTGAGCTGCCGAAGGGCCGGGTGTCGAATCGGCCGACGCGCCGGAAGCCCCTACTTGCACAAACGAAAGATAATAGGCAAGCTCTTGAATTGACTCATGAATATCGTCCACGGCACGATGGGTGTTCTTTTTCTGGAAAGCTAATCCATATTTTTCACGAAAAATCTCTTTGAAAGAGCTGACGTCAATCAACCGGTAATGGAGCCGTTTGGCCAGTTCCGGCATGTAGCGGTCAATAAAACGCTTGTCATTGCTTACCGAGTTCCCCACCAGCACAATCTGGTCCCGACCCGAATAATGGCGTCCGATCAACTCCAGCACTTCCTTTTCAACAACTCCCAGAGGAGTACCGGCCGGAACGGCTGCCGTGAGACCGCTTTCGCCATGAGTTTTTTTACACCAGTCGTTCATTCCTGCCAAGACTTCCGCCGGTTGCAGAACGACGCGATGGTACTCTTCCAGAGGCTTCAGCTCGAGATCCGTGACGACGATCGCGAGTTCCAGAATGGAATCCACGGCGTCATCGAGGCCGGTCATCTCAAGGTCGATCCAGAAAAGGGGGCGTTTCTTCATAACGTAGATTTAGGGTTTAGTTGATTATGGCCTCAGCGTCAATTTCTGGCTACTGTGATCAGTGCCGATCGGGTCGATTCGAGGCGCCTCCTCGCAAAAAGCACTTGATAAAAACTGTCATTCTTGGTTAGAAACGACGGTCTATATTATTGACCACGGCTTCTGCTGGTCGCCGGGCTGACCGGGATCGCATATTTTTGCACCTGTTTTGTACTTAAGGAGACTCTTCAAATGGCGGTTTCGAATGTTGTTCCAATGGATAAAGTTCGCAATATCGGGATTTCTGCCCACATCGACTCGGGCAAGACCACCCTTTCCGAACGCGTCCTCTTCTACACGAAAAAGATTCATGCGATTCACGAGGTCAAAGGCAAGGACCAGGTCGGCGCCACGATGGACTTCATGGACCTCGAACGTGAAAAGGGCATCACCATTCAGTCAGCCGCCACGTACTGCATGTGGAAAGGCTACAACGTCAACCTGATCGACACTCCCGGCCACGTCGATTTCACGATCGAAGTGGAACGCGCGCTCCGCGTTCTGGACGGCGCCGTGCTCGTTCTTTGCTCGGTTGCAGGCGTTCAGTCCCAGTCAATCACGGTCGACCGCCAGATGAAGCGCTACAAGATTCCGCGCATCACGTTCATCAATAAGATGGACCGCGCGGGCGCGAATCCTTTCCGCGGCTTGAAGATGCTTCGCGAAAAGCTCGGCCACAACGCTCATCTCATCAATTATCCGATCGGCGCCGAAGATCAGTTTAAAGGCTGCGTCGACCTCGTCAACATGCGCGCCTATTACTTCGACGGTGACAACGGCGAAAACATCCGTGAGGAAGACATCCCGGCCGAGATCATGGGCGAATGCAAGAAATACCGTGAAGAACTGATCGCCGCCGTCGGTGAATTCGACGAAGTGATCGGCGAGAAATACCTGAACGGCACGGAACCGTCCGTCGAAGAATTCCGCGCAGGCATCCGCAAGGCCACTCTTTCGCTCGGGTTCATTCCGGTTATGGTCGGCTCAGCCTACAAGAACAAGGGCGTACAGCTCCTTCTGGACGCGGTCACTTATTACCTGCCGAATCCGACCGAATCCGAGAACATCGGCCTCGACCAGCACAATAACGAGGCGAAGGTCATTCTGAAGTCCGACCCGGCACTTCCGTTCGTCGGTTTGGCCTTCAAACTGGACGAAGGCCGTTACGGGCAGCTGACCTACATGCGCGTTTACCAGGGCAGGGTAAAAAAAGGCGACGTCATCTTTAACTCGGCGAACGACAAGAAGGTCAAAGTCCCGCGTCTTGTCCAGATGCACGCCGACGAAATGCATGACATCGAAGAAGCACGGGCCGGTGATATCGTCGCTTTGTTCGGCGTCGACTGTGCCTCCGGTGACACCTTCACCGATGGCACGATCAAGTACACGATGACCTCGATGTACGTTCCAAACGCAGTTATTTCGCTCGCCATCGCGCCGAAGGACAAGACCGGCCAGGCGAACTTCTCAAAAGCCCTGAACAAGTTCACGAAAGAGGACCCGACTCTCCGGGTGCATCGGGATGAGGAATCCGGCCAGACCATCATCAGCGGAATGGGCGAACTCCACCTCGAAATTTACTGTGAACGCGTCAAACGCGAATACAATTGCGAATGCGTTGTCGGTAAGCCACAGGTCGCATTCCGTGAAACGATCACCCGCCGCGGCGATTTCAACTACCTCCACAAGAAGCAAACCGGTGGTTCAGGCCAGTACGCCAAAGTCATCGGCCACCTCGAGCCGTTGCCGTCCGATGCAGCGATGACGTTCGAATTCGTCGACGAGATCGTCGGCGGCTCGATTCCGCGTGAGTTCATCCCGGCCTGTGACAAGGGCTTTCAGGAAGCCATTAAAGAAGGCCGCCTGATCGGCTTCCCGATTGTCGGCGTTCGCGCGACGATCACCGATGGTGACAGCCATGACGTCGACTCTTCCGAGCAGGCGTTCAAAACCGCCGCGTTGATGGGCTTCCGGGAAGCCTATGAAAAGGCCGGACCGGTTGTGCTCGAACCCATCATGAAGCTTGAGACTTCCGCCCCTGAGGAGTTCCAGGGTTCCGTAATGGGACAGATCAATCAGCGCCGCGGCATCATCGTCAATA
>DATDSK010000130.1:0-3014 GCA_035291325.1 Bdellovibrionota bacterium | reverse complement strand
ATGGAAGTGACAAAGGGTTCTTCGGCAAACTGCTAGGAAACTCGCCGAAGGAGAAGGAGGGAGTACATTCATCTGACGAAAACAAGATTGCTTGATCGTCTGGGAGTTCCTTAAAAAACAGGGAGGTTCCGATGCGAAGAGGATCTCACGGCCAGTGACGGCCGATGAGCCGTACGATCGAATTGGGAATGCTTCCGCCTGGGGAATGGGAACTTTGGATTTCCGATTCCGAGGGTAAACGACAAAAGGCCGATGAGTTCGTGGTGCAATAATCCTGGTTCCGCACGCGAATCCGAAACCGGGTGTTACGGAGTACTTCGAGCAGAGAGGGAGGAGAATCATGTCAAAAGAGATATCTTTTTACGGTTTGAAACCCACGCGGACATTGGAACGAGAAATTGAGAAGCGCGTCGACAAATGGATCCGCCGTGAACAGGGTGGACACACCCATCAAAACTGGGACTATGCGGTCGAGATCGAAAGAGTTGGAACCCCACACGTCTATTACTGTTCTATTCGAATGATCCGTTCGCCGTTGTTTGGGGCGCCGCTCCTGGGTAGCGATGAATGGAGAGGTCATGGTACCGGCAAGACCCTCCATGACGCATTGACCGATGCGTTCAAAAATATCCGTGCCGTCGTCGTAGTTTCGCTGACACAGCAACCAGCTTTTGCGTAAGGACAGCGCCGCACGGGAATTGCACGGGATTTCTCCAATGAGAAAAATCGTGCGTCGTGTGAGAACCGTTTTTCGCGAGGAAGGGTTCAGGGGTGTGGTCCGAACATACGGTTGGAAGGCCGTTGCCGGGGTCTTTGTTTACTACCTTGTCCGCGACGTCACTCTCTACATTGTGATCCCGTACCTCGCGATACGCGGCTTCCGTTCGTGAGCGGCCGCGAGGCGACGGCGCTCCGGGCTCAGGAGCGGTTCTGCAGGCGCCTCGCCACTTCCTCGTTCTTGGGCCAGCTGCTGTAGGGGGTTTCGACCAGCACGGACTGCTGATTGCTCTTGAAGTAGCCGCCGACTTTGTAAACGTTGGCGCCTTCCTGTTTTCCGCGAATCGCGACGTTCTCGATGGGCTCGAAAATAAATTTCGAACTCACCGCACGTTGTACTGACTCGCTGATCAGGAGGTCGGTGCCAAAAACTTTCGTGAGCCCTTCAATGCGTGAAGCCGTGTTGACGGTGTCGCCGATAACCGTATATTCCATCCGTTCCTCGGAACCGATGGTCCCGGCGATCAGCGGGCCGGAGTTGAGCGCCATGCCCATTTTTAACGGTTCAAGTTTCTCCTGGATGAATTCCGCGTTCAGTTTGGCGAGCGCCCGGCGCATATCGAGGCAGGCGAAAACAGCGTTTTCGGCATCCCGCTCGGACGTTTCCGGAACGCCCCAGACAGCCATGATGGAATCGCCCACGTACTTATCGACGATCCCGCCGTGTTTGATGATGATATCGACCATGCTGGAGAGATAGCGATTGAGGATCGCGACGATCCGTTCTGGATCGGTCGTCTCGCTCATCATCGTGAAGTCGCGAAGATCCGAGAACAGCACGACCGCGTCCAGCCGATCACCGCGGAGTTGAAGATTGCCGCTCAAAAGCTTATCGGCGACCTCTTTGTTGTGAAATTTTTCGATGAGCTGGCGCATCTTTTCCCGCTCAGAAAGGCCTTGCGCCATCTGATTGAAAGTCGCCGTGAATTGATGGATTTCGTCGCCGACGACCCTGCCGTCTTTTGATTCTTTCGTTTTGAGCCGGGCGCTGAAGTCACCTGTTCGAATGCGCTCGGCCGCGGCGCCCAGGAGCGCGATACGACTCGTGAGGGATCGCGAGAACGATAGGCCGAGGCCGAGTGTAAGGAACAGGAACGCCGCTCCGAGAAAAACCGTTCTGCGCTGAAGCTTTTTCGCGGCAACAAGGGCGCGTTCGGCTGGAACCTGGCTGATGATCGTGAGGCCGGCAAAGCCGACCTGGCGATATCCCGCCATTTGACGGGCATTCGCGAGATCCGTGTAATCGACCTGACCTGCGGGCAGGGTACTTTTCAGCGCGGCTTGCGCGATCGCCGACGCCGATAAATCGGTTCCGAGGGGGATGGCTTTGGGGTCGCTTGAGCCCAGGACGATCCCATGCCGGTCGAGAAGAAAGGTTGTCATTTGGGTCGATTCCGAAAAAACAGCCGCGAGCCGCTCCTGGTTGACGTCAATCACGAGGACGTCTTTCGTGGATGAGTCGGCTGCCTTCACGAGCGGAATCGCGATCCGGAGAACCGGCAAACCGCCTTTGAGCGTGGCCACCCGGAAGTCGACCTTCCCGCCCGAAAGAGATTCGAAATCGAGCGGGGCGGATTTATCCAGCGAATCGATATCGGCCGTGGCGAGGCGGTGAAGCTGCTTCACCTCGGGATGCAGAATGCGCCATTCCGGTTCAAAGAGAGACCCTGATCGCCGGTACAAGCTGAGCGCGACGTGTCTTGTGTCATTCGAAAAGCCACGATTCAGAAAAGCGAGCCGGTCTTCGGGGTACCGGAATTCCTCAAGCGAAGCGGCGCCGAGAAACTGCGCTCTTTCGGCGAGAACGCGCATCTCGGCCTGCATTCTGCCGGCAAGAAGGGCCGAAACATCGAGCGTTTCCTTCTTGAGCACGCCGATCATGTCAGAAGTGAAAAGCTGCGTTGCCAGAACAATCGCGCCGCCGATGCCCAGAAGAAGAACCGTCATCAGAATGGCGCTCGTCTTTTTTCCGACTGTGAGTCTCATGCTGATTTCTCGGCAAAATGAGCGGGGAGCTAAAGGCAAAAACTTTATGTTCCGAGAAGATACGCGGAGAGATTGGAATGGATAAGCTGCCCATACTGCTGAGCCTGGTCTTGGCGTGCGTTTCGGGGCTTTTGTTCGCGCTCGATTTGCGCGGATATTTCAATCCTGCTGAGGCGGCGATCGCATGGGTTGCCGACGCGAGCGGTACCATTCGCAAGCTCTCGCGCGAAGAGTTCACCTGGGACAGGGCT
>DATDSK010000129.1:0-3894 GCA_035291325.1 Bdellovibrionota bacterium | reverse complement strand
CCACGTCACGATCCGCGTGTAGGCGAGACTGTCCCAGAACTTCCCGACGGGGTTGCCCTTCTTCGCGCCCGTCACGATCGAGGCGACAGTGCCCGTGAGTTCGCGGAGAAAGTTCTGAAACCCCGTTCGCGTCCGCGTTTTCACGAGCAGATGCAAGTGGTTGCCGACGTTCGAATAGCGCCAGAGCTGCACGCCGTGACGTCGAGCGATCTTTTGCGCCGCCCGGTCTATGTGCTCGACATGCCGCGGGTGGAGCATGGACCACGCCCCCTTTGCGCGTGAGGACCGAATGACGAGGTGAACGGGGGATTTTAAGTCGATTGGCCGCCTGGTTTTTCGGATCCCTTTGGAATGGTTTCCCCCGTGTTCTCGTTTACCGGGCGGAAGTAAGGAGAGTTGTCGCGCGCGCATGTGTTTGCGTGAAATAGCATCGGGGCAATGCCAATGCAAGCGAAATTACCTGGAATCCATTCCATCTCACTTGATACGTCCGATTCCTTGCACCTCTTCAAACTTTCGTTGGAAATTGCGAGCAGCAGACCTTGCTGCCCAAAACCTCGGAAACTGCCCGCAAGGGAGCTATTTCGCCGAACCTGCCGCCGCTACTTCCTGCTCCGGGCTCACGTTAGGGACGATGGTTTCAGGCAAAATCTTTGCCTGAACTTTTGAGGCACAAGGAACATCGGTAATTGCATTATACCTGGAAGGACCTTCAGTCAGAAGAGTTGCGCTTTTCCTGGTCATCGGAAACCATTCTCCGTGGGTCATTCCCCTGATCCATCCGAACAGGAAGTCTCCTGCGATACTGATGGGCATAGTGACCAATCCAAATACAGTCGATTCTGCGGCACCGAGGACTCCCTTGGTACGAGCCCACGCGCAGCTATCTTGCTGACCGACCCGAGACGAGGACAGCGTTACCTGTTCAGACGGCTTCCGCCCAGCATCTTTAGCATCTCTAGCTTCCTGGGCAAAACTGCTGGATGAGGAACAAAACAAAAATAGGACCGCTGATAAGGCAACTAAAGCATGTTTCATAAAAACTATTCTCCGATTCCCGAGGAGAGAGCACTTGTCATGCCAGAGAGAAGTAGTTGATTCTATTTGGTTCGTGTCTATCGGGACACACGCAGTTGTAACCCGGCTGTAAAATGAATGAACACGGGGCCGAATTGATTCGAATTAAAGGATACCGAACTCGAGTTTTTCGCACTGGAACGTGGTGCGGAGATTTTTGAGAATAGGCGCTCGATGCTCCATAATCCCCTTACCGTAGCCAAATCATAAATCGCTGCGAACAACAGCGACATAAAAAAAGGGGAACAGTGTGAGCATCGAGCTGAAACGAGAATACCTGCAAATCCTGAGAAAAAGGTACGAAGTATCGCCCAAGGCTGAAAAGACCAGAATCCGTGGTCGTGTTGCCCGTTCTATATGCACGACATGGCGCGGGTGAAGCATGGACCACGGCCCCTTCGCGCGTGAGGACCGAATGACGAGGTGAACGGGGGATTTTAAGTCGATTGGCCGCCTGGTTTTTGGGATCCCTTTGGAATGGTTTCCCCCGTGTTCTCGTTTACCGGGCGGGAGTAAGGAGAGTTGTCGCGCGCGACATGAATTCGGGGTAAATAACATCGGGGCAATGCCAATGCAAGCGAAATCACCCCCGCGGATTTAGATCTGAAGTGCAACAGTTTTTGAGTGGAGATCTCTGGGGGCTTATTAAAATGAACTTCCCAAGGAGTCAAATACCCAAGGCACTTCTCGGGGCCATGATTGAGCATGGGCTCAATTCTTCGGAAGAAATGGCGAACGAGAGCTGAAGACCTGAGGGCTGGAACCTGGTGAACAGCAAACCTCGCAAAACGTGACGGGTGGGTGAGGTGCTGGCGCCGTTTTCGCGACGGAATCAGAGGAGCCCCCACCGGGAGCAAGGTCAACGTGATCGCGGCGGTTCTTCTGGTGCGGCGCATGGCTCGTGAGAAATGTAAACCGCTCAAACATGCAACTTTTGGAAGGAATCATCAAAAGAAAGCCTGGATTCGCCAAAACGCGTCTTTCCGAACTCGATGAGAGGACATTCCAGTAATCGATAGTTCAGTTCCGTCAGAATAGCTAACGCCACAAGAAAAATGCCCAATTCAATCATCGCGGGAAACCAAGTCTCCCAAGCGACGGTTCGCTCCATTTCGAGAACTCTGTAGCGCCCCTCGCGAACCGCAAGAATGATTGGCACATGAATCAAGTAAAGCGTGTATGAACGGCGGCCGATGGCTGCAACTCCTTTTCGGAAGTAGCTCGGGCATGGGATCACTTGCATTCCAGAACTCGCCAGCGCAACGAGCAGCGCTGATATCACCGCAAATGACAGATAGCCGAAGTAAACCACCTGATCTCGATCGAAGAGTGATGGCGAGATCCACAGATAGGCTACTGCCAGAATAACGAGCACCCGCATGCTCAGCCAGACGCCGTGAGCAGACAAATATTTCCTGGACCACATCTGAATCTGAGCGGCTATGAGCCCTAGAATACACCCCAATGCGAGGCCGTCGGCCCTGAAGTGCGTCAGAAAGGAGATTTCCCCGAATCCTGCTCCCGTTTTCCACGCATGTGCCCGGTTCACAAAGCACAACGCCGCAATGAACAGCAGGCCGGCGATCCGGCTGATTCTGCCGCGGATGATCAGCAGAAAAAGGGGAGGAAACAAATAGTAATGCTCTTCAACCGCAAGACTCCAGAAATGGCTGATATTTCCAAATCCCGTCGAAACGGCGAAGTAATTATATTGAAAGCGAACCACCGCAAGGGACTCGCTGAGAAGCTCAGACGGCGATCCGAATCCGCCGCCGCGGTTGAAAAGAAGTGATGCAATAGCCGGAATAAAAGCCCAGAGCCAAGCCGGAGGCAGAATGCGAACCAGTCGCCTCTGACAATAACGAAAGGCCAAATACAAGCGGACCTTTAGGTTGGCATACTTTCCGGCGTGCTCCAGCCATGAAGCAAAGGACCTCGTGACCAGAAAGCCTGAAATAACAAAGAACAGGTCAACGCCAGTCCACCCTTGTTTCAAAAAGTCAGGAACAAAGCCCTTGAGAATTCCCCGTTCAGTTTCGTTTTTTTGCAGCACCCGTACTGTCGGTCGCGGTGGCGGCGGAGCTGGCTGCGGAGCTAGCCATTTTCGTCGCGAAGGCGATCGCGGACTTGCTGTCCAACGCAAGGCCTTTGGCTGAAACTCCGTAGCGATAACCCTGAGTGAAGTTTTCTACGGAGCCCGGTCCCTTCGAGATAATCTGTTCGGCAAGTTCGAGGGCTTGTCCTGTCGTCAGCGCGGGCCCTTTGCTCGAACGAAGGAATTCGAAAGCCTCGTTGAAGGGCTTCGCGATTCCACCGTTCATTCCACCGCCCCAAATTTGACCATAGCGGGTTAAACGCGTCGCGAACGCGCCACATTGAGGTTTGGGGAGATTCAGGTTCTTGGTGTTAACGCAAAACTTCACCAGTCGTTCGAAATCTTTTCGGACGGGGTCGAGGTTGCCTTCGAATTCGCTCGAGAGCGCTCGCGCCATTTTGAGGGAGGCCGAGAGATCGAGGTCCAGTCCCTCTTCGACGAACGCCTGCTTGAACACGGTGATGAAGGTATCTGTTTCGGCGTTGGACTTCTGCGCGAATTCGAGTCCATTGCTGATCGCGTCCCTTCCTGTCAGTCCGGAATGGGTCAGGAGAGACGTGACTTTAATGAATCGTTTTGCCGCATCCGTGCAGCCGGCTGAAACTTCCGTCGCGACTTTTTGCGCATCCTTGTCGAGAAGCGCGAGATCCGAGCGCGCCCGCATGAATTCGAGGGCAGTGATGTATTCCTTGGCGGTCGTGCAGACGGGCGCCGGAGAAGAC
>DATDSK010000128.1:0-3384 GCA_035291325.1 Bdellovibrionota bacterium | reverse complement strand
TCACATCCCGCTTCAGTTGAAGCTCCTCGCGCAGCCCCTTGAGAATTCCCGCTTTTCCCGTGAACTTTTCCTGATCGGATTTCGCGGAATCATAAAGCTCCTTCAAGCGAAGGTAGGTGTCGCGAAACTTCTTTTCGGCGAATTTACTCTGTTCCCGCGCTTTTCGGTAAACCAGGAAATCAGCTTCTTTCCCCGGATCAGCAGCATCGGACAAGTTGAAGTAGCTGTCCGTCAGCCGATCAGCCACGAAACTCGCCAGGCTTTCGTTGAAATAAGCCTGACCGGCGATGTAAAAGGTCGCGTGAACGGACTCATGAAGCACCACGTTCACGAGTTCGCCCCGAGCCTCCTCTCCATGGGCGATCATGCTTGAAAGGATGGGATCACGAAACCAGCCCAGCGTCGAATACGCCCCCGCGCCGCGCAGGTCGACGTCCAAACCTTCGCCCTCGAGTTCACGCGCGAAGTCCTGGGCGTTTTTCAGATCAAACCAGCCGAGATAAGGGACATGCCCGATGAAAGGAAAACTCCACTCCTTCGACTTGAAACGAAGCCGCTCCGAAGCGCTGACGACCCAGACCGCCGCGGGACGGTCGAGCTTCACGTATTCAGTATAATTCGTCGTCGACTTGAGGCCATGCCGTTCGCCAAAAGCTTTTATGGCCGGAATTTCCGCAAGCAGCTTGCGCACTCGCGGATTGGTCCGTTCATCGCGCAACACCTCGGTAAGCGGCTTTGCGTGTTGAAGAATCGACATCTGGCCCTTGCCCGCCTGAAAAAGGTAGCGAACCGTTCCGCAGCCGCTGAGAACGGGGCTGATAAAAATGGTGAAGCAAAGGAAAACGAGAGACGCCCGATACTTAGAAATAGCCTGAAACCCCGATCGTGGTGGACGTATTGTCTTTCCACGTTCTGATACTTCCGCCGGTGAGATACGCGGTCGCCTCGGCCCTGATCCCGAAATTTCGCGTGACATAGATCTTAAGTCCCGCCCCGATGATGCCCGTGAGCGAATCCACCCGCGACGGAGGAGCCGAACCAAAATAGTACGTGCCAGTCGCATCGCGATTGAGCTGTCCCAGCCCAGCCTTGACATAAGGCTGAATGGGAAACGTCTTCGTGAGAGACTGAATCCAATTGGCGGAATAGATCTTGTCATTGAACGTCGTATCCTCGTAACCCACGATCTTATTACGATCGACGATTTCTTGAAAGGCGATCTCGATTTCCGTCAGTTCGGTGAGATAATAACCGAGCGACGCGCCCCATTTGCGTGTCCAGGTGAAGCTCTCTTCGGAGTAATGGGTCTGACTGAACGAAAACCCGAGTGAAATTTCGATCGGGCCGGCGGCCGCGAGATTCGGCAGAAGCACGATTCCCGCGAATAGCGAGCAGGCGATACCGGTCTTGATGATTGATTTCATGTCTCGTCCCTCCATGACTAAACCGGGCAATTCGGATCAATTGGTATCCGAAGCTTCACCCGTTTGGCCCGCGCGTACCTGTGCGGGCGTCAGCTCTTGAATAAGCCGTTGTCTTTCCATCTCGTCATTGTTGTTCTTCGCAGTTCCCCGTTGGGCTTGGGAATACCTCTGAATCTCGATCCTGCCAGCCGGGCCACGTCGTTTGCCCTTATTGTTGAACAGAATCTCTTCCCCCGCAGGCTCACCCGCTGTCATGCGGCTGACCCAATGCTTCTTGAGGCGCGAATCCATTTTGGTCGAGCGATGCCGAAGATAGGTCGTCGTACTCTTCGTTGTACTCCTGGTACTTCTGGCCGAAACTTGCTTCCTGTCGTCAGCCGAGTCTTCGCCGAAAACCGACGCGAACTTGCGGTTCAAGCGCCGATGCGCGTTGCGGATCGCGTACTCCTGATCGCGCCCGCTGACACGAAGATCCGAAAGAACCGGGCGAAGATGGGAAACCGAAACCGCCCTGGCACCCGATGGCACCACCCGGAGCAGCTTGAAATTGAGCGTGCTCGACTCCCCTGCTTTCACGATCATTTTCTTCGCCGGAGAAAATCGATTCTCCAGGCTGGCCGAGTTTTCGAGCGCGATGACCTGACTTTCTTCCTCTTTCTCGTTGAACAAGACTACCGCGGCCCCTTGCTGGATCCGGCTTCGGGCGTTCGCGGTAATCACCCGGAGTTCATTCGCTCCGATTCCTGAATCGGCGTAGATCTGCCCCCGAAAAAGCACCAGATGGTCTCCAGCGAACTTGCCGTCCGCGTTGTTTTCCGGGAGTTGCACGAAACTTTGCGGGCCGATGTGAAAACGATGACCGTCACGATGTTTGAGTTTGGCCCACCCGTCCTCGATACTGATCCACGAACCGCAACTCACTCCGGCGTGGAGCGCCGGTTGAATCATTCGCGATCGTGACTCGTCGAGAATCTCGACCCGGCCCATGAAATCCTCGAGCACCGCGCATGGAGTCGGTCCTGGACGCGGACGCGTCGGCGTCGCGTTCGAAGCCCAAGACGGGCCACTCAGCGCCGAAAGCATTATAAACAAAGCGGCATTAATCTTCTGAGGCCGTGGCACGCTCCACCTCCTGCGAAGAATTTACCCATTTTGCTTCCATGGAATGGGGGTGATGATCCACCAACTCACGTAACCAGTACTGCGCTTTGGTGTTCCGTCCGACCCGCGCCGATGAGAGCGCTTTCCACAATCTTGCCTGAGCCCGGAAACGAAGCGTATCCGCGGTTTCGTCGGGTGCGAGCACTTTATCGAAATAGGAGTCAGCAAGTTCGAAGTTGTCGAGCCGATACCACGCAATCCCCGTTACAAGAAAATTTTTCGGGGTTTTGTAAAGATCGTTGTTCTCGAGTCCCGTCAGGAGCGTGAAAATAACGGCGGCCTTCTCGTCATCGCGCGCCTTGAAGTAGGACTCGCCGAGCATGAGGAGCTGATTCGGCGTCAGGTTGTCCGGAGGAGAATAGCGGATTCCAGCAAGCGTTCGCCCGACTTTGCTTCCGGTTTCCCGGTTCAATTTCAACCCGAGTTCACGGGTCGCTTTTTGCGCTCTCTCCGCCTTGCATTCGAAGCGGGCGGATTCCAGTTTCATCCGAAGATGGGCGTTGTCGAGCAAAAGGCGCTGCTTCTCTTCTTCAGCAATCTGCAGCGAATCGACTTTGGCCTGAACGCTCTTCCACGCCTCGGAGTAGACATCGAAAAATTCGCCAATGCTCAGATAACCGAGTGCCGAATGAACCAGCAGCTTCGTTTGAATCCTCAGTGTGGGAGAACGAAGCACGGCGGTGAGCCCGATGAACGCAAGCACGATCACCAAAGCCTTCGCGATCCGGCCACTTTTGAATACTTTCAGCTTCTGAAATAGCGCATTACGGTCCATCTCAAGTTTCTCATCGGCTCCGGT
>DATDSK010000127.1:0-5045 GCA_035291325.1 Bdellovibrionota bacterium | reverse complement strand
CGGCGATTCCGTGTACCGGCTGTTTTACGATACGATCAAGGGTGGCGATTTCCGGGCCCGTGAGGCGAATGTTTATCGGCTCGCCGAAGTCGCGAACGCGATCATTGATCAGTGCGTCGCGCAGGGCGTGCCGTTTGCCCGTGAATACGGTGGCCTGCTCGACAACCGATCCTTTGGCGGCGCGCAAGTTTCGCGCACGTTCTACGCCCGCGGACAGACCGGTCAGCAATTGCTTCTCGGCGCTTATCAGGCGCTGATGCGGCAAGTGGGGCTCGGCGCCGTCGAACTTTACAACCGCCGCGAAATGCTTGAACTGGTGGTCGTGGACGGAGCCGCGCGCGGAATCGTCTGTCGCAATTTGATGACCGGGGCGATCGAGTCGCATGCGGCGGATGCCGTGATTCTCGCGACCGGCGGTTACGGCAACGCGTTTTATCTTTCAACGAACGCGAAGGCCTGCAATGCGACCGCGATCTGGAAAGCTTACAAGAAGGGCGCGGCATTCGCGAACCCCTGCTTTACGCAGATTCATCCGACTTGCATTCCGGTTTCAGGGGAACATCAATCGAAGCTGACCCTGATGTCGGAATCGCTTCGAAACGATGGCAGAGTCTGGGTTCCGAAAAAAGCGGGTGACAATCGTCCGCCGAGCCAGGTTCCGGATGAGGAACGGGATTACTATCTCGAGCGCGTTTACCCGAGTTACGGGAATCTCGCGCCGCGCGACGTATCCTCCCGGCAAGCCAAATTCAGGGTGGATGAGGGACGGGGCGTCGGCGAAAGCCGAATGGCTGTTTATCTCGATTTCAGGGACTCTTTGAAACGGCTTGGTTATTCGAAGATTACCGAACGGTACGGGAATCTTTTCCAGATGTACGAAAAGATTACGGACGAAAACCCGTATGAAGTCCCGATGAGAATCTATCCGGCGGTGCACTATACGATGGGCGGACTCTGGGTGGATTACAATTTAATGAGCACGATTCCGGGGCTCCACGTGCTGGGTGAAGCGAACTTCTCCGATCACGGCGCGAACCGTCTCGGAGCATCGGCT
The DNA here is from genome assembly GCA_035291325.1 of Bdellovibrionota bacterium. GTDB lineage: Bacteria > Bdellovibrionota > UBA1018 > UBA1018 > UBA1018 > XYD1-FULL-55-31. The sequence continues at coordinate 3,991 of DATDSK010000127.1, read as the reverse complement.
TTGATGCAGGGCTTGGCGGACGGCTACTTCATCATTCCGTATACGATTGCTGACTATCTGACGTCCGCAAAACTCCCGAAAGTGGACACGAAGCACGACGCGTTCCGCGCCGCGGAGAACGATGCCCGTACGCGGATGCAGAAGCTCCTGAACGTGAAGGGCAGCCGTACCGTTGACGAGTTCCATCGCGCCTTGGGACTCATTCTTTGGGAGTACGTCGGGATGTCACGTAACGACGCGGGACTCAAGAAGGCGTTGGTCGAAATTCCGAAGCTTCGCGAGGAGTTTTGGCGGGATGTACGGGTTCCCGGTGAGCTGAACTTCCTGAATCCGGAACTCGAGAAGGCGAGTCGCGTCGCTGATTATTTCGAACTCGGTGAACTGATGGCTCGCGACGCGCTTCATCGGACTGAATCCTGCGGAGGTCACTTCCGCGAGGAAAGTCAGACCCCCGACAACGAAGCGAAGCGTGACGACGAGCGTTTCGCCTATGTCGCCGCCTGGGAGTACAAGGGCGAGAACAAAGAACCGGAAATGCACAAGGAATCGCTCGAGTTTGAACGAATCCAGCTGGCAACCCGAAGTTACAAATAAGGGAGACGTCATGAGCAAAGCGAAAACGATCAATCTCACCTTGAAAGTTTGGCGGCAAAACGGCTCGTCGGACATCGGCCATTTCGAAACGCACCAGGCGAAGGATATTTCGACCGACATGTCGTTTCTTGAGATGTTTGATGTCATTAACCAGCAGATCATCAAGCTCGGCGGCGATCCGATCGCTTTTGACCACGATTGCCGCGAGGGCATTTGCGGCATGTGTTCGATGACGATCAACGGGAACCCGCACGGCCCTGACCGCGATACCGCGACTTGTCAACTTCACATGCGGCGATTCGAAGACGGCGAGACCCTGGTCGTGGAGCCGTTTCGGGCGCGTGCATTTCCCGTCCAGAAGGATCTGGTCGTCGACCGATCCGGGCTCGACCGGATCATTGCAGCCGGCGGTTTCGTTTCCGTCAGCACGGGAAACGCGAGGGATGCGAACAGTATTCCGGTTCCGAAGCTTGATTCTGATCTCGCCTTCGACGCGGCGGCCTGCATTGGATGCGGGGCCTGTGTCGCGGCTTGCAAAAACGCTTCGGCGATGCTCTTTACCGGGGCGAAGGTGTCACATCTGGCGCTCCTTCCGCAAGGCGCGATCGAAAAGGACCGGCGCGTGCTGAAGATGGTGGCCCAAATGGACAAGGAACGATTCGGGAGCTGTTCGAATACGGGTGCCTGCGAGGCGGCCTGTCCGAAGGGGATTACTCTCGAGAATATGGCGCGAATGAACCGGCAGTATCTCGCCGCATCGGTTACGAGCCGGTAATCCGGACTTCAGCGCGCTGATTCAAACCATCCGAGGCCCATTTGGTTCACGGTCTGGGCAAGGATGGTTTGCAGTGTCCGGATGGTATTTCGGTCGAGATCCCTGAAGTGAACTCCGGCGCCCTCAAGTTCGCCGGGATTTTCGCCGTGTTTTGCCCAGACGACCTCGCCCTTGAGCGAGACGGATAGGCTTGGCTCCGTTGGATGTTGGAAGAAGATATCCAGCTCCGTTCCGGTTGGGATCGGCTTTTCTGTTTCGACGAATGTTCCGCCGAGAGAGAGATTTCGCAGAATCCCTGTGGTGACCTCGGGTCCTTTCGTGCTCCATTGTGCCGGAATCGCGGTTTTTACGCGAAATTCGCTTCTTTTATGAACCTCGGTCGGAACGGGAGAATTCATCACTTTCATCAGCGCCTTGAAGAACGTGGGCGGGGAGAACGGCTTGTGTATGGCGAGAAATCGCGAATACTTCAGAAGATCCAGGAACACGATCTCGGGAATGCCTGCCGTCATCAGAAGAACCGGGGTCAGTGCATTGAGGTTCTTGATGTGCTCGATGAGATTGCGACCGTTCATCCGGGGCATGTCGTAATCGGTGATAATCGCGCTGTAGGAATTCGCAGTGATAAGGAGAAGGGCTTCTTCGCCATTCGATGCGAAGCTGGTGCTATAGCCCTGCTCTTCGAGAGCGAGGCAGAGAACCCGTCGCAAACCGGGATCATCGTCAACCACCAGAACTTTCGGATCATCTGAAAGGGCGTCAGCCATAGTTCTCTTTAATGGTAACCGTGAATCCATCATAAAGTGAAGAAGCCAATTTTTTGGCGCGATTTTCGATTGATGAAGTTTATTTTTCTACATCCGCTCGGGGAGTGGGATCCCGAGGAGCTGAAGCCCTCGCGCGAGCACGCGCCGCGTTGCTTCTACAAGCATGAGCCGAGCAGAGGTGACTTCCGGAGTCTCTCCGAGGACGCGGCATTCGCGGTAGAATGCGCCGAAGGCTTTCGTGACATCGATCAGATAATGCGCGAGCTGGCTTGCTTTCGCGAAGGACAACGTGCGCTCGAGGTGAAGCGGGAACTGCCCGAGAGTCTTGATCAGGGCGACTTCCTCGGGTGCTTTCAAAACGTTCGGGGCCTGATCCGAAAACTTGACCTCGGCGGTCGCGAGTTGGCCTGTTTCGCGGGCTTTTCTTAAGATGCTGAGACAACGGGTGTGCGCGTACTGCAGATAGGGCCCCGTCTCTCCTTCGAAGTCGACGACGCGTTCGAGGTCGAACTCGACATCACGAACAGGATCAGTATGGAGATCGTGAAATACGACCGCGCCGACCGCGACAGCTTCGGTCGTGTCCTCGTTCGGAACCGCGCCCGCGCTGTCCGGCTTTTCGGGATCCTTGGCGCGTTCACGCATCAGCGTGGCCACGCGATCCTTCGCCTGGCCAAGAACTTCCTCAAGGGTGATGAAATTTCCTTTTCGTGTCGACATCTTCGCGTCTTTGAAGCGATACAGGCCGAACGGAACATGCTCGCACCGCGAGGCCCACTCAAAGCCCATTTTTCGTAAGACCCCGAAGACCTGTTCGAAATGGAGTTTCTGCTCGGCTCCGACGATGTAAGTCATGCGATCGAAGTGGAAGCGTTCGTAACGGTAGATCGCGGCGGCCACGTCCCGCGTCGCATAGATTGTGGCGCCGTCGCTCTTTTGGAGAATGCAGGGAGGTATTTCCTTTCCTTCCCGGTTCGTGACCGGAACCACCCAAGCTCCTTCGCTTTCGACGAGGAGGCCACTGCTTCTGAGTTTTTGCAGCAAGGGTTCGAGCTGGTCTTTATAGAAACTCTCGCCCCAAATGTAATCGAAACGGACTCCGAGACGGCGGTAGATTCTTTCGAATTCACGAATCGAAATATCGACACATTTTCGCCAAAGAGCCGTGATATCGGGGTCGCCCTGTTCGAGTCGGAGAAAGGCGTTGCGGGCTTCCGCTTCGATTGAGGGATCGGCTTCCGCGGCGGCATTCACTTTGACGTACATATCGACGAGATCCATCATTCCGAGATCGGAATCGACGGTTTTGTTGAAAAGCCGGAACGCGGCGGCAAGCATTCCGTATTGCTTTCCCCAATCCCCGAGGTGGTTGATCGAAATCACGTCAAAGCCGCGGTACCGGCCCACGCGGTCGAGTGCTGCCCCGAGAGCGGTCGGCCTCAGGTGGTATATATTCAAAGGCTTGGCGACATTGGGTGAGCTGTACTCGAGCGCCCAAGCCCCGCGATGTTTCGGGGGAAGTTCGCCGTAATGGCCGATTCCGTCGCCGGCCAGGATGTCCTTGAGCAGGCTGCGAATCGCTTCGTCAGAGGGAACAGTAAAATTGACGTAGGGGCCGGCTGTCGATACCGAGAGTACGGTGGGGACGGCGTTTTTGGCCTTCAGGTCGGCGACGAGTTGCTGGGCGATCTGCGGAGGTGCCTTGCGAAGTTCCTTCGAGAGCTTAAAGCAGGGGAACGCGAAGTCGCCGAGCTTCGGATCGGGCGGAATTTCAAGATCGGTCGTCCGAATAGGCGAGGGCAGAACTTGGCTGAGAGCTTCAGCCGCGAGCTTGGCGTAACGTTCCATGAGGCTG
>DATDSK010000126.1:0-4849 GCA_035291325.1 Bdellovibrionota bacterium | reverse complement strand
CGTTCGCGGTACCCTTCAGGTCGTCAAAACCTCTTCCGAGAAGTCGCTTCACCGAGAAAACCGTATGCTCTGCATCCCGGACCTTGTGCCGCTTCGCCTCCTGACCGACGACGGGCTTTCCGTGCACAAAGGATACGACGGACGGAACCAGACTTTTGCCCTCGGGAGAGCGAATGATGACGGGTTGGCGATGAGTGCTGCCGTCTTCGGCGACGTTCGGGACATAAGCAACCAGGCTGTTGGTGGTTCCGAGGTCGATGCCGACGATCGGTCCCCCATCCTGCTGGTCCGAAGGGCCCGAAAAGGTACTGTCCAGGGTGGTGAGTTTCAGCGACATTGCGGTCCTTCGGCTTTCAGGCGCTGAACATCACGGGCGAGGGAGCGGAGATAGGTTTCGACTTGAATCCACTCGCTCAATTGTCGAAGAAGCTCCGTCAGCGGCAGGACGTCGCCCGAATGGGTCAGTCGGGCCGCTTCAGCTTTTTCGAGAGCGGAATCGATTTCACGTTCAAGCGCCTCGACATCGCGCGCGTGGTCGCGGCAGGTATTCGCGAACAGTTCCTCGAAAGACGCGAATCTGGCCGCCGCTGTTTCAGCGTGTTCACTCATCGATTCCTGAACCTCAAACCAAAGCTCGGCAAGAGCGCTTGGGACTGCGCGCCCGGATCTCGAAATACCTGCCAGCTCCAAAAAATAGCGGCGCCGGGCGAAGGGATCTTTCAAGGTCCGGTACCCTTCGTTGAGGAAGGTCATTCTTTCGACGGAGGCGAGCCGGTCCTCGGGGGCGGCAGTGGTGAATCGGTCGGGGTGAAGCGTCCATGACACTTCATAGAAGCGCTTGTCGAGGTCCGCCAGGTTCAGGCCTAAACGACGTTTTATGCCGAAAAACGCGAAATAATCAGGCGCAAGTGCCCGCTCAGGCGCAGGCTGAGGCCGGCCACACGCCTTGCAAACGTGCGTGGAATTCAAATCCTCAATCGGATGACCGCAGCGAGCGCAGGCTCCGGGTTTATGCTGAAAAACTGGACCCGCAACCACAGGTTCGCTTCGCGTTGGGATTGTTGAAAACAAAACCGGTACCGTTCAGTCCGTCGGAAAAATCTAACTGAGTCCCGGCGAGATACAGAAAAGATTTGGCATCGATGACCAGTTTGATGCCATCCTGCTCAATCACTTTGTCATTCGCGGCGGCGGGCTGATTGTCAAAACCGAGTTTATAACTCATCCCGGAGCAGCCACCTCCGATCACCATTACCCTGAGTGCCGAGTTGGTTGCCGTTTCATCGGCGGTTTGGATTCGCTTGATCTCCCGGATTGCCTTTTCGGTGATTGTCATGGATATGGACATAGGGGGCGCCTCTCACTCCTTGGACGGGTTTTTCCGTTTACTCATGTAGTCGCTCACGGCTGCTTTGATCGCTTCCTCGGCGAGAACGGAACAGTGAATCTTCACGGGCGGCAACGAAAGCTCTTCCACGATTTCGGTATTCCTGATCGCGAGGGCCTCGTCGATGGTTTTCCCCTTAACCCATTCGGTGGCGAGCGATGAACTCGCGATCGCGCTGCCGCATCCGAAGGTTTTGAATTTCGCGTCTTTGATGACGTTTGTCTTTTCGTCTATCTCGAGCTGCAGCTTCATCACGTCGCCACATTCGGGTGCTCCGACCATCCCGGTGCCGACGTTCGGCGAATTCTTGTCCAGGGATCCGACGTTCTTTGGGTTTTCGTAATGGTCGATGACCTTGTCATTATATTTCATATCAATGAGCACTCCAGGAGACGGATTTCAGGTCGATTCCTTCCTTCACCATTTCGTAAAGTGGAGAAAGGTCTCTCAGTTTTTTCACCGTACTGATCACTTTGCCGATCGCGTAATCGATTTCCTCTTCGGTCGTGAAGCGTCCGAGGCCGAAGCGGATGCTTGTGTGTGCGAGATCGTCGCCGACGCCCATCTTTCTGAGGACGTAAGAGGGTTCCAGGCTTGCCGAGGTACAGGCCGAGCCGCTTGAAACAGAAAGTTCCTTCATCCCGAGCATGAGGGATTCGCCTTCGACGTACGCAAAGCTCACATTCAGGTTGCCGGGGAGGCGCTCCGTCGGGTGACCGTTCGCATAAACTTCATCGAGGGCCTCACGAATGCCGTCCCAGAGGCGGTCCCGAAGCGCTTTCAGCCGGACACCCTCACGTTCCATCTCGCGACCGGCGATTTCGGCGGCTTTGCCGAAACCGACGATTCCAGGAACGTTCAGCGTGCCTGAGCGCATACCCCGTTCGTGGCCACCGCCATGGATGACCGGCGAAAGCCGAACACGGGGGTTCTTCCGTCTGACATAAAGGGCGCCGACGCCCTTGGGTCCGTACATCTTGTGTGCGGAAACAGAAAGGAGATCGATCCCCATGCTTTCGACATCGACGGGAACTTTTCCGATTGCCTGGACGGCATCGGAATGAAAGAGGACGCCCTTTTCCTTGCAGACTTTTCCGATTTCCGCGATCGGGTTGATGGTGCCTACTTCGTTGTTCGCGGCCATGACGGAGACGAGAATCGTCTTGGGGGTGATCGCGTTTCGAACCGCCTCCGGGCTTACGCGTCCGGTGGAATCAACCGGGAGATAAGTGACCGAGAGGCCTTTCTTCTCGAGATAGGCGCAGGTATCGAGAATCGCCTTGTGTTCAATCGGAGTGGTAATGATGTGATTGCCTTTTTCGGCGTACATCTCGGCCGCGCCGAGCAGTGCGAGGTTATCACTTTCGGTCGCCCCGCTGGTGAAGACGATTTCTTTGGCGCTCGCGCCGATCAGCCGGGCGACCTGTTCGCGCGCCTTTTCGACCGCGGCTTCGGCTGTCCACCCGTATTCATGGTTGCGGCTCGCGGCATTTCCGAAAATTTCGGTGAAATACGGCACCATCGTTCGTAAAACTTCGGGATCGACGGGCGTTGTCGAATGGTAATCGAGATAAATGGGGAGCTTCATTGAGCTGAGCCTCCAGTCGTTTCGAACAGAGTCGTACTGGGCGAAACCATTGTATTGAGTTCGACGGTTGCCGGGGGTGGAACGATCACTTCCGAAAGCCTGATTTCGGTGAGGAAGCGGAATACGCGCGAATTCAGATTGTGCATCAGGAGCTTGATCTCGCAATTGCGCTCGTATTCACATTGGCAGGAAGCGGTCGGGGAGCCCGACGAGGCGCAAACAACGACAGATTGAGGTCCTTCCATAAGGGAGAGAAATTCAGCGAGCGTAATGTCGTCGAGTTGTCGCTTCAGTGCATAGCCGCCCCGGGCTCCTTGCGCTGATTGGATCACGCCGGTGTCCTTGAGCCGCTGAAGTGTTTTGGCGGTGATTTCGAAGGGAAGGCCATAAGAGTCAGCCACTTCGCGCGCGCTTGTGACCGCCGCAGCTTCGGTTGGCGTCGAATGCTTTCGGCTCATGTGCTGGAGGGCGATGAGGCCGTATTCGGTAGTCCGATTGATTTTAAACATGTGCCCCGCTTGCTTAATTTCGATTCAATGGGGTTCATGTACGATAGTTCGGGTCCGATTTCAATGAAAGAGGTGGGCTCGGAGTTCTCGTGACAATAAGTCTCTGTAATTGCAAAGAATTTAATTACAGCCGAAAATAGGCGCTCGCTGAAGGGGGAGTCTGAACTTGCCGATAAGACGATGAGATGTTCCGATTCCTTTCCCTATTGATTTCGGCGCTCTGTCTGATGCCTCTTTCTCATGCGAAAAGCTGGGAGGATCTGCCAGGCGTCCGCCTGATGAAACTGGAAATTCCAGAGCGTGGCGTCTTTACCGTCGCATATGTCGAACATGGTGTGTCCGGCGGCTCTGGAAATCGGCTCTTCGCGGCCGATCTGCTTTCAGAAGCAAGAAAGTGGATCAAACGCGAGTACAAAGCTTCATATCCGGAAATCCCGGCGAGCGCATTCGAGCGCATGTTTGAACTGGACGATCCGTTGGATAAAGACTCCTTGATGGTCATCGTCATGAAAGGCGAGAACGCGAAAGATATCCAGGCCACCTTGAGAATGCATCGCGACCTCACTCTTGTCCGGAAAGCCGGGGAGCAGTCATACGCTCTTCCCCTCGAACGCGAAACAGGCATTGAGCTTCCCCGGCCTGTTCCAAAATACGAACGGATCTGGCACATCGATCCAAAGACAAAGCTGCCGGCGGTCAGTCCTGAGCCGTTCGTAACTGGCGGCGCCGTTGAATTGAAAAATTTCGTTTCAGGGAGAAACGCGGCCGAAGATTTCGTACCCCTGCTGTTTTATACCCTTGAACAACCCGGCGAGCCCGGGAGCATTCCACACTTCGTTTCGTTCGTGGACTATCCATTCTCAATAACTGAAAAGACGGGAAGAAAGTCGGGCCGTGTGGTGGCGAGTTCCTATCTCCTAGAGTGTGATAAACGCATGGTGCCATATTATAAAAGGCTCGGGTTCAAGGAGGTGAGGCAGCTCGATGAGCATCACTTCATTCTTGAGATTGACCGGAAGGGCTTCGTGGATATCTGGTCTGAACATTTTGGCAAGAGATCGAGTTCGCAGTTCGTTTCGTTCAGAAAAGCCGTGCAAGACATTGAATTTGAATTCAGCAACTACGACAAACTGCGATTTAGGTTCGGTTTGGGAGGTGTTTCCTGTCTTACGAGAGCGCTCTTCGGAAACGGCTCGAACTAGCCTGAACGCGCCAATATTTCCCGCCTAAAACCGCGAAAGCTCGCGCAAAAAGCCCAAATCTCACGGCGTGCTCGCCGATTCTTAAACTCACAATACGTTCAGTATTGTTCCGTTTAAGAACGGCTGCGCTTGCCGCGATCTTCGGTCTTTTTGCGCGTTTTAT
>DATDSK010000125.1:0-14067 GCA_035291325.1 Bdellovibrionota bacterium | reverse complement strand
GAACCCCTGATGATCGTCGCCATGGGCGGGGTGATCGGGTTCATCGTTTTTTCCGTTTTTATGCCCCTCATGAATATGAGTAATTTAAATCAACGCTAGCAAGAGAAGGAGAATCCATATGCTGCGCAAAGTGAGAACACTTGTTAAATTCGTAATCCGGTTGATTCAGCAGCGCAAGCCGCAAACAGGAAACAGCGGCTTCTCGCTGATCGAAATGATGATCGTCGTCGCGATCATGGGATTGATCATGGGAATCATCGGCCTGAACGTCACGAAACGGTTCGATGAATCACGCGTCAACTCGACCAAGATCCAGATCAAGCAGCTGGGAGTGATCCTTCAGGATTTCCGCCGTGTTTGCGGATTTTACCCGACCACGGAACAAGGTCTGGATGCCCTGATCAAGGCTCCCGCCGGGCGTGAATGCAAGAACTACGACCCCGAAGGGTTCCTGAGTTCGAAAAAACTCCCGAAGGATGCCTGGGGGAACGACTTCGCATACATGTCCGACGGCAACAAATTCACGATCAAATCGTTGGGGTCGGATGCCGCTGAAGGCGGTACCGGAGTATCGGCCGATATCAACTCCGACGATCTGGAGTGAGGATATTGCGAAATCGCGGCTTCAGTCTCATAGAAACGCTGGTTGTTATGGCGATCATCGGCATGATGACGGTGGTCGCCCTTCCCACCTTGACGAGCTATTTTCAGCTTTCGCTCAACTCGGCCGCCAGGGAAATCGCGACCACGATCAAGGAGGCTTACAACTCGACCGTGATCACGGGGAAGGTCCACAGAATCGCGTACGACCTGAAAAAAAATACCTATTGGGTCGAATCCGGTCCGACCACGGCCCTGCTCGACACCAAGGAAACGCTCGAGCGCGATCAACGGAGAAAGCGCTTCATGCGCGAGGAACAGAAACCGGCGAGCCCGTTTTCGATTGAAAAGAGCGTCACCCGAAAAAAGCTGTCGCTCCCTCGCGGCGTCGCTTTCGAGGATCTCGTGACTCAGGAAAGCCCTGAACCGATAACAGAAGGGGTCGTCTATTCTCATTTTTTCCCGCACGGCTTGACTGAACGCACGATCATCCATCTGAAGGATGAGTCGAAACACCGCATTTCGCTCGTGATCTCACCCCTGGTCGGCCAGACCGACCTTTATGAGAGGTACATGACTCGTGCCGAGATTTTTGAACGATAAGAGCGGATTCACCCTTCTCGAGACGATGATCGCGATGGCGATCATGATGGTGGCTTTCGCCTCCATTCTGGCCGTGGAATCGGGGAGCATCAACGCCTCGAATCGCGCGAAACAGCTCAACATCGTCGCGATGCTCGCGAAAAACCAGATGATCGAGGCGGAGTACGAAATTGAAGGCAAAACCTTCGAGGAAGTGAAGAAGAAGGACGGAGGCAACTTTGCCCAGCCCTATCAGGACTACCGTTGGACGATGGAGATCAAGGAAATAAAGTTTCCCTCCCTCAATTTCGGCGGTTCAAAAGCTTCGGGGGGCGAGGACGACGGCGGGATCACTGGGCTCATGACCAAGCTGCTCACGAACTATATTTCCAAAGCCATCAGAGAGCTCACGGTGACGATCTTCTGGAAGAAGGGACCTGGCGAGCAGAGCTTTTCGGTTTCAACGTATTGGGTGGATCTGAATCATGAATTCGAACTTCAAGAATAGATTTTCGAATCAGGGTGGATTCACCCTCATGGAAGTCCTGATCGCCATGGTCATCCTGGTTTTCATCAGTATCGCCATCTACCAGGCGACCGTTGAGACTTATCGCCTGAGAGATGTCCTCAGCCGCGAGGGAGACTTTTACAACGGAATCCGCTTGGCAATGAACATCGTGCAGCGAGACGTTTCCCTCATATACTCTCCCCTTTTGATTGAACCGCCCAAACCCGCGAAGGATCCGGCCGCCCCGCCCAACCCTGATGAAATGGAGGTACTGATGGGGGGAGACCTGAACCAGCCCACGCAGTTCTGGGGACCGGCTGTCGATAAAACGGGGTTGCGTCCGGGACACTTCATCGGAACAGATTCGAAAATGAGCTTCATAGCGGCGTCGCACATTCGCGTTTACAAAGATGCGCCCGAATCCGAACTCACCAAAGTCATCTATCAGGCGGATCGGGACGAGGACCGTCCCGAGATCCCGGATTCTTACGTCCTGGTCAAAACGGCGAGTCCCAATGTTTACCAGGACGACGAAAAACGGGATACGATGCTCGTGAAGTATCCCCTGCTCCGCGGGATCAAGAAAATCCGGTTCCGGTATTTTCGCCGCGACAAGGGCGTGAACGGAACCTGGGAAACTTCCTGGGACAGCGAGAAGGAGGACCAAAAAGACCTTTATCCCGACAAGGTTGAGATCACCGTCGAGGTGGCCGGACCTTTCAGATTGTTTTTTGAAGGCGTGTACGTCTTCAGACCGGAGATTCCGATCTATGGCATTGACCCGAGCACCTGAATCGCATTCGCCGCGGAAGCGGACCGGACAAGGCACACACCGCGATTCGAGCGGCATTGCTCTTTTTCTCGTCATGGCGGCGATCAGCGTGCTTTCCATTCTCGTTACCGAGTTCACCTATGTCGCTCAGGTCAGCCAGACGATCGCCTTCGACGCGCTCGATCAGGTGAAAGTTCACTATCTCGCGAAAAGCGCCTACAAGCTGTCGCTCCTCAGGCTTAAGGCTTTTCAGACGGTCAAGGACTTGGTGGGCGGAGGCAAAGGCGGCGGCGGGATTCCGGCGGTGCCACGTCAGGTCCTGGATAAGATCTGGAGCTTTCCGATATTTTATCCCTTTCCGACGAACATTCCCGGGATGACTGCGAACGAAAAAAGCACGATCGAAGCCTTCCAGAATTCCTCGGGTCTCGACGGGAAGTTCTCTTCCACGATTTCGTCCGAATCAGGCAAGTACAACCTCAACATGATCCTGGCGCCCTACGCGCCCAAAGCTCAACCCTCTCCAGCAGCTTCAGCTCAGAATCCACCCACCCCCGCGGCCTCTCCCAGCCCCGCTCCGACCTTCAATCCCGACGACGCGCGAAACAGCCTGGGCGACTACATCACCCAGCTTCTCAATCAGAAATTCGAAGCCGATCCTGATTTCGCCAATGAGTATCGGGATCTTCGCGTCGAAGACCTGGTGGACAACATCGTCGGTTGGGCGGATCGGTCCTACGAACGGCGGAATTCCAGCGGCAACGAGTCCGTGGCTTTCAAACGCGCTCCGTTCTACAGCATGTCCGAATTACGCATGATCCCGCTCATAAGCGATGAGATTTACGACATACTCGCTCCGGGCCTGACCGTCAGCACCACCCCCGGCATCAACGTCAATACAATGAACGAGTTCACGCTTCGCGCACTGGTTCCGGATCTGACGAAGGAAGAAGTGACGGAGTTTTTCAAATATCGGGATTCAGAAGAAGAGGACAATACTTTCAAGAAAGAAGAGGACTTTTTCAAATATCTGGCCGATCATACGGGCGCTTTCAAAGGCTCGCAGGCCGTTGATCGCTTTAAAGAAAGCCTTACGAAGCGGAATATCCGGATCGTCGTGGACGAATCGCTGTTCAAAATCACGGTTCAAGCGCAAGTGAATCAATCTGTGCGGCTGATCGAAGCATGGGTTACGCTTGGCACGCCTAAAAAAGGCGACAGTCAAACGCAAGGAGACAAGCAGAGCGCGGCTCCACCGGGAAACGCGGAGGACCCCTCGACAAGGGCTACCCCGGAAATGAACCCCAAAAAAGCGGACAGTGGCTTGAAAGTAACTTTTATGAGAATTTTATGAGAGGGTGCAACTATGCGGATTCTCGGAGTTGACTGGGGCAGTCACAGTATCAAAGCCGTCGAAATCGACAGCGCCTTCGGGCGATTCGAGATTCGGGATTACCACGAGCTGCCGCTCGAGGGTTCAACCGAACCCGGACAGGTCCTTCAGAGCCTGATTTCCGGGCTCCCGAAAAAACCGGACCGCGTAGCCGTCGCGATGTCATCGGCTGATGTCACGTTCCGCAATCTCCAGTTGCCTACGCGCGGAAAAAAAGCAATTCAAGCCGCCATCGGCTTCGAACTGGAAGACGAACTCCCCTTTCCGCTCGAACAGGCGGTCTACGACTATACGGCGGTATCACAGTCAAAAAATGCAACACTCGTCCACGTGGCGGCGAGTCTGAAAAAGCGGGTCGCCGCCACTCTCGTCAAGTACGCCTCCGCTGAAATCGACCCGGACCTTCTGACCACCGAGGCTTGGGCCTATCGAACTCTTCTCAATCGCATCGTGCCGGCCCAGACGATGCAAAGGCCGGTACTTCTCGTCCAGATAGGAAAGGAACGGACGACCCTTTACGTCCACTGGAAAGGCACTCCGATCATGGCCCGCGAGATCGCGTGGGGAGGCCGGGATATCAGCCAGGCTATCAGTCAGAAATACGGCATTTCGATCGAGGAAGCCGAGAAGGCGAAACTGGACCACGGCTTCGTGATCCCGTCGACGCAAAGCCAGAATGCCACCCCCGAGCAGATCGCATTCTCAGACACCTTGATTGAACCCCTTCAAATACTCATTCGTGAACTCCACCAAGCCATGCTGACCTGCAAGAGCGTGACACGCGAACACTTTGGCGCTGTTTATCTCGCGGGCGGCACCGCACTCCTCCCCGGCATTGAGGCTTTGATCGCCGAATCCCTCGAGATCACGGCAAAACCCCTGCAGACCCTGAGCTCGCTTGCCGCGTCCGGAGTAACCTATTCCGAACACACCGATGCGAGCTTTGTACTCGCCGCTTCAGCGGCCCTTTGCCTGGTGGGACCTGACCGGACGACGAGCGTGAATTTCCGCAAAGGTGAATTCGCGAAACAGGGCCGGACCCGTGAAATGGACTTCGAAACGATCCGCCGGCTCATGCTGGCGAGTGCGGCGGTTGCGTCCTGTTTGGTGCTGAGCCTGGTCGTCCAGTCATTCGAATACAAACAGCGGCTCGCGACGGTGAACTCGCAGCTTGAATCCAGCATCAAAAGCTTTTTCAACGGTATTTCCGGAAGCGCGGTAAGAAACTACGTGGCGAGCCCGAGTACGCTTCGTACATCCATCAACAAGGAACTCACAAAACAACGGGAACTGTACCAGCTCCTCGGCCCCAATCCGAATTCGCCCCTCGACTTCCTTCGGGACCTCTCGACGACGATTCCGCCAAACATCGTCGTTGATGTCACCCAATTTCAGGTCGGCTCGGCTCCGAGCTCGCCATACTCCCCTTCGGGCGATTCGAATGCTTCGATTTCAGTACTCGTATCGAATCCACAGGCTGCCCAGCAGCTGGCGAACGAACTCACGAAAAAGATCAGCGGATTGCAACAAAGCAAGCTGGAAGAAGTCAGCGGAACCACTCCGGACAAAAAACGATGGAAGCTGACATTCTCGGGCAAACCCATCGCGACGAGTCCCGGCCCGGCGGGCGCGAATGGAGGCGGTTATGCAAAGTAAAGCGGCCTTGAGTCGATGGCTCAGCAATGCGGGAGACTACATCAGCGAGCAGGCCTGGTTTCAACAGATCAAGTCAAAATGGGACGAGTTTGACCAACAGAGCAAAACGTATCTCCGACTAGGCTTCATGGCGGGCGTGGTTCTCCTGGTACTCGCGATCGTGATGAGTTCGATGGCGGGGGTCTACCGCCTGAAAAAGGAACTCCGGACCAAAAGCGATTTACTGCGGGTGATCGAATCCGCGAATGACGAACTCAAAAGGCTGCAAGGTGTTACTTCGAGAGCCTCCGGAGCAGCGTCAACCCAGGGACCGTGGTCCGCCTACGTTGAGAGCACGGCCGGGAATTACCAAATCGATAGAAGCGCGCTCACCATTTCGCCCGAAAAGCCGGCGCCTTCCAGCTCGGGATCCGAGGTCAAGGAAACGCTGCTCGACATCACCCTGAAGCACGTGAATATCCGGCAAGTCATCCTTTTCGCGTTCGGACTGGAATCAGGCCCCCGCCCCGTCAAGCTGCGTAATCTTCAAATCGACACGAAAAACGACCCGAGCGGATATATGGACGCGACGTTCTCTATTTCAGCCTTTTCGTTGGCGAGCAAATAAGGTCTTCTTCACAAAGAGGTTCTGATGATGGATCCCGAGACAACGCCGGATAAAACAAAGGAAGCGACGCTCACCGCGACGAGGAAGCCCGTTCAACCGCCGCCCGGGCCCGAAGATACTGCGGAGATCGCGGCATCGGAGATCGCCGGCGAAGGTCCGCAAAAGACCGGTGAAGACGGGGCGACTCATCTGGTAGTGGCGCCCCCTTCTCGCCTGGCGAAGTCCCTTCGAACCGCGACCTGGATCCTTTCATCCCTTGCCCTGCTCACGTTCTTCACCGTCATGAAGCTTCCGGAAGACCGTTTCCATAACTACATTCAAAGCCAGATCACGGCGGTTCTTTCGGACAAAGGAATCACCTATACCGCCGCCGAGAGCAAAATCGGAATCGGGTTCGGTATTTCGTATTCTCTAAAGGACGTCACCTTGCGTCTTCCTCCGCCCAACCCCGAACTTCACATCGATCGAATCGAAGCGTCGCCATCGATTCTTCAGCTTATTTTTCGAAAGTTTGCCGGGGATTTTCGCCTGGAGAACCAGGGCGGCAAGTTGACGGGATCATTTTCAATGAAAATGAGAGGTCCCGAGATCGCGTTCAATTTCGATGCGAACAAACTCGACCTTAAAAAGATCGGCGCTTTTCAATTCCTTCCGGTCACCGGGACCGCGATTCTGGACGGTACGGCGTCTTTAAGCGGAGACATGAATACCCCGACGACCCTGAACGGCGAAGGCGCGATTGCGCTCTCAAAGCTCAAAGTCGACAACCAGACGGTCACGGGTTTTCCGATACCCGCCGTTTCGGTATCGGAATCGAAGTTCGATTATTCGATCGAGAAAGGAAAGCTCCACATCAAAACCCTGCGGATCGGAAAGTCCGGGAACAGCGCGGACGATATTCACGCGACCGTCACCGGCGACATCACGCTTGCGCGACAACTCGAGATGAGCAATCTCGCTGTTCGCGCGAAGTTCAACCTATCCCAGAATATTCTGAAACCCATGATTCTGCTCGAGGCCATGCTGGCGCCCGGCAAACAGCCGGACGGCGGCTATGCCTATGACTTCAACGGACCGCTATCAAGCCCCGGATATTCGCCGGTCGCGCCCTGACAATAATGAGAATAGAGAGATAATGATGGAACTGGATATTGATCATCTTCTTCGGCAAGCTCTCGATCATGTTCTCGGCGACCCCACCACGGCGACGCCGCTGCATCTCGCTGAATCGATTCGATACTCGCTCCTCGCGCCCGGGAAAAGAATCCGGCCGAGGCTCCTGATCTCCTGCGCGGATATGCTCGAGCTCGACCAACGGGTCGCAATTCCCGCCGCGCTGTCGCTCGAGATGGTTCATTGCTTCACCCTGATTCATGACGACCTCCCGTGCATGGACAACGATGACTTTCGCCGTGGCCGCCCCTCGAACCACAAGCAGTTCGGAGAACCGATCGCGCTGCTTGCCGGTGACGCTCTCGTCGCCATCGCCGTCGAGGTATTCAGCAAGGCGGAGGAATATCTACCGCCGAAGTGCTTCGTTCGGGCCTTGCGACGCCTGATCTGGGCAATGGGGCCGAAAGGCGTTATCGGCGGCCAAGCCGCCGAAATGCTGCTGGATGAAAATTCGTCAATCGAGGCGCTCGAACGCATGCAGGAGCAAAAAACAGGCGCGCTGTTTCTCGCCTCACTGCTGATACCCGTGGACTTCGCCAATATCGGTGACAAGGACACGAGGCGCGCCGTGATTGCCACGTTCGGAAACGAGCTCGGACTCGCTTTTCAGATTGCCGATGATCTCGCCGACGCCGAGCAGGATAAAGGCAAGCCCATCAGCATTCTTTTCCATATGACCGCGACTGAAGCCAGGAACATGATGCTTCAACGCCTGAGCGCGGCCAGTCAGGCCTTGGCCTCATCCTTCGGGACAAAAGCGCAACCACTCCTCGAGATCTCCGCGCAGGTCGAACGCCTCCTCGAGGCCGCGCATACATGAATCGCTTTCTCTGGATCACCGATCCATGGCATTTTCTCGACCACGGCCGTGACACCACTCTTCGTCTGGCCCGGGAAGCCCTGGAACTGGGGTTCCCGAGCTACTGGTGCAGCGTGCGGACCATCCGCTGGGAGAAAAACCGCGTTCTTCTCGATGCTCACCCGTTGGTCCCCGGCCCCAGTGTTGACCGCTCTGAAATACACCCCGGCCCCGCCAGAGTTTCCCATCCCGGAGAGTTCCACTGCATTCATTACCGGATGGATCCTCCCGTCGATTTCAGTTACCTCCACCCGTTGCAGTTGCTTTCCCAATCGGTTTCCGGGAAAAAGAACGTCGAAATCGTGAATTCGCCCGATGTCCTTTTCTCCACGAATGAAAAGATCGAGGGACTTCTTCTCAAGAACGTGACGCCTCCTTCCGTTGTGGCTTCGCAATGGGACTACCTTCTATCTTTCGGAAAGAAAGAGGGCAGAACAGTCCTTAAACCGCTGCACCTTTGCCAAAGCAAAGGAGTCGAGCTCCTCGATTGGCGTTCTCAAAGCGGCATCGAAGAAGCCAGAACCGTGATCGCGCGGGAGACAGAAAACTTCCGGAACCCCGTCCTCTTGCAGCGTTTCCTGGAAGGGATTTCGGAGGGGGAACAACGGCTTTGGTTCATCGACGGAAAATTGCTCGCCCACGTCCGCAAGCTTCCCGTCGGCGGTGATTTCAGGGTGAATGTCGATCGCGGAAGCAGAATCGAACCCTCCCAGCTCAGTGCTCGCGAAAACCGGACGGCGCGACTCATCTCAAAAAACCTGCGTTCCCGCGGAATTCGACTTGCCGCCGTCGACCTCATCGAAGGCCACGTGACTGATTTCAATTTCACGAGCCCCGGCCTGCTCTGTCAAATGGAGAGCGTCCTCGGGCGAAATCTCGCGCGCCCGATTATCAAAAAATTGGCTAAGAATCGCCCTTTTTAATACACAAAAAGCTTCGAAATCGGGACTTGTCCCTGAGATCTCAGCTGTGAAGCCAAAGCTGCGGCTTTCTTCAATCGCTCTTCAGAACGAGGATCTTTGCCAGGGGAAGCTGTTTCCTGTTTGAATGCTTTCAGCTGGCCTTCGGCACGAAGCTCGTTAATGCGCTTCAGAGCCCCCTCGATCGAATAACGCTCATTGTATAAAAGATGTTTGATCATCAGGATCGATTCGACATCGCTGCGTCGATAAATCCGCTGTCCCGTGGCGGATTTTTGCGGCTGGATAATCGGAAACTCCGATTCCCAGAACCGGAGGACATATGTCTTCACTCCGGCGAGCTCCGCGACGTCACCGATTCGGAAATAGAGCCGATCCGGAATCGTGACTCTATTCGTCTCCGTCGTCATCATCGTCTTCCTTAACTTGTCCGGCCGGAATCGGCGTGCCTTCCAGGCTCGCGTTCACTTCGGCGCGGAGAACCTGGGACGGACGAAACGTCAAAACACGACGCGCGCCGATCTCAATGCTTTCCCCGGTCTGCGGATTACGTCCAATACGCGAACGTTTCTCGCGCACGACAAAATTGCCGAATCCTGAAATTTTAATTTTCTGACCTTGTGAAAGCGTCGTCTTGATCGTGTCAAAAACCAATTCAACCAAATCCGCCGCTTCTTTCTTCGAAAATCCTACTTTTTCGTAAAGCGCTTCCACGATATCCGCTTTGGTCATCGCCACTGTGGCTTCTCCTTTTCTCAACCGGCTTTTGCACCGGATCGCTCTCTGAAAGGCCCCTCATGGGCATCTCATACGAACGTCTTATTTAACTTCGAAGCTGAACTCCGAGTTCTTTTTTCCAGGCTTCAAGAATCTGCGTCGACGCAGCTTCCGCCTCGGACTCCTGTAAGCTTCGGCTTTCATCATAAAAGATAACCCGTACCGCGACGCTTGTCATCCCCCCGACCACCTGAGAACCACGATAAACATCGAAAATCTTTGCAACCTTTGCCAATGGCCGCCCAGCCTTCAGTGCTACCTGAGTAATTTTGTCAGCTGTTGTGCCTTCCCCGACAAGCAAGGCGAAGTCACGCTCGATCGAAGGAAACTCACTCCACGATTTAAAAGCGGGAGATTCGTAAACAGGACGAGAAAGCCTGGAAAGGACTTCCCAGTTCAACTCGCCGATCCAGAGCGGAGCAGGAAGTTTCAATTCACGGGCTTTTCCCGGGTGAAATAGCCCAAAATACCCGGCCACGTCCTTACCCGCGAGCACCTCGACGCTTTTGCCGGGATGAAAAAGCTCCTGAATGCTGCTCTTGGATCGAGAAGCAGACAGGGGCTGAAATCTCACACCCTTGGTGCCGAGGCTCTCAAAGAGCGTTTCCAGAATCGCCTTGATATCGAAGAAATCCACCTCGCCCTGTTCATTCCGAAGGCCCCCGGCGAACCGGGTGCCCGAGACGGCAAACGCTAAACTCCAACGCTCCTCGACGCCGGTATTCTGCTCATCCAGGGCCCGAATCGCCCCGGAGGTCCCGAAAAACGTCGGGCGGATCTCGAAGAGCCTGATCGGCACTACTTCAGAGCCAAAGTGATGCCGCCAGCACTCCAGCGCATTACGCACCAGCCCCGGAATAAGGGAAGGCACGAGCACCTCGAACTCTTCGCTCAGCGGGTTCAGCAAGGGCGCTGTCGAGGTCATCCCGAATTTCGAAAGCCAGGCTTTACTCGTAAACGCGAAGTTCAGGGTTTCACTCAACCCCGCCCGCATCAGGGAATCCTTCGCGCGATTCGTTTGCGCGAAACGCGCCGCCTGGATGGCGGAATGGCTCGACTGGGGAGCCGAAGTGAGAGGTGGGATCCTCTCAAGGATTTTATCGTAGCCCTGCGACCGCGCGATCTCTTCGGCGATGTCTTCCTTGATAAAAAGATCGAGGCGATAAGACGGGGGAATAATGCGCCACTGCGAGCCCTTCTTCCGAACTTCGCAATCCAAGCCGACGAGAATGGCTTCAGCGATTTCGGCCGAAACGGGCATCCCCAGGAATTCCTCGAAATAAGCCGGCGTAACCTCGATTTCCGGTCTCTTGGGCGAAATTCTCGATGAGGTCTGCGCCGCGCACGCCCCGCGGATCTCGCCCCCGGCAAGCTCGATGATGAGACCGGCGAGACGGCTGATGACATGAGGCAGGGCACTCGGATCGATGCCCTTCTCGAAACGTTGCGCCGCCTCGGTCCTTCTCTGGTGTTTAAAAGCGGCTCGTCGGACACGAACGGGATCGAATTCGGCACACTCCAGAAAAATCCTCGAAGTCCCCGGCTGAACTTCGGAGTTCCCGCCGCCCATCACCCCCGCGAGGCCGATCGCGCGTTCCCGGTCAGCAATCACGAGTTCCGTACCCGAAAGCGTGACTGTCTGGCCGTCAAGAAGGGGCAGTGTCTCCCCTTCACGCGCTGTCCGGACGCGAATCTCGCCGCCCTCGATCTTATCGGCGTCGTAAGCGTGGGTAGGATGGCCAAGTTCAAGCAACAGGAGATTGCTCGCATCCACGACGTTGTTGATGGAACGAGTTCCCAAGGCTGCGAGGCGCTTCACGATCCATTCCGGGGAGGGGCCGACTTTGACATGATCGATATAGCAGCCGAAAAACTGCGGCGCGGCTTCATCCGCGTCCAAATGAATCGAAACGGGGCTCTTCTTCTTGAAATCAAGGAGCTCGACAGCCGCGCGTTTGGGTTTCTGACCGAGAGCAGCCCCGAGTTCGCGCGCGATTCCCCAGTGACTCATGCAATCACCGCGGTTGGCCGTCAGCTTAAGCACGAGAACCGTGTCGTTTCGCCCCAAAATTTCGGCCAACGGCCGCCCGAGCGGCGTCTCGGCCGGAAGAATCATGATGCCTTCGGAAGTCTCCGCGAGCTTCAATTCCTGCTCCGAACAAAGCATCCCATTTGAGACGATCCCGCGAATCTTGCCGGCCTCGATTTTCGCGCCATTCGGAAGCAAAGACCCGACTTGGGCCAATGCGACCGTGTCGCCGGCCTTCATGTTCTGGGCGCCACAGACGATCTGAAGAGGATTCCCCGTCCCGGTAGTCACATTACAGATGCTCAGTCGATCTGCTTGGGGATGCGGAAGTCGCTCCAGAATCTTCGCCGTAATGACTTTCTCAAGTCCCTGATCCTGACGTTCAATGGCTTCAACTTCGAGACCGCGCGCGGTCAGCAAAGTCGCCAGGCCTTGAGGCCCGCCGACTTTGCCGAGATCCAACATTTCAGAAAGCCAATTCCACGAAATGCGCATGGGAGATCACTCACTTTCGCAAAAACGTTAAGGAAGCTAAAACTGTTTGAGAAAACGGACGTCGCTCTGGAACATGAGGCGAAGATCAGGGATGCCGTGCAAAAGCATCGCGATGCGATCCACTCCCATCCCGAAGGCGTATCCTGTCAGGGCCCCGGAGCGAACCGCTTCTGCGTATCCCGCCATCTCAAAAAGCCGCGGATGAACCATTCCAGCGCCCAGGATCTCGAGCCAGCCCGTTCCCTTGCACACCCGACAGGAGTCCGAAATCTTCGAACGGCAGAGGAAACAATTCACGTCCACTTCAGCCCCGGGCTCGACAAAGGGAAAGTAGCTCGGTCGCAACCGGATTTTCGCATCTGCTCCGAACATTTCACGCGCGAAGAAAAGGAGAGTTCCCTTCAGATCACTCATCTTGACGTCCCGGTCGACCCAGAGACCCTCGACCTGATGGAACATCGGCGAATGAGTCGCATCGCTGTCGTTTCTGTAAACCGCGCCCGGCGCAAGTATCCTGAGCGGCCAGGACTGATTTCTCATCGTCCGCATCTGAACAGCCGAAGTATGCGTGCGAAGGACGACCCCGGGACCCATGAAAAACGTGTCCTGCATGTCCCGGGCTGGGTGATCAGCCGGAATATTGACAGCTTCGAAATTGAGAAAATCCGTTTCCACCTCGGGCCCGGTGACGACGTCAAAGCCGATTCTCGAGAAGACCTCAATAATTTTTCGGGTCGTCTGCGTGATGGGGTGAAGTGAACCACGATGAGGGAGGCGCGAAGGCAACGAGATGTCCACACGGTCGCGCTCAAGCTGCGTCTGAAGTGCCGCGTTCTCGAGGGAAGCCTTGCGGGTCTCAATCGCGGCTTCGATTTTTCGTTTCCATTCATTAGCCGCCGCGCCGATTGCCGGGCGTTCAGCGGCCGGAACGGAACCCAAGGTTTTCAGAACCTCGCTGAGAGCACCTTTTTTACCAAGGACGGAAATCCGCACCTGCTCGAGGCCGTCGAGCGTAGAGGCAGTCTCCAGGTCCCGAAGCGCCTGAGCACTGATCTCTTCCAATTTTTTGATCATCGTATAAGAGTACTACGCGCGAACTTGATTCACAATCGCGGCGAACGTGCTCGGATCGGCGATGGCGATATCGGCCAGAACCTTGCGATCCAACTTCACCTGGGCTCTCTTCAAAGCCGAGATCAAGTTGTTATAGCTGATATCCAGGTTATTGGCTGCGGCAGAGAGGCGCGCAATCCAAAGCTGGCGAAATTCACGCTTCTTCACGCGCCGATCGCGATAAGCATAGATGGACGCTCGATCGACCGCTTCAGCGGTGCGCTTGAATTTGTTCTTACGCCCAAGGACGAAACCTTCGGCCTTTTTCAGAACTTTATTATGACGACGACGACGCTTAAAACCACGTTTTGCGCGAGGCATGGAGACTCCTTAAATTAAAATCTATTACCGAGATCCGTACGGCATGCACTTTTCGATATGCTTGATATCTCCATCGAAAAGATATGCCCCCGAGCGAAGTTTCAGCTTACGCTTGGCGGATTTGTTGCCCAAATTATGGCGCTTGTTGGTGCGTTTGAATTTGATTTTGCCGGTCGCGGTAAAGCTAAACCGTTTGGCGGCTGATTTCTTTGTTTTCAGTTTCATCTCGGCCTCTAAATACCCAAAGGTTTCGGGGGTTACG
>DATDSK010000124.1:0-8597 GCA_035291325.1 Bdellovibrionota bacterium | reverse complement strand
ACGCATTCGAAGTCATCGGGAAATGGATTGACCGATATCACAACGAAAGGCCGCATCAGGCGCTGGGATACCTCACGCCGACGCAGTATGCGGGGAAATTAGCGGCCTGAGTTGTCCAAAAAGTGAGGGGACACTACAGATACGCAGGAAGGGGTTTACTTCAGAGCTACTCACCCTGTGACACTGAAGCGCTGCAAGGACCGCTCATAATCTCTAATCCGAGCCTAGTGGGACAGAGGACGTAGCTTGCCGAGCTACGCGGGCTTGATTTCCCAGTCCGATTTTGCAGGGAACATCACTTCTTCGTTCTTTCCGAACTTTTGCAGTGAGTACTCTAGCGGCGACTTAGGATCGCGCTCGTGCCAACGCTCGGTAATGATGTATTTGAGGTACTCGCGAGGATCCAGGCCGACTTTCTTGCAGCTCTCGATTACCGTGTAAAGTGTTGCCGCGACATCGGCGCCGTCGATGGTCTTGGAACCTGCAAAGTTTTTGCGACCCATCACGATATGCCGAAGCGCGAGTTCGGCGTAGTTGTTGTCCAGCGGAACCGTGAGGTCGCGCAGGAACAGGGTCAGCTCTTTCCAGCGCTTCAAGCTGTAGTTCGCCCCGGCCACGATTCCGTCACCGGGAAGATAGCGCCGTTTTACGTCCCAAAGCCAAGCGTGCATTTTTTCAATGAGGGCTTTCGATTCAGTCCTGCGGAGTTCCGCTAATTGCACGAATGTCTCGGCCTTGTCCTCGATCGCATAGAGCTGATCGACCATGTCCACGAACTGCTCGGCTTCCGAGAAGTCGTCGATCCGCTCGAAAAATTCACGCCTCGCATGGCCCCAGCAGCCTCCGAGTCGGACCCCTTCTAGTTCTCGTGGCAGGCGATTGTAACCGGAGAACCCGTCCGTTACGGCGGCCCCCTTGTAGTTTTTAAGCATCTCAACGGCGATTCTTCCAGAACGGGTCGGCTCGAACCGATACAGGCACCCGATTCGGTTACTCATGACCCACATCTGTCCGTCGCTGTCTTTGGAGCCATTAATGGGCCAGGGACTCTCATCCAGGTGGACAGCGCAAAAATCCGCTTGAATATCTCTGCGAATCTTCGGGATCACGATTTCATCGCAATGCTAGCGACCGAGCGGCAAAGCTCGAATAATGTTTTTACCTCGACATTGAGCCCCGCCGATTCCATTTTGCGACGTTGGCGCTCCAACGGAAGGTGGAACTCGTACTTGTCCGATGCCACTGCAAGCGCGAAGTCCACCGAGTACTGACACCCCGGCTTAAGCTTCACCGGCCCAGGGGCGGTAATGATGACGTCTTTGCCGGCTTTATTGTATTCGTCTTTGAGTTTGTACCTGGCCTGCCGATGCACGACCTTTTTATAGGTCCGCTCGACTATCGTGATTTCGACAGTCTCCTGCGGCATTAACTCCATCTTTTTCCAGGGCTCCTTCGGGTCCGTCACGGCGATCTCTCTTATCTCATTCTCTTGGCGAAGGCCATCGAGAGTAAAATCGTGTTCAATTCGCTCGCTCAGCTGATTGACGACGTCGCGGGCTTTCCCGTACTCCTTGGCTTCTCGCTTTTTCTCGTTCTCGATGTGCGCGCGTTTGCCGTGGAGTCGCAATTTTTGTTGTTTGTGTCCAACAGGCCGGGATTTCTTTGGTTGGAGTTCCTCACGACCGAAGCCGAAGAATTTTTTGCGAATGCGGGTGAGCTGATCGCGAAGTCTTGCGTGCAGATACTGTTGCGCGTCTTGGGAACTATTGCCTTTAAGTTTTGAGTTTTCGGAGGCCAAGCGCCTGGCCTCGTCCCGATAAAGAATCGCGTACTGCCTTACAACTTCGATATTATTTTCTTGTTCGAGCTGAGTCATCGTTGTGGCGTACTGATATATTGGGTGGCACCACACGATTGTCAACCGGAAGTACGCCAAATTTTGCTCTTCTAATCACGCTTCCTCGTAAGAGCCAGTCGAGTTCGTCGGACGTGATTTCTTTTTCGTCGAGATCTTCGAGACGCATGAGACGGCCCCGCTCCATCCTCTTCGCAACGAGCAGTACCCCAGTTCCGTCGTAGCAGATCGCTTTGCATTTGCGCCGGTCACGGCCGAGAAACAGGTACAGATCGCCATCGACGAGTTGAGCGCCGAGTTTCTCACGCACGATCATCGAGAGCTTGTCGAAGCCGGCGCGAAGATCGATGTACTCGGAGTAAACAAAAATGCGATGTCCCGGCTTAAGCCGCAAACTCACGCTGTCGCCCTCAGATCGCGATAGGCCGCGCACGCCGCACGCCAGCCACTTGAGTCTGGAAATTCGATTCGAAACCCCTCTGGGGTGACCAGAACAGCTGCGCTTTCCAATCCAACGGTTGGACTGACTTCGACCCGTCTTACCGTTGGACGCTCTTTGACTTGAATAAATTCGCCGCCTCCGGCCAGAGTTCGCTTTCGCGCTCTTGCTCGGCCCGGAAGGGCTCTGAACCAGAGGAACACCGTAGCTCGTGGGATCCCGGTGAGGTCTCCAACCTTCGAGGGCGCAACACCGAGTCTGCCGAGCGCGAGAACACGGCTTCTGATGCTCTCCGGCCAGCGCCGCCGTCCGCCCGGAACTTCTTGCTCGTACTGGCTTGAGATCTGCCGGATTTCCGACACAAGTTGGTGTGGCGTCAGCCCGTCGAGTTGCTTGGCGTCGTTTCCATGAATCTGAATCTGGTCTTCCATGCCGGAACGATACCGTCCGCCGGTTTCGGCGCAAGAACGCTACCTATGCCCAGCGTACGGCGCTGTCCCATGAAGTCTGTGCGATATTAAATAGCAGTCGGATCGAATGGCACGCATTGATTTTCAAAAATATCAATTTCCCACTTTCAAGGTAGGGTCAGAAGAGAAAAATCGCCCTCTTCTCTCATATATATGTGAGATAACCCCCGACAGATTTGGACACCTCCAATCCCCGCGCGCACTTCAGTGGACCACGTCCCAGTCGAGGCGAATTACTTCCGCGCCTGTTCCCCTCATCGAATCGATCTAATCAGGGCTGTCACGTCATCCCATCCGTAGATCGTGTGGGGAATTTTTTTGCCGCCGATTTCAATCGTCTGGGTGTCGTCGATGACGGTTCCGCCAAGCTTTTCATAAAACCGACGCCACGGATTCTGACTTGCCGCCCAAATCACCATCGAGCGAGAGCCTTGTTTCACAATACGTTCGACTGTTTCAAGTACGAGCTGAGTTCCTGCGCCTAAGCCCTGAAAAGACGGATCAATATAAATCGCCTTGATCGCGAAATCGAACCTGACGGTCGGATCCTCCGGTTTGATCGCGTGAGAAAAACCGATGATCCGATCATTTTCGACCGCAACCAAAAATGGATATTCCGACTTTGTTTGCAAGTGCTCCCGAATACGCGCTTCAAACCTAGGAGTACCTGCTTCTTCCGACATACCGTCGAGAACTTCATCGGGCATGATTCCACGATAAGTGTTCTTCCAAGCTTTAGCGTGGATTCGGGCGATTCCTCGGGCATCGGACAAAACAACATCTCTGATAGATATCATAGGACTGCACCCTAACTCAGCGGTTCGGACTTTTATAGTCGCTCCTCTTGTAGCGCTTCTTTCCGCCCTTCTTCCCCTTTTTCTTTCGGCGAGTGATCGGTGCTAAGCTCTGAATGCTATTTTCGATACGGTCTTCCGAAGGCGGGTGGCTCGTACTCACTAGACCTCGCGTCAGGTCAAGCGGCGGCACTGATACGCCAAATTGCTCGACAAAGCCTATATCGACCGTCCATTGGTGCTTGCTGTCCTCGTCGTGCTGAGCAAACGCCTTATCGATGTACCTGCGCGTTTCCTTCTGCGTCCAGCAATTCACGGTTCGCAGTTTCTCAAGCGCCTCTTGGTAGTTTTTCTTGCCCAGCTCCGTTTTAGCAAGAGCGACCGTTCGACCAAAGTGCTTCACTCTGTGGCACGTCGGACAGAGGGCGAGAATGTCGACCAATCTCTGAATCTTATTTTCGTGATCGTATTCCCATTCTTCATGCGCTTCTACGGGATGAGCCGATCCCTTACCGCCGCAAATCTGACAGCGATACCCCGAACGGTGGTATACAATCTTACGCAGAGTGTTCCAAATCTCGAGACCAAGCCGTGACCGTACATTGATACCAAAGTTTGTTGAGGGTATAAGTTCAACTGACAATTTTGGCTTCATCGCATTACCGTCTACTTTTCGCCTTCATCTAAGACCAGGCGAACTGCCGCGGCTTGAACTCATCCGTAAAGCTCCTGCGACTCCTTTTCGACCTTGTTGTCCTGCATTGCGGACCAAATATAGCACGGTGCTTAGGTGTCTACCAAATCGGGTTAATCCCAGTTCAAGCCTTTGGCGCGATCGCAAACGGCGGCCAACTGCTGATGCCAAAACTCGCAAATGATCGTGATTCGTCTCCTAAACTCGTGAGGCGTGTGATGTCTCCAGAAAACGCGGAAAAAGCGAAGGAGATTTTAAGGCAGGTCGTTCTCCAGGGAACTGCAAAAGGAAAAGATCGCGCCGATAGCGCTCTCTATACGACTGCGGGAAAGACAGCGAGTTCATATGATCCCGATCTAACCGAATGGGATCTCGAGCACGGGCTAAAGAAATCCAATTTTGCGAGCTCTATCGGTTTCGCTCCGGTCAGCAAGCCGCAGATCGAAATCTACGTCGGTCTGAATGAGCCTAAAACGGATAAATCCGGCTCTCACGGTGGATCTCATGCCGCGCCCGTTTTCCGGAAACTCGCGGAAGAGGTTTTGCAACACATGAAAGTTGCGCCCGACAAGCCGCAGACATAAGGAGAATTTAAGGGACCGGAGATACCCCGCGTGTCTCCGGTTACCTGTGACACTACACGCGTTCAGGCAAGAAAAGAGCGTAAATCGAGCCACCCCGGATTTAAACCCTCGCGATATTGGCTCTGATCTAAATTTGCCAACGGATACTTAGATTTAGACTTTGCGGCACATTGAGGGTTCGAAATGGATTTGTTTGTCGGCCACCTCCCCCATCGGAAACGCGGCAATCCGGCGACGTTATGGACGATTTGGACCCTATGAAATCATTCTGGCGCGCTGATTTTCTCATTTTTTGGAAATCAAAGTGCGTGATCCTGAAATCGCGCGGTCATTTTCGATGCGCGATCTTTGGTGCGTAGCGATTTTCTCAGGGATGCCAGAGAAGATGCGTCTTTCGATAACCTCGTCGGTCATGATCACTAACTATTGAGTTGCACCCATTGCACCGGGCAATAGTGGACTGCGCTTAGTTCAATTGTGCTCGCCTGGGATCAAATTTAAAGAGGTCAAAGTCCAACGATAAAAACAGGTCCTTCATTCCTTTTTTGTCAAAATATTTAACCGAAACAGGACCCAGGCCACCGTTCATGTTCAGCTCAGTGACGGCCATGAATTCTTCTCCAGATGCGGTTTTCACTACCCCATAGATAACTCCACCGATCAAGTGCTCAGCGTGGACCTCCGGGATACTTGCTCCAGGCGGTATAAAGACTACTTTAAATATTGGAGACGGAATTGTGTACGAAACACCCGTATAGGCGCTGTCGTACCGAATCATGAACGGTATCTCAAAACTGCCAGCTTTATCTTCTATCGTTACTCGGACATTAGGGGGAGTGTGCGGATCGGACGTAAAGGATAATTTCGCATTCACGGCGCCCACTGGGTCTCTTCCAACGAACCGCTTGAAGGTTTCACCATAGCTCGGTCCCTTTTGCGTATTCAGGTCTTCTCCATCTACAACCCCCGGATACTTAGCGTTGCAGTAATTGTCCGAGCAAAGCAGAAGGGCCTTGGTTCCATCAATTCGCGTCAGCTGTGTGTATGGCTTGCCAGGTCGAAGGAGTTCGGGAAAATCTTCCCGCATGATGGTATCAGGAATGTGGTCATTTCCGAGTACGTGACCAATCTCATGAAGGACTTGCCCCTTCAGGTGATACTTAGCTGCTCCTTCCGTATCACTCCAGGCCGGAAAAGAATTTTGCGGTTCAACAGTGCCTGCAGCCGCTACCCAAATAAATCCATTTCCCCATCCACGTTTGGCGTCATAGGAGACGCGATGAGCAAAAGCCACGGGATTGTAATATTCGCGCCGGACCGCTTCGATAACATTATTGCGAATTCCAAAATAGAACGTGAGATCCTGAGTGCCATCACACCGAACTGGAACAAAATCTAATGCTAATCGATACTCTCCATACAGAGTTGAGTGTACGCGATGTTCCTCTATGTAGTCACTCCAGATTTGAAACGCATCCTCAACCGCTTTTTCAGCGAACTGGCGAGAGGTGCCAAAGTTTTTGGAGATCTGAGCGCAATAGCGCACGCTCTTTGATACTCCCAAAAACCATGCAGATCCGGATTCGGGTGGGCGAATATCGCCACCACCGCTGCTATCTGCACCGGCCCACACCGGACATGAAAACAGTAAGTATCCCAAGATTCCCGTCAGTCCTAACAATGCGCTTTGTTTCAACCACATAACCAGACTTCTTTACCATGAGTTAACGCGACGCGTCAATCCACTGTAAGTTATTGATTTTACATTAAAAGGGGCTGCCTTGGCAGCCCCCCGTTCTGGCGAACGATCTTATTGATTGCAGACGTCAACCGGGCCGGTCAAAAGAGACCGGGAAATCTTGGCCAGTAATTCTGCCGAAACATGTTCCTCTCGTGCCAACGACATACCCCAGTGCGAATTGGTAGTGACCGTTACAATGTGTTTCTCGGTAACGCGTCGTCCATCCCTGCAACCGCGAAACTGTGCGTATTCGATTTCAAATTGATCTTGAACAAATTCCTGGCCGTTTTCGTCCTGAAGAAACGCAATTCGCATCTTGCGCGGCTCATTGCCAATCTCCGGAACCAATTCCAGAGAACGCTCGGTAAATGCGGTAATTCGATAACTATTTTTCTCGCCGCTGGGATTCGTGAAAGTAACTTTATTACACCCGTCCTGATATACGGGACCGGACTGCTTCTTAGCTTGAGCCGCCGAAATTGTACTTGCTATGAAATATGCCTTCAGCGTGTCGTACTGGTACCAGTCCGAAACTGTGTCGCCAGCGATTTGAATATCCGTTACCTGATTCCGGGTAAGCGCTGAATCTGGAAGCTCCTCAAGTTTCTTCTGTAGATCCTCCATATTCAGACAGGCACGGGAGCCAGGGCTTGCCCAGGCACTCGCCGAAATCATTAAAGCCACCGCCGTGAATCCAACCGTAATCATTTTCATAAATATATCCTTTCTAATTAAGTTCTTAGTTCGCCGTAACGCAATGCAATATACCCAACCCCAAACCCTTACGATACGTTATTTTAATTAATTATACGGGTTCATTTTAAGTTATACTTACCGTTGAAAGGATTGGGGTCGCCGCCGGAATGGAAAGAAACATCTTTGATTTCAAAGATTACAAAGCCTACCTCAACGAGAATTTCAAAACCCGACCCAGCGGTGGGCGCGGCGTTCGTTCTGCATTAGCCAACGCAATCGGCTGTCAAAGCGCTTACGTTTCCCAGGTACTAAACGGACCGGCACATTTCAGCCTTGAACAAGCTGACCTCATCAATCAATTCCTTGGCCACACCTCTGACGAAAGCGGATTTTTTCTTCTTCTTGTCCAACTCGCACGAGCTGGAACACAAAGTCTCCGTTCGCACTTTCAAACACAAATTGAGGCCGTCATCGGCAAACGGTTAATTTTAAAGAACCGACTGGACGTGAAGCAAACGCTTTCGCCAGAAAACCAAGCCGTATACTACAGCGCTTGGTACTACGCTGCAGTTCACGTGATGCTGTCAATCCCAGAACTACAGACACGCGAAGCCCTCATTCGTCATCTTCGTCTGCCGCCACAGCGTATAACCGATGTGCTCAACTTCCTTGTGTCAGTCAAATTGGCAGTAAAAAGTGGAACCCGTTATCAAATCGGCACTACGAGAATACATTTACCAAGCGATTCTCCTTTGATTTCTAAACATCACACCAATCTGAGAATGCTTGCCATTCAGTCGCTAGATCGAAACGAAGAGAAGGACCTTCACTATTCTTCCGTTGTAACAATTTCAAAAGATGACGTTCTTAAAATTAAATCAGAGCTAGTCAAAAATATTGAAACTCTAAAGAAGGTCATTCGCGATTCAAAGGAAGAGGTCGGATATTGTCTTTCGTTTGATTTCTTTGGAATTTAGCAGGACAAAACCGCTAATCTGAACAGCGATCGGACGCCATCCACTGCACTGTATCTGTTACTCTTGGACTCCGTTCAAAAGTGGACTAAATGATGAGCGTTCCTTAAACATATTCGTACGGAAACACGACCTTATTCGGCCAAGGCGGCGACGATTCATTACCGCCATTATCACACGTTGCAAATGACACACGAAGTCGCAGCAACCATTTGTTTGTTGACTACGCTGAAGGATTTCAGTTTAAAATCAGTTCTCAAATAATGAAACAATACAGGGATCCGATTGCACTATTCATTTTCGGGATCTTACTGACCGTAGTGTCTTTGTCGGTTGGGTTCGGGCTGAAT
>DATDSK010000123.1:0-4322 GCA_035291325.1 Bdellovibrionota bacterium | reverse complement strand
CGTAGGTCTCCCTCACCCGATAAACCTTTAAGAAAACCTCTTGGGTCAGATCCTCGGCAACTCCATGATTGAGAACAAAGCCAAAAATATAACTCATAATTGGCTTTTTCAGTTTCCCGTAAATTTGGGCAAAGGCCTTTTGATCGCCTTGTCGCACCTTTAGCATCAATGCCTGAGCGGGATCTGAACCCTCCTCCCTATGAAGTAAAACGGACGAAGGGGAAAAAAGTTTCTTAACTTTTCGAGATATCCCTCGAGTCGAATTCACATTAAAATGTTAGGGAATACAGGTACTTATGTAAAGTGAAAAACCGAGAATTCATAATAAATGGTCGGGGCGGCGGGATTCGAACCCACGACCCCTTGCACCCCATGCAAGTGCGCTAGCCAGGCTGCGCTACGCCCCGACGGAAAGCAAAGTAACGAACCGCTCGGTCCAAGTCAAGAAACAAGGCAGTGACAGGAAAAAGGGCCTGGCGAGCTAACGGATTCCCGCGACGAAACCACTGGCCAAAGCCGCACGGATACGCCGCGGACGGCGCTCTTCGACTGAACCTTCGATGATTTCGTAATTATCGGCATCCTTGAAAATCGCGGCCAGAAGCTGATTATGAAGATCGTGCCCAGCTCTATGCAGCCGGAAAAAACCCCGAACGGCAACGCCGGCCAACTTGAAATCGCCGAGCGCATCCAGAACCTTATGCCTGGCGAACTCATCGGCGTACCTCAGCCCACCCGGATTCAGAACCGACTCATCGTCAAGCACCACGGCATTTTCCAGGGACCCGCCCCGAGCCAAACCCATGCGCTTCATGGTTTCGACATCACGGAGAAAGCCAAACGTGCGCGCGCCGGCCAATTCCTCAAATTCGGTTCTGTCTTCCTGGTAATGAAATTCCTGGTATCCGATTGCCGGATGCTTCCATTCGATCGAGCCGTGAATTTCGAGTTGGCCCGAGGGCTCGGCTATCGCCCATTTATCATCGCTTCCGATCTGAACTTTTCTCCTCAGCACCAAGGTCGGCCGAATCTGGCGCTGAGACTCGATCCCAGCTGACAAAATCGCTTCCATGAACGGAGCCGCGCTTCCATCGAGGATCGGCAACTCCGGGCCATTCACCTCGACAGTGGCATTATCGATCGCCAAGCCCTGAAAAGCCGCGAGCAGATGCTCGACGGTGCTGACACTGATTCGACCGCGTCCAATCGTCGTCGCGAGCTGGGTATTGATGACATTTTTGTAATGAGCAACGACGTGAGGCGTGCCTTCGAGATCGGTTCTGACGAAGCTGATTCCCTGATTCGCACGCGCGGGCTTGATCGTGAGGATGACGGGAGTTCCAGAATGTAACCCGATTCCGGTGAGTGAAACTGCTTCCCTGAGGGTTTGTTGAAAAGTCATTTACATCCTCGTGTAACCGGCTACAGAGCAAGGCCCGTGCCCGAGCTGTAAAGAAGAAAACATTCTTGCCAGCAAAAAATACCGCCCGATAATCTGTAGTAATAACAAAAGAATAGCAAAACTTACTCGCTGCGTCAACGACTTACGTTTGCGATCGTTTCTGATAGCAGATCAGATGTGTGTTCTTTTGGTCACACTCGATACGGAAGCCCGTGTGGGAATTAAGCCACAGAATCGCCGACCTAAGTCCCTAAAAAAAGGAATCCTGCCCGCCGTTATTCTTCTCAGCCCAACTCTTTCCGAGATGCTCGTAAGCGATTCGCGTAGCCATCCGGCCTCGAGGGGTCCTCTGGAGAAAGCCCTGTTGTATCAGATAAGGTTCGTAGACATCCTCGAGAGTGTCACGCTCCTCACCGATCGCCGAAGACAGGGTTTCGATACCGACCGGACCACCATCGAATTTTTCGATAATGGTCAGGAGAAGCTTGCGATCCATCATATCAAGCCCACGCGGGTCGACCTCAAACAACGCCAAGGCCGCCTGAGCGACGGCCCGGCTCACGAGCGGGGTCCCTGACTCCACGGCTGTCCTGACCTGCGCGAAATCACGCACCCGCTTCAACAGCCGGTTGGCGATTCGCGGAGTTCCACGTGATCGTTTTGCGATTTCGTTAGCGCCTGATTCGTCCACCCGTATGCCGAGAAGGTTGGCGGAACGATGAACGATTTTTTCCAATTCCTCGATCGGGTAAAAATCCAGCCGCAGCTGCACCCCGAAGCGATCCCTGAGCGGACTGGACAGAAGCCCGGTTCGGGTCGTGGCTCCCACGAGCGTGAACTTCGGGAGATCGATCCGAAGCGTCCGCGCGGCCGGGCCCTGGCCGATGATCAGGTCGAGCTTGAAATCCTCCATGGCGCCGTACAGGACCTCTTCGATCATTTTCTGAAGCCGGTGAATCTCGTCGATAAAGAGAACATCCCGCGGTTGCAGGTTCGTGAGAATTGCCGCCAGATCGCCCTTCTTTTCCACATTCGGGCCGGTTACGGAATGAATCTGACTGCCCATTTCGTGCGCAATGATATGAGCCAAAGTGGTCTTCCCCAAACCGGGAGGCCCCGCTAGGAGGACATGGTCGAGGGCATCGCCACGTTGTCTTGCCGCCTGCATGAATAACGAGAGATTTTCTTTGATCTTCTTCTGGCCTACGTATTCATCCAGAAAAGAAGGACGGAGACTCTTCTCAAGTCCTTGCTCGGTCAGCTCCTCGGCCGGATTTTCCCGAAGATCAGGACTTAACAATCGTTTCGAATCGTTACTTTCCATTTTTTCTCCCGGTTACGCGAGCTGCCGAAGGGCCACTCGAATCAGGTCCTCGACTTTTGAAGGAGGCGGGTTCATTTCAGCCGCAAGTCGATTCAAAAGCGAGGCGATATCCTGCTCGCGATAGCCGAGTCCGACGAGGGCGGTTTTGGCATCGCGAACCATTTGCCCCAGAGCTCCCGCATGGCTGGTGGAATCGCGATCACCCGAAGCCGCCGCCGAGGCTCTACGACTCGAGGGTTGAACCGCATTCCAATCGCCGAACAGTCCGGCGTCCACCTTTTTTTTCAGAGGATCAGCCAATTCCAAGACTACGCGTTCGGCAGTTTTTTTCCCGATACCAGGGACGCGAGTCAAAAAGTCCTTATCCCGTTCGATGATGGCCTGAATGACCTGGCTCGGCTCCGCGCCCGAAACAATCCCGATCGCCCCCTTGGGTCCGATCCCGGTTACCGAAAGCAGCGTGAGAAACAGATCTTTTTCGGTTCGCGAGAAGAAGCCGTAAAGATCCAGGACATCTTCGCGAACATGGGTATAAACGAAGAGTTCAACCCACTTTCCCTGGACGAGGCCGTAAGCGGCGCTCTGTGGAACGGTAACGGAATACCCTACCGCTCCAGCCGTTTCGTCGGAACCTCCCGCCGGGATGACCACAAGGAGTCGCCCCTCAGCTTGCTCCTGAACTTTGCCGCGAAGATACCCGATCATGATGAGTCCCTCACGAGTCTCTCGATGTGATGTCGATGCGTTTACGATTACCGACTTGTTCAAGCGTGATCCCGAGCGATTCCGCAAGAGACATTCGCTTCGATTTTTTGGGAACAGCGCGCTGGCCTGCAACAGCCCCTCGGATGTGATGCGCGTGACAAATGGCCAAAGCCAAACCGTCGGATGCGTCGAACGTCTCAAAATCCCGTTTTCCCAACA
This sequence comes from Bdellovibrionota bacterium, assembly GCA_035291325.1. Classification (GTDB taxonomy): domain Bacteria; phylum Bdellovibrionota; class UBA1018; order UBA1018; family UBA1018; genus XYD1-FULL-55-31. The sequence continues at coordinate 672 of DATDSK010000123.1, read as the reverse complement.
GGAGCTCGATCATTTTTGCGACCTGCTCTTTGTCCGCCTGACCATGACCGACGACGGATTGCTTCACCTCGGTCGCGCTGTACTCGACGACTTCAACCCCATGAATCATTCCGGTCAAAATCGCCGCACCCCGGGCTTGTCCAAGCTTGAGGGCCGAAACCGCGTTCTTCGCGAAAAAAACCTTCTCAATTGCGAGAACCCGCGGCCTGAATTCCTTGATCACCTCGGAAAGGCCCTCGTAAATCAAGAGGAGCCGCCGCTCGAGAGGAATGACAGCTCTTCCACTGGTATTCGAAAGCCGGAGCGTTCCATGGGCTACATGGACGAGCTGCCCCGCAACCTGGTCGATACAACCGTACCCGGTCAAACGAGAACCCGGATCAATCCCCAAGATTCGCATGAGGGGATTCTAGCCTACAAAATCAGACGGTCGCCACTCCGAAATGTGTATGCGCGAGTTCAGCGAGCTGCTGCTCTCGGTCTCGGTTTCCGATGATTTCGTATGCCTTACCGAGGTCATTCAGAACCCCAAGGACGTAATCAAGGTCCTGATCCGTATGAGAAGCCATATAGCTCGTTCGAATGAGCGCGCATCCTTCCGGAACCGCCGGCCGAACGACCGGGGTAGCGAAAACGCCATGCTCGTACAGCTTCTGCGTGAAGCTGAAGGCC
>DATDSK010000122.1:0-5763 GCA_035291325.1 Bdellovibrionota bacterium | reverse complement strand
TGAGCTGCGAGCCATGTTCGGGAAGCTCGGGATACCCCTTGAGGAACAAAAACGCCTCACGGGTGTCGCCGTCGACGCCATTGTCGACAGCGCTTCAGTGGCAACGACGTTCAAGAAGAAGCTTGGCGAGCTTGGAATTATTTTTTGCTCTTTTTCAGCGGCACTTCGTGAACATCCTGAACTCGTCATGAAATACCTCGGCTCGGTCGTGCCCTACACGGATAACTTTTTCGCGGCTCTCAACTCGGCCGTTTTCAGTGACGGATCGTTTTGTTTCATTCCCAAAGGGGTTCGTTGCCCCATGGAACTGTCAACCTATTTCAGAATTAACGCGGCGGATACCGGCCAATTCGAGCGTACGCTCATCGTGGCCGAAGAGGGGGCTTCCGTCAGTTACCTGGAGGGCTGCACCGCTCCGATGCGCGATCGTAACCAGCTCCACGCCGCCGTCGTCGAACTCGTCGCTCTAGACGATGCCTCGATCAAGTATTCCACCGTTCAGAATTGGTATCCGGGCGACAAGGAAGGAAAAGGCGGCATCTACAACTTCGTCACCAAAAGAGGCAAATGCAAGGGAGCGAGGTCGAAAATCTCCTGGACTCAGGTGGAAACGGGTTCGGCGATCACCTGGAAATATCCCGGTGTCGTGCTCGAGGGAGATGACTCGGTCGGTGAGTTTTACTCGGTCGCGCTGACTCATAATTTTCAACAGGCGGATACGGGAACAAAGATGGTCCATCTCGGAAAGCGGACCAGGAGCACGATCATTTCGAAAGGGATCTCAGCCGGTCACGGCCAGAACACATACCGCGGCCTTGTCTCGGTTCAGCGAAACGCGACCGATTCACGAAACTTCTCGCAGTGCGATTCGCTTCTCATCGGAAACCGCTGTGGCGCCCATACGATTCCCTACATCGAGGTCAAAAACAGATCTTCGCAAGTCGAGCATGAAGCCTCCACCTCGAAGATCAGCGAGGATCAGCTGTTTTACGCGAAACAGCGCGGGATTGCCGGCGAAGACGCCATCTCGATGATCGTAAACGGTTTCTGCAAAGATGTTTTCAGGAAGCTTCCGATGGAGTTCGCGGTTGAGGCTCAAAAGCTGCTCGAAGTGAGCCTTGAAGGAAGCGTCGGTTAAGGAAGGAAGGAACGATGTTAAGCATTCGAAATATTCATGCGAGTGTCGGTGAAAAGGAAATTCTGAGAGGTCTGAGCCTTGAGGTTGCACCGGGCGAAGTTCATGCGATCATGGGTCCGAACGGTTCCGGAAAGAGCACGCTTGCTCATGTCCTCGCGGGCCACGAGTCCGTCAGCGTGACCGCGGGAGAAATTCTCTATCAGGGGAAGGACCTTCTTGCCCTCAGTCCCGAAGAGAGGGCGCGCGCGGGGCTATTTCTCGGCTTTCAGTATCCGATTGAGATTCCCGGTGTCGGGAACGCCTATTTTCTGAAGGCAGCCTTGAACTCAATTCGCAAAGCGAAGGGTCTGCCGGAACTGGATGCTTTCGATTTTTTGGAACTGGTCAAACGCAAAATGAAGCTCGTTGATCTTGATCCGAAGTTTCTCGAACGGCCGGTGAATCAGGGGTTTTCCGGAGGGGAGAAGAAGCGGAATGAAATTTTCCAAATGGCTGTTCTGGAGCCGACGCTGGCGATTCTCGACGAGACGGACTCCGGGCTGGATATCGACGCGCTCAAGGTTGTTGCCGGGGGAGTGAATTCCATGAGAGCCCCCGATCGTTCGATCATTGTCATCACGCATTACCAAAGGCTGCTTGATTATATCGTGCCCGACCACGTCCATGTTCTTTCCGGCGGGCGGATCGTTCGCTCGGGAGGTAAAGAACTCGCCAGGTCGCTCGAAGAAAGTGGGTACGAGACGGCGCACCGCAAGGTCTCCGAGGGAGTTTTGGCATGAAGGCCGCGCGGGTGTTTTCAAAAAACGACGTCGTCGCTTCGTATGTGAGGCAATTCGAGAGCCTCGCGCCCGATTCTGATCCGGTTTGGCTTCGAGAAATGCGGCGGGAGGCGATTTACAGGTTCGCGGAACTTGGACTTCCGTCCGCGCGGCAGGAGGACTGGCGGCATACGCGGCTTTCGTCGATCACGAAGGAGCCCTTCGCGGTTGCTTCAGACGGGGTTTGTGCGGGAGAGGTTACCGGGAAGAGAGCTCTTGATCCGGGAACCCACCGTGAGATCGAAATCGTTTTCGTAAACGGGCAGTACAGTCCGGCACGATCCTCGTTCGCGAATGGGAAAGGGCTTTCGGTTCGAAGCATGTCCGACGCGATCAGGAGTGGGGATGAACGGGTACGCGGGTATCTGGAACGAACCCGGGGCCGGGCGCTCTCTCCCCAGCCATTCCACGCCTTGAACAGCGCGTTTTTTCGAGACGGCGCGTGCGTGTTCGTTGAAGAGGGGGTGAAGGCCGGGTGTGTTGTTTACGTGACGTATCTGACGCTCGACGATGGTCCGCGGGCCGAGACGCCGGCACCCCCTTCGGCGCGATTCATTCGTAATCTGATTGCCGCCGGACCTGACAGTGCAGTCAGCGTGATTGAACGATTCGAAACGCGTGGCGAAGCCAAGCGCCTGCCGGGATTTCTTTCGACGGTTTCCGAGATTTTCGTCGGTGATCGCGCGCGTGTCGATCATTATGAGCTTCAGGGAAATGGTGGTAGTGACCACGTCGGACTTATTAGAGCCGAACTCGGAATTCAAAGTAAGGTTTCGAGCCATTCCGTCTCGGTTCCTGGTCCGTTTGTCAGGCTTGTACGAAAAGACATCGAAGTGGCCATGAAGGGCGAGGAAGGAGAATGCCGGCTTTCCGGTATCTACGCGGGACGAGGGGATGGTCAGCAGGTCTACCGCACCCTGATTGATCACGCCAAACCGTCCGGAAAAAGCACGCAGCTTTATCGCGGCATTCTGGATGGTGCCGCGCACGGCGTGTTCAGCGGTAAGGTGATCGTGGAGCCGGGAGCGCAAAGCACCGATGCGAAGCAGGTCAATCAGAACCTTCTTCTTTCGGACGAGGCGTCTGCCCATACGACGCCCCGTCTTGAGATTCGCGCCGATGACGTAAAATGCAGCCACGGCGCGACCGTCGGACAGCTGGACGAAGAAGCCGTCTATTACCTTCGTTCGCGTGGAGTGGGAGAGGAACTCGCGAAGAAAATGCTCACGGAGGCGTTTGCGGCGCAAGTTTTGGACGAATTTGGAAATGAAAACGCCAGAAGAGAGGCTCTTCAACTGTTCGAAGGCTGGCTGGGAGGAAAGGAGGCGGCATGACGGAAAAAAGAATCATCGAAATACGTGAGGACTTTCCGATTCTGCGGCAGCTCGTCCACGGCAAGCCCTTGACCTATCTTGACAACGCCGCCACGACTCAGAAGCCGCGCGTCGTCATTGACGCTCTTGTGAAGTATTACTCCGAATTCAATTCCAACATTCATCGCGGAGTTCATGAACTGAGTCAGCGGGCGACCGGGGCCTATGAAGACAGTCGTGAGAAGATGCGCCGTTTTATGAATGCCCGATCGGAAACGGAAATCATCTTTGTCCGGGGCGCGACCGAAGCGATCAATCTGGTCGCGCAATCGTACGGACATTCCGTACTCGGTGCGGGGGACGAAGTCATTATTTCGGGCATGGAGCATCATGCGAATATCGTCCCTTGGCAAATACTGTGCGAGGCAAAGGGCGCAAGGCTCAGAGTGATCCGCCTCACCGAACGCGGCGAGCTGGATCTCGACCATTTCGAAAGTCTTTTAAGCCCGCGGACGAAGCTCGTTTCAATCGTGCACGCCTCGAACGCGATCGGCACCGTGAACCCGGTCAAGCAGGTCATCGCCCGGGCGCACGCGAGTGGCGTTCCGGTACTGATCGACGGGGCTCAGGCCGTCGCGCACTTCGAGACGGACGTGCAGGATCTGGATTGTGATTTCTATGTTCTTTCCGGGCACAAGCTTTATGGCCCGACCGGAATCGGCGTACTCTACGGCAAAAAGGAGCTTCTGGAACGGATGCCACCTTATCAGGGTGGGGGGGATATGATCCGTTCGGTGACGTTCGAAAAAAGTGTCTACAACGAGCTTCCGTGCAAATTCGAAGCGGGTACTCCTCATATTGAAGGCGTGATCGGACTTGGTGCCGCTCTTGATTATGTCCAGAGCTTAGGCTGGCCATTGATCCTTGAACACGAAGGGGATCTGCTCCGATATGCCTTGGAGCGCCTGCGCGAAGTTCCGGGGCTTCGCTTCATCGCTGACCCGCGCGAAAGAGTCGGGGTCCTTTCGTTTATGCTCGACGATATTCACCCGCACGATATCGGGACGGTCCTCGACCAGGAGGGGATCGCCATTCGGGCCGGGCACCACTGCGCGCAGCCCGTGTTGGAGTGGTTCGGAGTGAATGCCACGGCGCGGGCGTCTTTGGCCCTCTACAATACGCGCGGAGAAATCGACCGCCTGGTCGACGCTTTGTTGCTGGTGAAGGAGGTATTCACCTGATGGACACATTAAGAGAGCTATATCAGCAGGTGATCGTGGATCATTCAAAACGCCCGAGAAATCGCGGCAAATTGGAACATTCAAACCGCAAGGCTGAAGGTGTGAATACACTCTGTGGTGACCAGGTGACGGTGTACCTCGAAGTCGAGAACGACATCGTGAAAGACGTGAGATTTGAGGGGGGCGGGTGCGCGATTTCCACGGCCTCGGCCTCGATGATGACCGAAGCGGTGAAGTCAAAATCCCTGTCAGAGGTTGAAACGCTGTTTGAGGAATTTCACCGTCTTGTCACCTCAACCGAACCCGGTGCTCAGGAACTCGGCAAGCTCGCCGTCTTTAGCGGGGTTCGTGAATTTCCGGTGAGGGTCAAATGCGCGACTTTGGTTTGGCATACGCTCCATGAAGCGATTCGGAATAAAGACGGAGGTGCCTGATGACGACGGAACTGACGGACCGGATCTGGGACACGCTTCGCGAGTGTTACGATCCGGAAATTCCGGTCAATATCGTTGACCTCGGTTTGATTTACGGAGTTTCGTTCACAGAGGCCGAATCCGGATCGTACAAGATCAACATACTCATGACGCTCACCGCCCCAGGCTGCGCAATGGGAGAGTGGATCAAGCAGGATATCGAGACAAAGCTCCGTGAATTGCCGAACGTCCGGGGCGTTGAAATCGAGTTCGCGTTCGATCCGCCGTGGACTCCCGAGCGGATGACCCCAAGCGCGCGACTGGAACTGAATCTGATTTAAAGGGCGCCCTCGGGGGAGAGCACGGATTGTACGAGTTCTTTCATTTTACGATAATGAGGGCCTTTCCAGTAGACTCGTTTGCAACCGGGGCACAAAGAATTCCGAGTAGTAGGATCGGATTTCCGGTTTGAGACGTTCCTCGATCGTCTCTTTTCTGATTCTTTCGATGATTGAATTGCAGCGAAGGCACCTCTCGAAAGGGCGGGCGCTTTGGAATAGATCGAAACGGCGCAGCACCTCGCCGATCTGACCGCGAGGCATGACCGATCGGATCCAGTAGCCGCGTTCGATCAGTTTGCGTTTCAGCAAACCGATATCCCGTGTCAGAAGCACGCGTTTTTCGCTGAATGAGATGGAGGCGAGTTCCTGATCAGCGAAGTCCTGTCTCCAGAGGGAATCAAAACCGAGCAGCCGGAGGTAAACAGCGAGCCTGTGGAGGTGTCCGTCCAAAACGAATCGAATGTTTCGGAGCGGTTGGTCGCGAAGACGAAGAATAGGA
>DATDSK010000121.1:0-9440 GCA_035291325.1 Bdellovibrionota bacterium | reverse complement strand
CACGCATTCGAAGTCATCGGGAAATGGATTGACCGATATCACAACGAAAGGCCGCATCAGGCGCTGGGATACCTCACGCCGACGCAGTATGCGGGGAAATTAGCGGCCTGAGTTGTCCAAAAAGTGAGGGGACACTACATCGCAATCCAGGCATCAAGATCTGCAGCGATGGTCTGAATTCGATTTTCGCAAATATCTCCGCCGTTTTCAGTTGTGCCGCCGGCATAGGCCGAGAGGGCGATAAAACAACTGACCGCACTCACAATAAACAGTTTCATGACTACTCCTCACTTCTTCTTTCGTTAGTGGATAAGGGAAACAGTTGAATGGAAAGTTCGTAAACACGATCTCGTGGGCCCGCTTCCAGGAACTCGGACAATTCTTGGCGGAACCGGGCGATTCGCACCTTCGCCTCCGGCAACAGCGCGGTGTTGATCGCCATGGTAATCGAGGTCATGTCCCTTTCGCTACGATCATGCTGTTCCAATGACGAGACGGCTTTCTCCAAGATTTGTTTATGACGGCGACGGCTTGCGGCGGATGGAGCCCCATACGGAGACGCAACATGAGCATTCGTTTTAACCAAGCGTCCGTGCTTCATTTCAAGTAAGCCCATTTCCAAAAGCCTCTTCAAACCAGCAGAGGCTTCTAGATGGCTAATGCCAAGCTTCTTGGCGAACCAACGCGGATCGGATTTGCACCCGGATACGCAAGTCAGTTCCAGTATGGCGAAGTGGTACCACTCAGAGATGATGTGAAACGCTTCTTCTGATAGACGCCGTGACTCCTGCACCTGCGCCGACGATTCCGTTTCTCCCTTAATGTGAGAAGCTGCCACAAGTTCGAAGAACCTCTTTGCTTCAGAGGGGGGCAGGCCGAGTCGGTCGACAATATGATGAGCAGACTTCAGGGTCAGCGGACGCTTGCCGGAAAGAACCCCGCTGAGCGTAGAGGCACTGAGGCCCAAATGTTGCGCGAAACGGCGCAGACTATAGGCCGGGTTCGTCTGTATTCTCTTCAGTAGCTCTGCCGACAACCAGGATCGGTAATGGGCTACTTCGGCTTTCGCTTCCATGACGAAGGGTATCTAGAACAGTTCTTGCCCCTTGTCCAATAATTTTGGCACAAACTGTTTCAGAGACTGAAACACCTTCAACACCTACGCTGGGATGGGTCTCGTTGCTCTCAGTCTGATGTATTCGACCCTCTGAGCGCTAATTCAAGCACCTCTGGATCGGAACTCCGCACTCAGTTGATTACTTCAAAGCTCAACCCTGAGTTCGGGATGTCCGTGTAGCCAGTTTCATTTCCTGCGTTATCAACTACGTTCCCAATTTGCGTAATCCTATAGGTTCCCGGAATTGCATATCGGTTGATTCGAAGTGTGAAAACGATGCGCCCCGAGTATCGATCATATTCTCCCCGACCGAGAGCGACATACTTTCCACTTGGGTCCAAAATCGCGAGAGATCCATTTTGATTGGCCCAACTCGGATCAGAACCATCTCCTCTCATTCCAGAGCCTGAATCCGAGGCTGCTACGGAAACCGTGAGCGTCTCCCCTGCTACCACCGATCGAGCAGACATTTGGAAGCTGTTCAAATCCACCGCGGGCGGAGAGGTATCGGGATGTGAACTGATCACCTCGAAACTCAATCCTAAATTCTGGATCTCCGTGTACTCAGTCCGGTTTCCTGCGTTATCTGTTACGTTACCAATATGAGTAACCCTATACGTCCCTGGAATTGCATATCGGTTTACTCTGTGTCTGAAAATAATTCTCCCCGAGTTTCTGTCATAGGTTCCCCGAGTAACGGGATCGACATACTTTCCGTTGGGGCCCAAAATCGCGAGAGCCCCATTTTGATTGGCCCAACTCGGATCAGAACCATCTCCTCTCATTCCAGAGCCTGAATCCGAGGCTGCTACAAAAACAGTGAGCGTCTCCCCTGCTATCACGGTCCGAGCAGAGATTTGGAAGCCGTTCAAATCCACCGCAGGCGGAGAAGTATCGGGATGTGAACTGATCACCCCGAAACTCAATCCTAAATTCAGAATCTCCGTGTACTCAGTCCTGTTTCCCGCGTTATCTGTTACGTTAGCGATATGAGTAACCCTATACGTCCCTGGAACTGCATATCGGTTTACTCTGTGTCTGAAAACGATTCGCCCCGAGTTTCTGTCATAGGTTCCCTGAGTAACGGGATCGACATACTTTCCATGGGGGTCCAAAATCGCGAGAGCCCCATTTTGATTGGCCCAACTCGGATCAGAACCATCTCCTCTCATTCCGGAGCCTGAATCCGAGGCTGCTACGGAAACCGTGAGCGTCTCCCCAGCCATTACCGATTGAGTCGACATTTGAACGCTGTTCAAGTCCACTTCAGGCGGGGTTGTATCCACGCGAAAAGTCCTGATCACCGGCGGAATCAGTTCCAATCCACGTGCGTAGGGTACCGCATGAATTTTGGACTGAACGAGCGAGCCTTGATCGGTCAAAAGGTAATACTGGGCATCAAACGCCTCGAGGCCAGTCCGGAAGCTGGCGTAGCCTATGGCTCCTTCAAATTGAACTGCTTCGAGAGGGCCTGAACCTCCGTGAGTTTCAGCATAATGAAGCAATGTATCACCGTTCACAACACCGATTTCCCTGGCTTCTGCTTTTGTTTTCACCTCGAAAGCGATCTTGGATACCAGCTCGGGGTGCTCTCCCGCCAGGCGCTCGTTATCGATAATAACCCCACCATCACCCTGCGGTTTTGCAGTTAGCTCAGGAGCATACTTTACGACAAACTTGGCTGGGGAAACAAAAGCCGGCCCATTTCCGACTCCAACGCCACAGTACCCCGACAGGCTCCCCGAGAGTGATGAGATGATCGCAAACACACACACTTTGAATTTCATAAATGCCTCTTCTCTACTGAATCGTTAATGGAAAAAACTGAATATTGAGTTGAAACACTTTTCCTTCCGAAAACTGACTCGAGTAAACATTCAACTCTTTTCGGAATTGCCTGATCCGTTCTTTTATTTTCGGAAGTTCGCTTTCAGGAATCGCCAGGGTCAGACCATTCATTTCACGTTGGCCTTTCGAAAGAGAAAGGGCCGTTTTGGCCAATCCAATCATTTGCTCATGGTATTTCGTGATCGACAGATGCTCGACGTCTTCCCCCGTTTCGATGACCGCATTCACCTGCCGAAAGCTGCTATTCACTTTCTCGATTAAGCCTAAAGCCAGCATGTCCGAAAAAGCCCGTTCAACGTCCTTAAAGGAAACTCCTCGCCCGAGCTTTGACGCGATTTTTTCAAAGTCTGGTTCGAAATCCTTCAAACCAATCAAGACGTAAATGGCGGGATAAAACCAGGTCGACAGAAACCGATATTGCTTGAGCTCGAGGAGCCTTTCGTCAGATGTACTTCGCAGCTGAATGAGATCTTCGTGAATCGCATTAATGCGCGATATGTCCTTTTCTCCGTCCAACGAAGCCATCGCAAAAAAGTACTTCTTTTTTCGTCCCGTGAGTCTAAGGGCCGATGCGATCTTTTCCGCGAGCTTCGGCGAAAGCCGCCGCCGTCCGCGTAACACAAGGCTCAACATCGCTGGCGAGCCAAGCTCAGCTCTTTTGCAGAAGCTCCTGAGCCCAAAGGCCAGATTCTTGCGCTTGGCATCGGCCAATACATTCTCCAGATACTCCCGGTGATTCCGGTGAGAAAAAATGTTCACTTTCGTGTTCAAATGCATGCGCAGCTTCTAGCTCGAACTGTGGCGAGTGACAACCATCTTCGACACAAACTGTTACAGGTTGTAAACAGCGTCTAATACGCGTCGAACATAACTATGCGATAAATGAACTGTTCTCGCTTCGCTCAGCGACTACGCTGATAGCCCGGCACTGTTTCCGTAATCAGACCCGCCGTTGAAACTCCCCGCAAAAACCAGCTACCCTATCTCCAACCTCACCCGGGTCCCCCTCCCCAGCGCCGAATCAATATCGAACCGCGCCCGGTTTTCTTTCGCCCATTTCATCGCGGCCAGAACTCCGAGGCCGTTTCCATCCTTCTTCGTTGTGCGGGATTCGCCACGTTTCAGAGCCGAGAGGACATCATCAGCCATTCCAGAGCCGTGGTCCTCGATTTCAATCAGACACCGCGAGCCGGCCCCGTTCACACGAACTGTGATCGATTTGCTGTCCGTATTCGACTCGGCTGCGTTCTTCAGAAGGTTCATCAAAACAGGCGTGAGCCCTCTCAGTTTTGCCGAACTGATCTTTGCGTCGCCCCTTTCGAGAACGAACTTCTGCGAAGGGAACGTCTGCCCAAGAATTTGAATTGCTCCGTTCACTGATTCCGGAATCGATTCCGCGAACTGAAGCTTCTTCCGTTCAAGGAGAACTTCGTTCGCGATCGCTTCGACATTCTTCATCGCCAGTCTGAGAAGTTCGAGCGCCTTCGTAATTGTCGGCTCGGCCTCTACCGTGCGTTCGAGCTTTCCAATTGCCGTATTCATACTGAGAAGAGGCGTCCTCAGGTTATGCGCGACCGTCGAAGTCAGCCGAAGGACCGTATCCCGCTCCCTTTGAAGTTCCCGATTACGTTCGTTCAAGAAGCGGAAAACGCCATCCACCTCCCAAAGCATCGGCCCGAGATGGTCGACTACCTGATCTCCCTGCGCCAGAAGTTGATCATGAACGCGCCGGAGAATTCCACAAACCGCGATCGAGATCGCATTCGAAGCGGACCAAATCCCGATGAATACGGTGATATGAAATCCGGCCCCGCCTGGAGTCGCAATCCCGAGGTAAGACGAAAAGGTCCAGGTCACCAGAACAAAGGCAAAGAGCGCTATGAACGAAAGTCCGGCGGTCATGACGCGAAGACTATAGAGCGGAGCCGGAGTCGATAGGGATCTCCGGAGAGTCCCGCGATACCATTCGATCGAGAGAACACTCGCAATCCCGGCCACGGCGATTTGCCAGCCATATTCCGAGAATGGGATGCCCACAATCGAGCCACCCATGTCTTGATAACGAAGGACGAGGTCACTTCCGGAAAGCGTGAGAAAGCAGAACCAAAGCAAGAACTCAGGAATTGAAAGCGCTCGAAAGCTCGCGACAACAAGGCTACCGACAAAAACCGCTTGCCCGATCGCATACAGAACAGCGGTCGTATAAATCGCGACAGGGCGAATTGGAGTCACGTGAAAAAACGGATTCAGAATCAGTGCGAATGAAACCGTAAAATAGAGCGACGCAAGGAGTACGACGAAGGCCGCTACTCCTCGCCACTGGCGGCGAGCAAGCCCCTCGGTAGCCCTGAGAAACACGGCAACCGCCGAAAAGATTGAAAAGAGCACATACGGCACTTCGTGCAAAAGCGGCTCAAGTCCCCGGGGCGGCGGAGTGCGAAGGATATGGGAAGTTACTCCGTACATCAGATCACCGATCGCGAGCGCGAGAAACGCCCAGCCCAGCATCGTCGCCCAACTTGGGAATTCTCCCCTCCTCCACGCGGAACGAATCACCAGAAACGAAAAACACGAGCAAAGGAATTCATGAACGGCAACCACCATTCCGGTACCATTCACGCCTAAGTTAAACCGCTGACTGAGAGCCGGCAAGGCGAGCGGAAAAAGAATGTGCAATCCTGCAAGGAGTAATAAAACAACTAGGGCAGGATTTCGGAACCTTTCCTTCATCCGGCTCCCTTCGATCGCTTTCGGATCAGGAGCCAGCCTCGCGGAACCCCGAATGCCGGGTTCATAAAAGCCATTGCCTCGAAAACCGTGCTCACCGGGACGAGCTTCGCCGTCGCAACCTCAGAATCAACATCGGCGATCAAGACTTCCGCCCGCTTTTCGTCAAAGCCCGCGACTGGCGAATGATGGGGATATCCCTGGTCTTGAAACGCGCGACCCATCACATGATCCTGCGCGAAGTTGAGAATCATGGCGCTGCCGTCGCGATCACGAGATTCCTTCAAGTCCGAGACGAACTGTTGAAGGTTTTCAGGAAACGCCCGCCGTAAAAGAACCTCGACTTCCGAGCCAAAAATGAGTTCGGCCGCCAGCGCGAGTTCGTGGATCGCCATTCCACGAGTTCCGAACTCAGCGACACGGAGCCATTTGCCAAAGTTCGGGTCATAGCACGCGCTCTCTTCTTTTGCAGGTAGCCCGAGCGCTTCCGAGACGAGAATCAGGGAAGCAGGCCCACAACTGCACTCAGTAGCTTGCCGAAACCCACGCTCATACCGTTCCAGTATTCGTCCAAATGTTTTACCGCCGCTCATGCCATCACCTCCGCTCCCGAGTTCGAGAGTTGCAAAGTTTTTAGCCGCCGGTGCATATAATCGCGAGAAAGTTCGAGTCGCTCGGCCAAGCGTTTCTTATTCGCGCCCGTCGCCTTCAACCCGGCTTCATAGTAGAGCCGCTCAGCCCAATCGATAAACTCAGCCCTGTGCACGGGATCAAGATCCTCCTCCCGATGTGGAAGAAGTTGCGCCGGAACACGTGGTCCCGCCATCCCGCCATAAACTGGATCAGAAAAGACGAGTTCCTCAGGACCGATCGTCGATTTTCCTGCGGCCTTGGTCATGAGGCAGGCGCGCTCCATACAATTCCGAAGCTCGCGAATGTTCCCTGGCCAGGGATGTGCTTCTAACGCGGAAATAGCTGAAGCCGAGATGCGAAGCCCCTCCGCCCTGAATTGCCGGAGAAAGTGTTCCGCAAGTCGCGGAATATCCTCCCACCTCTCACGAAGCGCCGGCACTTCAAGCGGGATGACAGAAATTCGATAATAGAGGTCTTTCCGGAATCGCCCCGCCTGCACTTCTTCATGAAGATCCCGATTCGTGGCGGCGATCACGCGGACATCAATCGGAATTGCCTCAGTCGAACCCACGGGCGTAACCACTCTCTCCTGCAGCACTCGGAGCAGCTTCGATTGAAGCGAAAGCGAGAGTTCACCGATTTCGTCGAGGAATATATCACCGCCATTCGCTGCTACGAACTTTCCCTGCTGGCTTCGAATCGCGTGAGTAAATGCCCCTTTCTCGTGCCCAAACAGTTCGGATTCGGCGATCGATTCCGTAATCGCTGCGCAGTTCACGCATACGAGCTTCCGCGTCTTATCGGCTTCTTGAATGTTCAGCGCGCGAGCAACCAGTTCCTTTCCAGTTCCGCTCTCTCCGGTAATGAGGACCGTTGTTGAATGACCTTTGAGCGCGAGAATCTGTGATTTCAGCTTCAGAATCGGGGCCGTGTGCCCCACGATCTCGAAATCCTTTTCGTGTTCCTCGATTTTTTCTTCGAGAGCGCGATTGCGACCGAGAAGCTTTTGCCGTTCGATCGCTTGATCGATCCGAAACCGCAATTCCATTCCCACTTCGGGGCTGCTTTTCACGACATAATCGGACGCCCCTGCCTTCATTGCCTCGACAACAATCCGCGGTTCCGTGTTGCCGGTCAACATGACTACCGGGATCGCGGGATAGCGCTGGAGAATGAGCTTAAGCAACTCGATTCCCGAGATGTCGGGCATATTGATGTCGAGAACGACCGCGTCGGCCGAATGCCGATAGAGGTGCTCGACCGCGTCCTGCGCCGAGAGCGCGGACGAAAGCTCGTAATGGTCCCCGAGTTCGAGGGCGAGCGCCATGTGAACGCTTCGATCGTCGTCCACGGTCAAAACGTGGGGTCTGGGTACAGCGGATGTGGTCATACGAGGTGCGCGACTAAGCGAGGATTATGCCAATTGTCATCAATCCGATTCCCGAGCCGAAGAGCCTGATTTCAGCTAGTTGCGCGAGGGTTCGTTTGGGCGCTGTCGGGTCCTACCGCCAAAGTGTCATCCTGGAAAGACACGGGTGTGTAAAAAGGAAAGGGATGGGCAGTGACTCGGGACCCGAGTCGTGAGATGGCAGGCGATAAGATTTTATCCAAACTTGAAGCTCGTCTTCTGCCTGGACGAAGACTAAAGGAATGCGTATTGAGGCCAAAACATGAATCCAAAGCTCTACAACGTCAAGATTCCGGTTAAGAATCTCGAAGAAGGAGTGAGCTTGACGGAGCTGGCAAGATTTCGCGAGTAGGGGTTGTCGGTGGCGGAAGTTGCAGCGCGGACGGGGGTGCCGAGAACGACCGTTTTTCGCAAAATCCAGGAGTTGAATCTGTGCGGCCCAAAACCTGACCTTCCCCCTGTTTTCGTCCAGGGGGAGGTCAATGGCTCTAGACAGAAGGTAACGGCAGCTGTCTATAACTGGTGGGTTCTACTGATAGAAGGTGGTTACCTTTTATGAGTAGCGCCTGTAGTAGCCCATCAGGGGGTTGAGTCTGAAGTCTGGAGCAATAGCCACGCCGCACTAATCTGCGGTATCCCTCTTTAGGGTAGGGGGAATTGCCGTTCATACATCTGGTCATATGGCAAGTTGGCCGAACGCAGCCATCGCGTCAGGCCAGTTTTGAAATGCAAGATCCACGAGCACGACGAAGCAAGTCTGCAAGATCAGAACGACTCACAGAGCTCACCTGCTCCTGGTGAATAATGCTTCGACTTTGAAGAAATTCCGCATCCATAGCAGAGATGAGCGCGAGAACACTCTCCCTGTCGCTTGAATCAAAGCAGGACAATAGAGTGTCCGACTCCAGCAACGTTGATATTTGGTCAAAAGCTCCCTGAAGGTAACAAGCTATCGATTCGTGCTCAGCACTCGTTGAGTATGACTTCAAGAGAAGTTGAAAGGAATACTTTTCAACGTCTTGCAGTGTCATAATCAAGACCTCGACTCTCTTGTTCCGCCGATCTCTTGCGGATGATTCCCGGTCGAAATTTATGCGAAGAGCGAAATATATACCTCCGGCCAACAGACCTAGGAAACCTAGAGACAACGTCGCAATGTAATAGAAAGGCTGAAGAGATTCAGAACAAAAAACGCTGCGAGATTCTTGATAGGCTCCAAAGAAACCCATCATCGCGCCTGAAAAGGAACCAACAGCAACAGCTGCCAGGACCAGCAAACCCGAAATTAATTTATTCCTTGCCTCGCCTGTAGCCATTCTTGAGTTCGACCTGGATGGTTTCAAGTTTCACAGGAGAGATGTTTTTCAACTGAATCTTTTGGAGTATCTCATCCGGCTTTCTGTTGTCCTTGGTGTAATAGGCAAATACCTCGTTAGCCCAGGAAGGCCCGAGCCGAGTGACGCCTGCAAAATCGAGAACAAGCGTTTTCTTCGGGTCGGACCACCACTCCGACGATTCGAGGTCTTGGAGGAATTGCTCCCGAAACTCCACACCCGTGAATGAACAGTTGTAGTGTCCCCTCACTTTTTGGACAACTCAGGCCGCTAATTTCCCCGCATACTGCGTCGGCGTGAGGTATCCCAGCGCCTGATGCGGCCTTTCGTTGTGATATCGGTCAATCCATTTCCCGATGACTTCGAATGCGTG
>DATDSK010000120.1:0-7998 GCA_035291325.1 Bdellovibrionota bacterium | reverse complement strand
AAGTCATTGGGGACGTGTTCGACGAAGATGACGATGGAGCATTAAGGAAAATATTAAGTGCGGGGGTCGTTTCTCGGCGATTAGGTTCTGGCCAAAAATAGCAGGTTCGATCGATTCTTCCGGGATCCCTGGAGGTTTTGTGCTCTCTGGCTCGATACCGAGAGAGTGAACCACTCAATTTTGAAATTCAACTAACCGAGTTCCGAGCCCGCATGTATTCGGTGAGGCGGCTCTTACCGATTGGCCTGAATCGTTATTGCTGTATAAAAAACAACTTCTCAATCACCCAAACTATTCCGTAGCCGACATACCCGAGAGGGCCAAGGACTCTTTGCTTTCGTATGGTCAGTTCGAGACGAGACTTTGCAATTTCACCATTGAGACGGTTTATGCTTCCATCGAGTGAATCCAATTCAGACTGAACTCGGTTAAGTTGCTCTCTAATTTGAAGAACATCTTTTACGTCTTTGGCCCGACCAAGCAGTGTTCTCAGTTGATCCCGATAGGCTGCGGTATTCTTTCGCTTAGCTTCTAGATCATAGTAATGTTCCGTTTTGTCGATCGTCGTAACTTGTCGCGCCTTTTTTCTGCCTAGAGTCCCTAGATCAGTCATTACCCTGTCAAGCTTGTCCGCTGGACGAGTTCGACCACCTTTTCAGATGCCACAGGTACTGTTTGAACCTCTATTGTCATCGTCGCGTTACGCACGATCTTTCGTTCCGAATCAGGTTTCTGAAACTCAGTGCGAATGCCGGAAGATTCTCCATCTGATCTCACCTGAACCCTGGAGCACGCTGAAAGCCCAATCAGTACAATTACCAGCAGAACCGAGTTAATCCTCATTACTTGTTACTCACTTTCTAAGAAATTCGAATTCTCACTCAATCCGGCGAAATCCATCCGGCTTCTTTTAACGCCTCAGACAGGGTGCTCGCCGCGGGGAAGTAGGACTGCATCGCGATTCCCAAAATCAGGAGCATGGAACTGGTAAATACAAAGGGTTTCCAGCTGAATCGCGCGACAGCTTTGGCCCAGTTTCCCTGAAGTCGCTTTCGTTTGAGGCGAATGAGTCCTAGCGACAGACCCATTTGAAGGGCGGCTTCGGCCAATACCGCGGGAGCATCGACGATGAGGTACGCGGCTGACCCAAGTACGGCAATAATCATTGCGACAAAGGCGATGAGACCAATGACGGGAAGTGCTTCGAGACCGGCGGCGGCGGTTTCAGCGGCCGCAGAGCCGATGCCTTCAGCGCTCGCGGCGCCTGATTCGACGGCAGCTCCCAAGCCGGGCGCCTCACCGACACCGAGCGATGCGCTCTGCGCTTTGGTTTCCATGGCGTGCGCTGTGTGACTCCAGTCAGCGGATGCGCCGCCGCCTCCGGACCTTCCGCCACCGCCCTTAAATACTGAACTCGCGGCGTCAGCGGCCTTTGTCCCGGAGGAGGTCGCGCGCGAGGCTTCGGAAAAATCCATTTGAATCCAATCGACGAAATCGAGCCTGCCGCCAGTTTTTGAGCTGGGGTAAATGTAGGCAAGCCAGAGTCGGACGAAACCAAACAGTGTCGCGTACGCAAAGAAGCTGCTGAGCAGGTAACGCCAGGCCGGCGCGGTTACGCCCAATCCGAGGAGAGTAAGGTCAAAAAGAAATCCGCTCGCAGCAACGGCGAACAGAATGAGTCCCATGTGGAAGCGGACAAAAAACCGGCGAAGAAAGGCCTTGTTGAAGCTGGGTCGGAGTTTGCGGACCATATTTTCTACTTTCCTGGTCTAGCTTACCCCGCAAGCTGGTTAACTTCATCGATTATTCCGTCGGCATTACGCGGGATCGTCAATCACTTGGAGAGGAACCCGAGCATCGCAGATCCGATTCTTCTCAAAGCCCCCCGGGCAGTTTTGGGTTATTAACGAAGCAAACCGCATGCAGGTCGCGAATACCCCGTGCCTTCTCACCGCTTTTTTGGCGGAGGCGCCACGATAAGAAAATTGACTAGAAGCCGGCTTTTCGTGTCAGCGTCATCAATTTTTCGATTATATTCAGGCCAGTCGTTAGGTAACTCAATGGAGCTCACCATAACCGCGCGATTGGCTTGTTCCATATTCTGAACTGATCCTTCTAATATAATATGATGATTTGAAACCCTCGCGGTCACGCCTTCAGCGAATACACTGATGTCTGCCTGGATCTCTTTAGCCTTTTTTTCAAGCCAAGCGTCTGAGAGAGAGGATAGATTGAGAGCAACGTCTTGGTAAACCTTGTCTGAAATGATCTTTTGTATTCTCGCGTAGTCCTTGAGAGACTGAGTCTCTCCCTCAATAACGAAACGAGAGCCGATTATTCGGGTCGTGATTCCGGGCATATCCTTAATCAGCTCTCGGAGTTCCGAAAGATGATCGGTGGCGTGAACCGACAGCGAAAAAAGTGAAGCGACAAAAATGAACACGGGAATTTTCATGTTTGAATTATTTCAGCAGACCTAGAGCCAGGCAAGTAAGTTTTTCTTCGTCATTCGATTCCGACAAGGTTGTCGAGCTTCGTTTTGTCGATCGAATAGACCGGTTTCTTTCCACTTTTTGATTCTTCAATAAGGCATCTGCTATGGAAAGCTCTGCCATGCAGCAGAGCAAAGCTAAATGGATATTCCTTGAATACAGTCTCATCCAATTCTAATGATCGCAATAAAAGTGGACAAATCAAACGCTAATTATTTAGCCAAAAACCTAATTGTTAACGGGCAATTGGCGTTCACCAATGCTCAGAAATATCGAGCAGTGTGCAGGCGAAATTCTAGTGATTATCGGCAAGGAAATTTCAGAAGTTTCCGCTCCCGATTTCATCCTTTGTGAGAATCTTACGAGTTTCTTTGGAAAAGACCACACCCCAGAAATATTTGAATATGTGCCCAACCCTGAATCCTGGATTATACGGCTGGTTTCGGTAATTACTCCGCAGTTCTAATATCGCTTTCTGGCAGTGCTCAATAGATTGAAAAGTCAACTTGCCAACAGGTGTGATGACTCGTTCCGCCGAATAGTTAAAGCAAAACGTCCATCCACTATTCTTGTGCAGAAAGCCTTCGCGAATGAGTTCGTCTGTCGACTTGTATTCGCGGAAAAGCTGAGCGTCCGGCCCACCTGTAGCATCACAGCGAATCACGAGCTTCTCTAGAATTCCGGTGTTCTCACTGTTGCAGTTATTCATATAGCGACTGTCTAGCTGCCAAGTGCCGGCGGTAGCGCGATTAATATCAGTATTCTCTGGATCCAGTAGTGCCAAATCGCCCGCTCGGTCGAGTCGCTGTAGCATGCGCTCTTCAAAGTAGATATTTGGATGAACTTCAAAGGTAGGGTTAATATATCCGCAATTTCCAGCCCTTCGTGGAAAGTCTATCGGCGCCCGGCTGATTGGAGCACCTTTCGCTCAAAGCCTCCGCTAGAATCTGTCTTGCTCCGCAATTCATGGCGCGCAATATAGGAAGACGATGGCTCGAAGTCAATAAGTATGAATACAAAGTGTATTCATGGATATTCGAAGCGACAGCAGCGGATAAGCATCACCCGAGGATAGAGCCTCAAAATACATCAATATCGCTACCCACATTCCCAACTGAAACACGAGGACGAAATAGTAATGTTTGCGCGCGGAGCTATTTCCGGCAATGGAAGGGATTGCTGATCGTGGAAATGAACGGACTTTGTCACCATTGCGAGGCCTCATGATGATATGCCATCGTGCAGGGTTGACCGGATATCTGTAGAGAGCTCTTCAGCGGAAGCATACTTTCCGTCAGGCCCAATCCTCAGGATTATCTCCCTCAGTCGCAAAGCAACCTCCAATAGCTGTTCAAAAGCATTTGAAAACATATAGCTAAATGATTTCAATGATTTGTCCGATAGACTATTAGCATGGAAGGGGTTTTTCTTCGCTATTTGATTGCCTTGAGTACAGTCCTAGTCACGCCATTACTTGCGCGCGCCTTGGATCCCGTCGTTTTTTCGTTTGATGAGGCCGGGTTGATTAAACTCGAATTAGAGTGCTGGCCCGAATCGACGGGCAGAACCGCATGTTCATTGAAGAACTGGGCGCCTACTCGATCCAAAGGAAGCCTTAATTCAATCCTTCCCCTCAATGTCGACGACGGTTTTGAATTTGTGGTCAACGGGCAGCCCCAGAAATTGAAAATGACTGGCGGTCTAAATGTGAACTGGGATGTACGGAGAAGTCCGACTGTGGGTTTCCCTAGCGGAACTGCTACCGAACTTGAGGTGCGTTTCTACGGACATCCTATTGCGCAGTATCGTATTCAAGACAATCACCTGACGCAAACAATGAAACCTCGTCAAATATCACGTTTTGACATCAGGAAATTCGCCGAAGATGCGTGGAACCCTTCTGTCGGGAAAGACGGCAAGGCCAGTATGGGTATTTACAACCTCGTTACTGGCCCCGATGGAAGTGAACATCTAAGGAATTGGATTAAGAAACCTGCATTTCTGTCAAGCGAAACCCATCCGACATCATCATTTGTAGATTTGCACACCCACCTCACGGGCGCCATCAGATCAGAAGAGTTGCTCGAAATTGCAGAAAAGGTTCGCGTCGCGTACCCTGTAAAACACCTCGAAAAACTGGGACTGAATTATCGGAAAGACGCGGTATTCAAACTCCACGGAGAGAAAGTCATTCCTTTTTCCAAAGAGAATATTTCCTTTAGTACTTTTCATGACGGCCCCGACTATCATTACAGCAGCATTTACAACGGACTTGATATTTACCCCAATTCAACTGTTCCGTTCGAGCAAATGTCAAAATTGTATGAAATCAGATCCCCCATTCTCAAGGACATTCGAACATTCCCTTTAGTATTAGAATCGATCGCCAAGGATTACGCTAAGAATGGCGTAAAATACGCGGAACTTTCCTTTTACACGATTGTTAATCCTGAGTGGCTTGAAATTGCAAATCACATACTTCCCGAGCTTGAACAGAAATATGGCGTCAAACTCCGATTTCTCGTTGGCATGTGGAGACACAGTACCCCCGAGATCAACAAACAACTCATAAACGAAACCAAGAACGCGATGACCAAAAGTCCCTATGTAGTTGGGGTTGATTTCATGGGACATGAGACAAATGCCACAGCTGATTTCAAAGACGCGCTAACAGAAATCGCGGGAATGAAAAAACAATTTCCAAATATGGCTATCCGAGTACATGCAGGCGAAAACGCCAATCACCTGAACAATATACGAGACGCGATCAAGCTGGGAGCCACGCGCATCGGGCACGGAATCTACGGAGTGACAGACGAAGTCATCGATCTTGCAAAGAAGAACAATGTCATCGTTGAATTCAACTTCAATTCGAATCTCGCTTTAAAGAACGTAGAAGGGACGAAAGAGTTAAAAGCCGCTGTCGATCGTTACATGAAGGCTGGAGTGCGGGTCACCTTTGGTACGGATGGCCATGGGTTATATCATACCAGTCCCCGTTCTGAAGAGGCCGTTGCAAAATCACTCGGCCTGAGTCAGCAGCAGTTCAAGGCAGTAGGGGCCTCTGATCGTCAGTATTTGGCAACCATGACCAAGGACTTTACAATAAGAAATCGAGTACTCCGAGGGAGGTCGCAAAAATGTTTGTCAACGCTCCTGATGCATCTTGCTGCGCCCGCAAAGTAAATCTGGGCGACAAACATCGTTTCAAAATTCAACCCTGCTTTACAAACGCCGATATTCTACTAGGAGGTTGCATCGGAAAGGTCACCGCCGTAAGCGCAAGTGGAAAGCATCGAGTGGACTGGGGAAATGGTGCTGAAGCCTCATTCCTTAATCGCAGTGAAATTTTTGTGGAAGTCAAAGCAGGGCACACACCAGGGCCCCCGCTACTGGTGGATCGATCCTCCGACCGATGCCGAGATCAAAGACATTGCTGCAACATTGGCGAAGCGCGTGATTCGGTTTCTGAAAAAGAAGGGCTACTTTACGCCTGCTGCGTGTTCTCAAGACGAGGTGGATGTAGCGGTTCCAGATGAAGAAATCTCTCAAGAGGAACTCTTGCCAGAGTTTCAGGCAGCTTCTGTCCAGTCGAAAATCGCGACGGGTGAACGCAAAGGCCAGCGGGTCAGGCGGCTTGGTGTCCCGGAATACGGGGAATTTACGCGTGCCGCGTGTACTGGCGACTTTCAGGCAGAACTCAAGGGATCTCTCTCTGCCGTGGCGGCGGGTTTTCGCTGCACGCCGATGTGTACTGTGCCCCATGGGAGAGGAGTAAACTTGAGAAATTATGTCGCTATATTGCCAGGCCCGCAGTGGCCGAAGAGCGGCTCCAGATGAGAACTTCCGGTGATGTGGTGCTCAAGCTCAAACACCCGTACTCGGACGGAACGAACCATCTGCTCTTCTCGGGGCTGGAATTTGTGGAAAAATTGGCGGCGAGGGATCGAGTCGGGATAATCTTTGTTTTGCTGTCGCGATCTTTTCCTGGTGATAGCCCGGGTTCGGCGCCGAACCCATGAGGAAGGAACGGGTAAGTGGCCAAAATCGCGAGCAAACCGAGAGTTGAACAAAACGATCGCATTCGATTCCTTATCGGGTGAAAAGGGGAACGGTTGTAGCAGGAAGGGGGCGTTCTTGTGCTCCTTGCGACTTGGGTGCGACTTCGTGCGACTCTTCGCGCGATTCTCCGTCTCCGGTTTCTATTTTATTCCTTCAAAAATACCTTAATGAAATCAATCCCTGCGTCTTACCTGACCCATCCTGTCAAGAATTCTGAATGTTGTTAAAATAAGGAACAGAGGGGTTCTTTTTGGTACGTCATTGGCTGGCCCTAAATATTCTTAGCTTATGTGCTTTTGTCGGGTGTTCGAACGGGAACCTGACCTGGACAGCTATTAACAATAGCGGCCGCGAGCTTCTGAATAATTCCAGTTACAATATCGGGCCGCCCATTGCTCTGAACTACGCCATCGAGTCTCGCTATTACGTCGGAACGGCTCTGACGATTCCGGCCCCTGATATTATTGGCGGGCGGCCAACGACTTATTCTGCCCCGACACTTCCGGCGGGTCTCGCCGTCAATTCCGGAACCGGCGAAATCTCGGGAACTCCTGTCCTTGCTGGAGCGGGTGATTACACGATCACGGCTGAGAATTCTTTCGGAACGGCTTCGAGCACGGTGAATATCGCGATCGGCAATCCGAAGCCGACGGTGACGATTTCGGGCGGGACCGGTCCGACGAATGCGCCTTTTGTGGTGACGGTGACTTTCAGCGACAGTGTTACCGGTTTCGATTCGAGTAAGGTCGCTCTTACGAATGGGACGATGTCGGCCTGGAATGCCGTACCAGGAGGAACGACTTATACGTTCCAGGTGAATCCCGGATCCGCTGGGCTAGTTGGAGTAACTGTTGCTGATCATGTCGTGATTGAAAGCTCCGGGTCTGGAAATCACGCCGCGAATTTTTCGCGGGAGTACGACAATGTGGCACCCACGGTTTCATTGGTGTCGACGGCTTCCGATCCGACGAATTTATCTTCGATTCCGGTTACGGTAACGTTCAGCGAGAGTGTGACAGGATTCGTTGCGGGCGACATCACGGTGACGAATGGAACGGTCAGTGGGTTCATGGGAACGGGCGCGAGCTATAGCTTTAATGTCGCTCCGACCGGCTCGGCGGTGAGTATCAGCGTCGCTGCGGGTGTGGCGCAGGACGCGGCGGGGAACACGAACACGGGTCCGGCGACCTTAACGAGAACGTATGATGAGACCGCGCCCACGGTGTCGTTGACGACGACGGCTTCAAATCCGACGAACATATCTTCGATTCCGGTCACGGTGACGTTCAGTGAAAGCGTCACTGGATTCGTTGCTGGCGACATCACGGTGACAAACGGGACGATCAGCGGATTTGCGGGAGCGGGCGCGAGCTATAGCTTTAATGTCGCTCCGACCGGCTCGGCGATGAGTGTGAGCGTCGCGGCGGGCGTCGCGCAGGACGCG
>DATDSK010000119.1:0-25872 GCA_035291325.1 Bdellovibrionota bacterium | reverse complement strand
GGATTCGCGCGAAAGATGATAATCAAGTTAATTGCCACCAAGAGCAGCGCGAAAACCGACACGGCGGAGGGAAGCTCACTGAGAAGCCGATCCTTCCATTCGTCGACCGGAACATCTCCAACAAGACTGGTTCGAACCTCTTCCGGACTGGCAGCCATGGTCTGAGTCATGACTTCAACGAGACCCGACACTTCCTGTCTGATGGCGACCAAGGGTGAAAGATGATGAATGGCGGAATGCAGGAGCAAACCGCCGATCGCGGCACCCAAAATCGCTGAAAGCGCCAAAGTACCGGTTCTTTCGAGGGACTTGCCTCGACTCAGACCTTCTCCAAGAGCCAAAACAACGCTTACGATGAAAACGAGATAAAGCACCAGGCTCGCGCTTCCCGCGGCAAGCAGAACCAGGGCCGAATTACATAAAATCGCCAGCCAAAGCCAGCGCACGCCCGAGGTCAGCCTGAGGAAGAGCAACGGAAGCGGCGAAAAAACAGAAAAGAAAGCGCTCAAAAACATCAATGCGCTCAGGAAAAACGGAATAAGCCGAATCCAAAAAGGATAGAATTGCACCCTCGAAGCACGCCCCGTCTGCGTCTCCAGCCCGGGACCGGAACTGGAGGCCAAAACAGCCCCCAGTCCGTCCGGATTTTTCAGATTTTTTTGATCCGATACTGAGTCCGGATCAGGAACCCATCGAGACATATCCAACCAAGGCCAGGTTACGAGCGCGCTTGATTGAGGTCGTCAGCTTGCGCTGATGATAAGCACAATTCCCGGAAATCCGGCGAGGTACGATTTTGCCGTGTTCCGTAACAAACGACTGCATCATCCGGACGTCCTTATAATCCAGCAGGAAGTCCTGATCAGAACAGAACCGGCAGACCTTCTTCCGGTGGAATCCACCGCGACGGCCGCGTTCGTCGCCATCTTTATCCATTCCGGCTTCACGGGAGCGATCTGAACGCTCGCGCATTTCACCTTTCATGTTTGTCATAGCCATTTGAGCGATCTCCTTAAAAAATTCGGTTATTATTCTTCAACGACTTCCGAGGCGGATTCTTCGACGAATTCCGGCTTCTCATGCCGACGCTCACCGGCGTCCTCGTATCCACGGCGCTCAGCCATGCGCTCTTCACGACGAGCTTCGCGTTCCTCTTCACGGCGTTTCGCGGCGGCATGCACTTCAGCGCGCTGCTTGCGGAAAACGTCGGCGTCGAACTCCTTGTCCAGATTGACGGTCAAGAAGCGCAAAACATGATCATGGAGGCGAAGGTGCCGTTCGATTTCGTGAACGACGTCACCCGTCCCGGTATAAACGACGTAATTATAATGTCCGCGGGTTTCCTTCTGAATGGGATACGCAAGCTTGCGACGGCCCCAGTCCTCGGTCAGGACAATCTCACCCTTATATTCGGTGATTGCCGCGGCCAAGCGATCCTGAAGCGCCTTGAGCGCTTCGTCAGAAAGTTCTGATCGTGTAATGAATGTGGTTTCGAACCCGGGTTTCGGGTCCGTAGCGGTGGTACTCATCGTTCCTCCTTATGGTTAATGAGCAAATAACGACGCCTGCTCAAAAGCCCGGGTCTTCAAATTCTCTGAGAATTCTCTGAATTTCTTAACCCGAGCAAGGCTCCCGTTGATTTTGCGGGAAAAGGATCATTAACACAGTCCAGGGACATACCCAAGGGCTTAATGCTTAGCCTCTGGAACGGCCGCCTTCCAGAGCCCCGGGACCGCGGGAAGCCTCAGCGGCTGCCTGATCACGCCGAATGCCCAGCCATTGCACCACCCAAATCGAAGCCTCATAAAGGAGCACCAGAGGAACCCCCAAAATCAGCATCGAAATCGCATCGGGCGGCGCGAACAGGGCCGAAACAATCGTGATCCCAATCACCGCAGTCCTGCGATACTGACGCAGAAACGCCGCGTCAACCACACCCAGGAACCCAAGTAGAGTCACCAGAACGGGAAGCTCAAAGGCGAGCCCGAACAGCAGGAGCAACTTCAAGCAGGTCGTGTAATAGGAATCGATTGTCAGGAGGGGGATGTCCGTGGGAGCCCCATAAGTGACGAAAAACTGAAAACCGACCGGGAATAAAACGAAGTAGGCGAAAGCAGCCCCCCCTAGAAAGAAGGACGTGGCTGCGGTCACAAACGGAAGAACCAGCTTCCTTTCGCGCGGGTAGAGCCCGGGGGCGACAAACGCCCAGATCTGATAAAAAAAGTATGGAGAAAAGAAAAACAGCGATGCCACGCCGGCGATTTTCAGGTGGGTCAGGAAGTTTTCAAAAAGGCTCGTAAAATACAGCTTCTGCTGCTCTGGCGGCAGCACATCGAAGAGCGGCTTCCTGAGTATCGAGAGAATGGGATCGGCGATGAAATAACAGATGATGAATCCGAGAAAAAACACGAAGAGGCAGCGCACGAGGCGGTCCCGAAACTCCTCCAAGTGATCGTAAAACGACATGTTGCGAAAATTCTCTTGAGACATGCTAAGCTGGAGGTAATATTCGCTTACGTGAAGGAGTTGTCAACCTATGGATTCCCGCCGCTCCCGTTCTTGGCTTTTACCCGTCACCCTGGTTGTAATTACTTCGGCTTTGATCGCGATCGGAATCGCTTATCAGCGTCAGAACCCGAGTGAGCCGAACGCCATCGCCTCGGCCATTCCGGATGCTTCGCCGTCCGTTTCGGTTTCCGCCGCGCCGTCGCCCGATCCGAGCGCCAGTCCAAGTCCTGTTCCGGCCGGCAGCCCTGCTCCGGGCGCTCCGGATTCAATGCCCGATTTGTCGGTTGATTCGCAGGGCCTCTCGAAAGCGACCGTCATATTGCAAACTTCGCAAGGCGTTATCAAATTCAAATTCTATCCGCGAGAAGCCCCAAACACCGTCAATCGAATTATCGAACTCATCAAAAAAGGTTTCTATAACGGGCTGATATTTCATCGGGTCATCCCCGGTTTCGTCGTCCAGGGCGGGGACCCGCTAGGAAACGGAACAGGCGGCAGCGGCCAGAAGCTCAAGGCGGAATTCAACAA
The DNA here is from genome assembly GCA_035291325.1 of Bdellovibrionota bacterium. Classification (GTDB taxonomy): domain Bacteria; phylum Bdellovibrionota; class UBA1018; order UBA1018; family UBA1018; genus XYD1-FULL-55-31. The sequence goes on along the minus strand of DATDSK010000119.1, from coordinate 22,836 downwards.
GCACCGGCATCTTGAAGGCACCGTGGCAATGGCCCGGGCTGCCGATCCCGATTCCGCCGATTCTCAGTTCTACATCTCACTTGGTGCGCACCCGCATCTCGATCAGAACTACACCATCTTCGGTCAGGTCACTGAAGGGTTGGATGTCGCCCGCAAGCTGAAAGTCGGCGACAAAATGAATTCCGTGACGATCGAGTAACTTGGACCAGGAGCCGAAATCACTGCAGCCGCTTCTTTGATTTTGCGGCAGGCGCTGAGGGAGTTTCAGGAATAATTCCGGCTTTTCGGAGAACCTTGGCGGCACGCTCGCTTTTCGTGCTTACCCACATTTCATACAGGCGAAGGAGATCTTTTTCGCTCCGCTGAGTGGTTTTTTCACTGACATCGGCCAAGACCCCGACGAGAGCGGCGAATTTCGTCGAAAGCTCATCGTATATGGCACGTTGCAGACGCTCGACCACCAGATCCGCGACGTGGCGGTACGCGGTACCACCCATCTCGATATAGTACTTCAGATTCACCCTTTTCCGATTGAGACTCTCTTGAAAAAAACCGGCGGTATAAAGCGAAACGTCGCCGATGTGGCGAAACATGGCGCTTTGCGCTTTGACTTCGGTTTGCTCCAACGCTTCTTTGATCATGAGCGCGAGGGGTTCCTGAACCGCGCTTCCATTCTGATCACGAGCGTATAACCGGTCCGTCGACATAAACTGGTTCAGCAGGTTCACGAGATAGAATTCCGTCTCTGCGCGGGTCGACACATGCTGCCGTCGCAACGCCTGAACGAGCAACTCTCTGAAAAACGCTTGCGGTTGAGAAACTAAAGTAAGCTTGGTTTTACTGCTCATATCCCTTGGTCGTCAGTTCCGGATTTTGATCATTTAAGTCGATTACTAAATTGACCCTCAACTCCCCACTTCTTTAATGTTAGACTGATTTTCAATAGAGTCAAACGAGGCAGACCGGAGTAAACTGCAACTACTCGTCATGAAAACCGTACAGCTGGCGGCAGCCCTCATTTTTGTGCTGTGTCCCCTCGCTTCCTTCGGAGCACCGGGAACCGGTGCACCCGGCCAGGCGAATTCCGCATCAAAAACAAGCGAAATAACCGTCACCCTTTTCGGACAGCCCTGCTACTTGAGCGGACCAGTAAGCACATCTGCCCTCAAGAGCATCCATTCCATCAGCCCTGAACAAATCTATCCCAGTTCGGACGCGCTTCCATCCTCCGAACCCATCCGGCGATCGCTCGAAAGATTAAAAAATGTTTCTGAACTTCCTTCCGGCTTTGAACGCTATAGGGAGCGCTTGACGAGAAGACTTCAAGCATTCCTGGCGTTTTCGGATGGGCTCTCCGCCGCAAAAAGCGCGGCGAAATCAGAGAGTCTCTTGAAGCTGGCCAGGCCATTTCTCCAAGGCAAACGCATCAAGGAGTTCGAAACACTTGCAGGAAAAATCGATAGCTCAAAAAAGCTCGACGCGGATCTGGCGGGGCAACTGTTTGAAGTGTTTCTGGACATCGTCGAACCCGATCCTGAAGAGACGTTTCACCGGACGATTCAGAAACTGAACATTCATTATACCTGTGTTTTCTCGGAAGACGGCGAAAGCGATTCAGAGTGAAACGCATGAGAAGCATCAGGTCCATTCTCAGTCTCGTTCTCCTTGGCCTGTCCGCTGAAGCCGCGGCCGCTCCGGTTTTTTTCCACGGTGCCATCGGTTGCCCCTGGCTCACCTATCCCGGCAGCATTCAAACTTCCGTCGATGCGAACAAACAAAATTCGACTTCATCCAATTACCGTCTGGACACCACGCTGGGCGTGTTCACTTCCCTCTCCTGGGAAAAGTCTCTCGGCGGGCTCGTCATGAACTGGACTTACGATAAATTCTCGCTGGAACAACAATCGTCCCAAACCAGTCAGTTCACCTTCGGACCAAGCCTGATGCGCTTTTACGGACCGTCGCCCGGAACCGGCTTTTTTTGGAAAGCCGATGTCGGCTTGGCACTGGCCCACGCGTCGACTTCGAACAAAGCTTCGCTCACGAGCAATCCCGGGCTTGGCCTGCTGGCCGGGGGAGGCTATTCCTTCGCGGCACGAAACGCGCGACTCCTCGTCAAAGCGGACTATGCGGCCCGCCTCATTGAAATGAAGCTTTATCGCACGATCGTGATCGGATTGGGCCTGCTGCTTTAACCGGAGCGCGGCAACAGGTCGAAAAACGGGTTTAAATCAGAAGGCCCGGATCGCTTCCGAAAGACCGCCCCGGATCATGGCAACCGCGATCGCCGCGAGAAGCAAAGCCGAAATTTTCGAGACCACGACGGTTCCGTCCTTACCGATCAGACGGGCGACCGAATCTGATTTCCGGAGAAGCGCCCAGGCGAACACGTAATTCAGCAGCAACGCCAGCACCGTGATCCAGATGCCCGCGTTGTTCACCTGAAGAATAAGCGTCGTCAAGACTCCCGGGCCGGTGATCAACGGGACCGCGAGGGGCACGATCCCGGTCGAGCCTGAGGCCCGTTTCGTCGCCTCCTGCTGACCGATGAGATCAGCGAGTGAAACCAGGAGGAGAATCAGCCCACCGGCGATTTTGAAATCAAAAACGGCGATCCCGATGAATCGGAAGATCGCATCACCCAAAAACACGAAAACAAGCGCTACCAGCAAGGCGACTAACATCGAGGTGTTGACGACCCGATCACGTTCCGTTCGGCTCAAACCGGTCGTCATGCCGATGTAAAGAGGAAGCGTACCAATGATGTCGAGTGCGACGAATACGGCGACAAAGGTGAGCGCGAAATTCTGTATCATCTATTGTCTCCGGTATTATCCAACGACACTCGTGACCATGAACTTATCTATGAGATACTGACGGCACACCTTCTGGATTTCTCTCGCACTGATAGCGCGAACTTTTCTAATGAGCTCGCGTTCGGCCAGATGCGGAACTTGATAGAGCAACTCCAGGCCGAAATGCGTGGCGAGAGCCGAATCGCTCTGAAGATCCATCGCCCTCCGACCAAGGTAAAACTCCTTCGCCCGATCCATTTCAAAATCGGAAGGACCCTGCTCGGCCAGTTTCTCAAGGACGGCGCGAATACCCGCGATCGCCTCTTCGCGCTTCTGTGGAGCTGAAGCGATGTAAGTACCGATGTAACCTGACTCCAGTCCTTCGAAGCTGATCGGCGCGACGGAGTAGGCCAGGCTTTTCTTTTCGCGCAGTTCGATGAAAAGGCGGCCGCTTTGGCCTCCAAGAATTGTCTGGAGCAGTCTGACGGCATGCCGGTCGTCCGAGTTGACGCGTGTTCCGAGTCCGCCGACCAGAATATGGCATTGTTCACGATCCAGTTTTCTTTCGACCCACCGTGGGCCGTTCAGCGGCGCCTCATCCGGGAGGGAATGAGGGAGTTCGATCGCCGGCATCGGCCCGGCCATTTGCCTGGCGGAGACATCCAATTCAGCAAGCCACGTTTCCAGATGAGCCCGATTCACCGGGCCGCTCACGGCCAGGACGAGACGTTCTGGACGGATCCAACGGCGCTGAAACTCCTGAAGCTTCTTCTGATTGATGGATTTGATGCTTTCGAGCGACCCGTAAGTCAGCTTGCCGTAAGGATGGGTCTCGTAAAGAGTCTCGAGAAACTGTTTGGAACAAAGCTGGGCCGAGTGATCCTCGATTGTTTTGACCGAGTCCTCGGCGATCCGGCGGGAATGTTCGACCTCGTCCTCGGGGAATACCGGGTCAAGCAGGAGTTCCGAAAAAAGTCGCGACAGCCCATTCCAGTCGCGGGCCAGTCCGGTCATTTGAACGCCGACGCTATTGCGCCCGGAGAACCCCTCGCAGCTCGCGGCATGGCCCTCGACGATCGCTGAAATATCCCGCGCGTTCTTCGACGAAGTTCCTTTTGTCCAGGTCAGGGACATCATATTGCTCGCCCCCCAATCCACCTCGGAACGGTCCACGGGATGCGTGAGTTCAAGCCTGAGCCCGCCCAATGCCGAAGCATGAATACTGAAAACGTGGGACTGTGGACGATGAAAATACGCGACCCTCATCCCCGAAGGTAAACTGATGAATTCAACGGGCAGATCCCCGCCGCCGCGACTCTTGGGTTTGCTGACCTTGCCGACCGCGACCGAATCCTCTTCAGGGGGAAGCAGCCGGCCCGCCATTTCGGTGATTTCCGTAGTATCGAACGTTTCGCCTTTCGGAATCAGGGCTACCGCGCTCAAGCGCCGGTGCTCGAGATACTGGCGTGCCATTTCTCGGATCGTTTCAGAATCAACGGCTCTGAGTTTTGACAGATAATTTTCATCGAAATCCAGGTCGCCGACCACAAATCTCAGAAAGCCGAGACGTCCAGCCATCCCGTCGGCCGTCTGAGTCGCGTAGAGGCGTTCACTTTCGGCATTCACAACCACCCGCGCGAGTTCGTCCGGCGAAGGACCCTCATCGCGCAATCGTCGCGCTTCTTTGAAAATCTCTTCAGCGGAAGGGTTGATCTTCACGGAAGAGTCGAGTTCTGCCTGGAAAAACAGCATACCCGGTTCATAAGGAACATAGAGCCCGCCGGAGATTTCGGTCGCCAGTGAGGTCTGATAGAAGAGTCGCTGATAAAGACGTGAAAGCTCACCCATTCCGAGAATCCCCGCAAGCAGATCCAAGGCGGGAGTATCCGGACTGAGGAGTTCGGGCGCGCGAAATGATATTCCCAGCGTGGGCGTTTTCACGTCGAACACTTTAGTCTGAATCGCGGGGCGGGGCCGCAGCGGGGCCTCCTGGATTCGCGCAAAAGGTCGAGCGACGGCTTTCTTGATCACCGCGGAGCCGAAACGTTTTTCAAGCAGCTGCAGAATGCCTTTACGGCGCGCACCCGTTTGATCCTGAACCGGCCCGACCAGAATGAGCCCCATATTGGCGGAAACATACGTCCGGCGATAAAAGCGCTCCAGATCCGCGACACTCGCCGCCCTGAGCGTCTTGGCAAAACCGATGACCGGTCTTCCATAGGGATGTTTTTTGAAAGTGAGCCCAAATAGCGTCTGAAACAACTGCCGGCTCGGCGAGTCTTCGTTCTTTCTCAGTTCCTCCAGAATCACTTCACGTTCGCGTTCAAAGTCGGTCTTCAGAAAGCGTTGGGGCTTCGCGATTGTACCGAAAGCATCGATCACCCGTTCCCAATGCGGGGCCGCGCAGGTTACGTGATAAACCGTCTGGTCAAACGAGGTGTAAGCATTGATATCCCCGCCCAGAGACTCAATGGCTCGAGCCATTTTTCCGGTCGATGCGCGCCCGGTCTCTTTCGCGGCAGCATCTTTGAAAAGCATGTGCTCGAGAAAGTGCGCGAAACCCGCTTCTTTCGGATTCTCATCCGCGCTGCCCGTCTTTACCCACCAGTAAGTGGCCGCAACGGGGCCTTCGTAATGCTGAAAAACGACCGGAATTCCGTTTGAAAGATACTCTTGCTCAGGTTGGAAGAACTTAGCCATACAGCTTACTTTAGTGGCTCGGCTCCCTTTGAGCTAGCGTAAAGGCGAAGAATCTTTCAGGATTCATCAGCAAATGCCCGGAAATTTTGCTGCATTTGGGCTAAACTGATCTACAGTGGTTTACACAGTGACCGGGTGATTGAAATGACGAACAAAAAACTTTACGTTGGAAACCTGCCGCTCAGCACCGAAGAACATCAACTGCATTCGCTCTTCGCGAAAGACGGGCGGCGCGTCGTATCGGTGAAAATTTTCAGCGACCGGAAAACCGGGCACTCCCGTGGTTTCGCGTTTATCGAAATGGCAACAACACAAGACGCACTGGGTGCTATTGAAGCGCTCAATGGCCGGGATTTCATGGGACGCCCACTCGCCGTCGACCAGGCCAGGGAAGGTACCGAAAAAAGGTCGCACCATCCTCGTCGAACCGGCCGACCTGGTCGATATTTCAGAACTTAATAACACATTAAGTCATTGAATCTTTTATTCATTTTTTTAAGTTGACTAAATTCATCCACCATGGTCATTAGGCGAACATGTTATTGGGGTGGAAATCGCTCTCAATTCTGATCCTGGCATTCCTTACGGCAGCCCTTACCTTGTTGGCCGGCTGCGCTAAAGAACTCCAAACCTGCACCAACGTCGCGAAGGACCAAAGAGCCAGCTTCATGGCACCGCTTGTCCGTTACCCGGTTTACATTATTCCGGATAAAGGCACCTCATCGAGTGACGGGTTCACGGAGGCCGAGATCGGATACATAGCCGGCACCGTTCGCGAGTGGAATACGGTCGGACAAAAACTCTTCGGACACGACCTGTTCCGCCTCGGCCCTCCCGGTGCTGTTCCCGAAGGTCTTCGCAATGGTGATCCTCACGATTGCAAACAATCCATCGGGGATCAGACCAGGTTTTATGTCGTCCGCGAAACCGAAACGGATCGCTGGAAAGCACTCGGCTTCAACGCCTCGATTCCCGGCGCCACCATCCGCTGTTCCGCTGGCGCCGAACTCTCGCAGCAAGTCATTTACCTGAACCCGAAACTCGTCGACTCCAACCAGTTCTCCAGTGTCGTCCTCCACGAACTCGGACACGCGGCAGGACTCGACCACAGCTGCATGAGCGGAGCCGGAAAACCGGATTATGTTGGCTGTGATAAAATTAAACCTGGCCATCCTTACCAGCTCGCCGTAATGTTCCCATCGCTTACAAGAGGAAATGAAAGCGTTCATCCGGAGATCAAGGACACGCTCAAACCAAACGATTCGGAACGAACCCAGTGTCTGTACAATCCTCAACAATAATTCTCGCGCTTTCCGCCGGATTCGTCGGACTCGTGCATTCACTGGCACCGGGGCATTGGCTTCCGGTCGTCCTGATGGCCAAAGCGCGCCGCTGGCACATTCGAACCGCTGTTTTGGGCGCGCTCGCGGCCGCAACCGGGCACATCGTGATTTCGAACGGGCTGGGGCTGGTCTCGATTTTCATCGGATTCCAATTTTTGCCCGAACTCGAACACGAAGTTGAACGCTATGCGTCCCTTATCCTGGTTGTTTTCGGGCTTGGCTACGCTGCCTTCGCCTATTTTCGGCACTGGCAATGCCACGGACACACGCATCATGGCCCGAAGCCTGAAAAAACCGCCCGGGCTTTTTTCTTTCTGTTTTCGCTTGGATTTTCGCCCTGTCTCGCCGTTGTTCCGATTATTGCGACAGCAGCCACCAAGGGCTCGTTCGCGACGATTTTAACGATGTTTTTGTTTTCCGTCGGCGTTGTCATCACGCTTGTCACCGCAACGGTACTCACGGCACTTGGAGTCATGAAACTCGATCACCCGGTTCTTGAGCATTATGGGGACGTTCTCGCCGGCATAGGGATCGCAGTCATGGGAATCGTTCTGTTCGTTATTCCGATTTGACGTACCAGCTTGACCGTATCAGTTCTTGTTGTTAACAAAAAAGATGATGACGCACACGGAACAAATGCTGATCCTGGTTTCAGCTCTGGCTGGCGCGATACACGTGCTAACGCCCGATCACTGGCTGCCCTCGTCAGTTCTTTCGTGGCAGAGAGGCTGGAGGTTCCCGCGCATCATGGGTTTCACTCTCTTCGCGTTCACGCTCCACGTTCTCGCGGGATTCGGGATCTATTTCGTCATGTTTCATTTCGTGAACGACATTTCACCGGCGAATCTTTTCTCGTTGGCGATAATTCTCGTCGTTCTGGGCACCCTATTGAGAGGTCTGCGGTTTAACCGCATGCGAGAAGTCGTGGGCGTCGGCCCTCGCGGCCGCTGGGGAATATTCGCGGTTTTGTCGCTCCTGGGCCCCTGTGAATCGATCATTCCCATTTTTATCAAAGCGCGCCAGCTCGGCTTCGGCTACATGGAACCGATGGCCGCCTTCCTGCTCGGGACCTTCCTTGCGGGAACAGCCGCGATTCTCTTCACCCGCGTCGCATGGAATCTGCCACATTGGTTTCCAAGAACAATGAACTGGGCACATCAGAGAATGGCGACAGTTCCCTTCCTGGCGGGCGTCGCGCTGGGACTCAGTTTTTTGATGAGGCTTTCTTCATAATTTTTCGAAAACGCACCGGGATCATGCTCCGCCCCGGACCGAACCGAACCTGAATCCATTCGGCCTTTTCGCGAAGCGTGCCTCCGGGAACCAAGGAAGGAGGCACGCCGACTTCCATCGAAAGTTCAGGCATTTTCGAATCCAGCGCTTCCCATTCCCGCGCTCCCCAGGGTTCGGGTACGCTCATGATTTCGTCCAGATCATAATCCACGATCGCAAGTCCAGGCAGTGAATGCTCGTCGCCGGCCGAAACTCTGGGCCCGACTTCGGTCCGAAGCTTTGCGATCAGTTCGTCAAGCCGCAGCCCGACCGTTCCGAGCCATGCGTCTGCCCTTACGAGCGCCGTTTTCATTTCGTACCGGGGACGAGAGGGAAGAAGATATGTCTTTCCTTCGATGAACTGTTCCGGAGACGACATTCCGCGAACGAAGTCGGCCTCCTCCCGTTCAAGAGGCCGTACCGGCGGCTCCTTGAAATCCACCCCGGTCCCGACTGGTGGCTCCCCGATCCTTTTCATCCAAAGTACCGGATTCGCGCAAAGCTCAAGCAAATCGTCGAGAACCTGAAGTTTGATCCAAGGATGAAGAGCGCGAGCTTTATATGCGATCTCGTCCAGAAACGAAGATCGGGAGGCCTCATCCTGGCCTTCGCCAACAAGCTCGAGGCCGGCCATTTTCGATGCCGTCTTCCATTGCAACGGAGTAAGCGGGTTTTCGAACGCGTTCAAAAACGCGTCGACCAGGCCCGCCCGGGACTTGGTCTCCGGCTGACTCTCGAAACACGATCGCACCGGATGCTCCGGCGGAAGGTTTTCGATGGTTTCACGTGCACGTCCGAGAAGATCCGGGATTTCTGGTGTGATGCCGTTCAGCTTCAGCCAGCGAGAAGTTTCCCGCATCCAAAGCCTGCTCGAATACGGGTAAGTCACGATACGCATGATTCCGCTTGGCTTGAGAAACCGGGAAAGATGCCTCAACAACAAAGCCGGATCCGAAACATGGTGGAGAACATTCGATGCGAGAACATAATCGTAAGATCCAAAATCCTGCTTGCTCCCGAACTGATGCCCGAATTCATGAAGGTCCTCCTGGACAGTCCTGATCGGCGGCCAAGAGGAAATGAAACGCGTCACGCGCGCGAGGCGAAAGCGAAACCTCAGTCGCGCCAACGATCGGGCGCTGAAATCGACGGCGACGACCTCCCGGGCTTCGGGATGCGCCTGAGCGACGACCAGCGGCTCAAGGGTTCCCGCGCCCGCGACCAGAATTCGAATGCCGGTGTGAGGACGAGGCGCTCCAAAGGCCAGCCGCGTTCCCTCTTCATAGCTCAGTTCACGGCCCTGGCCACGTTTCGGAAGAGCGAAGATGGGAATCGGCGGGTAAGGAAATTTTTCGTATTGAGCTCTCAAACCACTCATATCCTGCTGTTATCACAGCCCACATTCATTCTGCTGCGATTATTAGGCCCCCCTCTGGCGAGAAGTGGGTGCTAGTGATAAAAGCCAAAGCATGTCGAACAACACAAAGCGCCTGCGCGGCGCGGTCATTGGTTACGGGTTCATCTCGGGAAAAGGCCATATTCCGGCCTATCTTCAACGCGCCTCTGAGCAGGACGATGTTGAAATCGTCGCGATCGCGGATATCTGCGAAGCTCGCCGCGCCCGCGTCCAGGAAACGCTGCCCAACGCCAGGATCTATTCCGATTATCGCGCACTGCTCGATAAAGAATCCGCAAATCTTGACTTTGTGGATATTTCAACGCCTCCCTGCGATCACGCGACGATCGCGCACGCCGCGTTTGACAAGGGCCTCCATGTCCTTTGCGAGAAGCCCCTGACAACGAGCCTTCTCGAAGCTCGCGCGATGCTCGAACATGCGGCGCGTGCGAAGCGAGTTCTCTTTCCCTGCCACAACTACAAGCATGCCCCGGTTGTGAAAGCGATCCAGGAAATCATTTCGAGTGGAAAGATCGGCAAGGTCCGCTCGATAACCCTGAGCACCTATCGCAACACTCACGCAAAAGGTGTCAACGAGTGGAAGACTCACTGGCGCCGGGAGAAAAAGTTCAGCGGCGGTGGAATCGCCATGGATCACGGGAGCCACACGTTCTATTTGACGTTTGACTGGATGAACAGCTATCCCACCGCGGTCACGGCAAAGATGACCAACCTCGAACCGACGAAATATGACACTGAGGATAATTTTTCAGCAGTTCTGACTTTCCCGAACGGACTTGCCCACGCCCACCTCACCTGGACCGCCGGAGTGCGCAAGGTCATCTACACGGTTCAAGGCGAACGCGGCGCAATCACGGTTGACGATGACGACATGCAGATCGCCGTCATGCAAAAAACCGACGGGCCCGATGTAGCCCAAGGGGCGATCACCTGGAATGTCGAGAAACGATCCATTGCTTCACACTGGATGGATGCAAGCCACGTCAGCTGGTTCAACTCCCTCTTCGACCAATTCAAAACGGCCATCAAATCCGGCGATTTCATTGGAAAAGAAGCCCGTGAGGCATACCTCTGCATTCAGCTGATTTCGACGGCTTACCGTTCCGCGCAGGAGGGCTCTCGGGAGCTCCCGCTTGATACAGAGGTCCCTGTAAAAACGCATCTGTAACGAGTTTCAGGGGTATAAACTTTTTTCATTTAGCGACCTGAGAATGGTTTGCCTAATTATGTAAAGTGCATTAAAAAGACCTCTATTCTCGAAAGACCAATAAAGGAGTCGAAATCGATGACACCCAATTCCCAAAAATCAAAAACGCCCCTTACGATCGCCCCCGCTCAAGGCAAGCTCGCTATCCTCACACCAGGTATGGGTGCAGTCGCCACGACTTTCTACGCTGGTGTTGAAGCGATCAAACGCGGCATGGCAAAACCGATCGGCTCTTACACCCAAATGGGCAGGGTTCGCCTTGGAAAAAGAACCGAAAAACGCTTCAAGCAAGTCAAAGACCTCGTCCCCCTCGCATCGCTCGATCAGATCGTGTTTGGCGGCTGGGATATTTTTCCGGACAGCGCTTACGAAGCCGCGAAGCACGCGCAAGTTCTGGACAAGAACCTCGTGGAGTCGCTCAAAGAACCCCTTTCGAAAATCAAACCGATGCCCGCGGTCTTCGACCGGGAATTCGTGAAGCGCCTCGACGGCCCGAACGTTAAAAAAGGCAAAACCAAAATGGATCTGGCGGAACAGCTCCGCGCGGATATCCGCAATTTCATCAAAGACAACGGATGCAGCCGGGCCGTGATGGTGTGGTGTGCTTCAACGGAAGTTTACACGCCGCCCACCGCCGTTCACAAAAACATCAAAAGCTTCGAAGAAGGCCTGCGGAACAACGATCCCGCGATCGCGCCCTCCCAGATTTACACGTATGCGGCGATCAAGGAGCGCGTCCCTTACGCCAACGGTTCTCCGAACGTCTCCGTCGAGACGCCGGCGCTCCAGGAACTCGCGGAAGAAATGGGCGTCCCGATCTGCGGTTCAGACTTCAAGACGGGCCAGACTTTGATGAAGACTATCATCGCCCCGGGCCTCCGCAATCGCCAACTCGGCGTCGCGGGCTGGTACAGCACGAACATCCTCGGAAATCGCGATGGCGAAGTGCTCGATGATCCAGGCTCCTTCAAATCCAAGGAAGTCTCGAAGACCGGCGTTCTCACCGACATTTTTTCGAAGGAACATTATCCCGATCTTTATAGCGACGTTTGCCACGTGGTCCGGATCAACTATTATCCGCCCCGCGGCGACAACAAAGAAGGCTGGGATAACATCGACATCTTTGGCTGGCTCGGTTACCCGATGCAGATCAAGGTGAATTTCCTGTGCCGTGACTCGATTCTGGCCGCACCGATCGTTCTCGATCTCGCGCTCTTTATGGACCTCGCGGGCCGCGCGAAAATGAGAGGGCTCCAGGAATGGCTCTCTTTCTATTTGAAGGCGCCGGTCGTAAAACCGGGTCTCTCGCCGGAACACGACTTGTCGGTCCAGCTCCTGAAACTGGAGAACACTCTTCGCTTCTTCACAAACGAAGAGCTGATCAATCACCTCGGCCTCACCTATTACGGTGTGGACGAAGGAGAAGAAGCCTGATCCTGGTTCGTGAAATGGTGCGTTAAGTTAGCATCATTTATAAATTTTCAACTTAAAGCCGGTCGCTATTAGGCCGATAAGGCTTTATGATTCGCTTCGTTGCGCGTTTGACCTGGATCCTGGGTCTGGCCGTCCTATTTTGGACGGCCAGTGGACTCGCGGACTCCTTTTCAACGCTGAGCGATGGCCCCCCGCTATTCCAAAAACTTGCCCTCGGACCGACGAGCTATGTCCCTGTGAAAGCCAAACAGCTCGCAAAAGCTCGGGTGCTTTGGTTGAATTTCGCAGCTCTTCGGGAAATGGGAATCGATATCCCGCGCGATGGTCTGAACCCGAGTTTCGAAAAAGAGATACTGGAGACGATCGGATACGCGATTCCAAATGCGACTGACCCGAAGGAACTCTTCTTAAGCACCGAAAAGGCCTTCTTTGCGGATCGGTACGGTGGCTCGGGCTTGGGCGTAAATTTCGGAAGCGGCAGGGCGGCCTCTGCCGGCAAAATCCAGATCAAAGGGATCGGTATCACCCCTCTCGTCGGAGAAGGACAAGCGTTCGATCACGCGCACGGCAGAGCTTCCCTGGAAGAAGCGATCCGGGAAGCAATCTGGGGTGAAATCAACCAGGAATTACCCTATGGCGCCAATAGAGTCCTCGCGATCGTCGACCCGGGAACTCACACCATCTGGAAAGATGGCGGAAAGGAACGCGACGCCCTCATCATCCGGGAAGACCCCCTTCGTCCGGCTCACTATATGAGAGCTAATTATGGACAAGGGGCGCTTCGGGCTTCGGACGCGGCAAGAACTGAAGAAGCGACCACGTTTCTCGTGAATTCGCTCCCGGTCCCAAAAGCAGTAAAAGACAAGTCCCTTTCGGGACGGCTCAGGGCGGGGCTCCTGGAATATGTCGACCGCCTTTCTGATCAATATGCCGCAGCTTTTGCCCATAGACTCTACCATGGCGCAACCAGCCCATCGAATTTCGAAATTACCGGACGCTTTATCGATTACGGGACCATGACAGCCCAACCGGGGTACGGGAAAATCCGTATTCTGGATCACGTCGCCCCCGCGGGAGATTCGTCAGAACTTTCGAATGTTCTCGTTGAAGAGTTTTATAACGGAATCACAAGAGATGCGCCAAAAACAGTCAAGGCCGCCTTGCCGGAAAAAAAGGAACTCCTGGAGCATTTCGAAAAAATGTATCAGCAGCATCTAAAAGAAAGATTTCTTGGCCTGACCGGTACGCCGGGCGAGATCATTCAAAAACTCAAGGGAACGCCGGAATCGGATGAACTCGGGACGCTCATCATCAAGCTCGCCACGGAAGGAGCGATGAAAGCGAATGTCGACAAAGAAATGCCCGCGAAGCTCAGTAAGTACCGAATGCAGGACATCCTCACGCACATCGACACCGAGGCTCCTGACGACCTCACGGCTCTGGAACACTCCATAGAGCGCGACATTCCGGAAGAGGCACCCAGAAAAGAGCTAGCCGCCGCTTATCAGCGCTATCTCAAAAAGGTCCTTATAGAAGGCAAGAAAGACGGCATACCGCCAGAATCGATGATGACTTACATCGCGGAGAGCGCACAGCTTCGTAACAGCGACATGCCCGCGCTTTATCGTACGACGCTCAAGGAATACGATCTCAAGCTGATTGACGAGTATGGGAGCTCCGGAGATCGAACGAAGATCTGGGATGCAATCGACAATACGGTTGCGGAAAACCGACGCATTTACAAAACCCCGGATCCCTATAAACTTATACTCCGTGAAACCAGAAGTGCTCTGTCACGAAACGGCCATCGTTATCTTTATGATGCGCGCTCTTCCCAATTCAAAACTATTCTCGAGCACAACATCGAATCCGGGACGATCGAATTTTTCGGGCATAAGATAGCTACGAGCGAAGCTGAAAACGCGACACTGCGCTACTCTTTTGATAATTGGGAGACCTTTGATGTCGCGAAGCCCATGAAACTCGGAGACCACATCGAAATCGCCCTGATCTCGCCGAAAGCATCCAATTCCGTCGAATTCGCCTTGAATTCGGCCGATGGCCAGAAGTGGTGGAAAGCGGGCGAAAAGAATATTTCGCTTTCGCTCCGGCACAGCCCTGAAATCCCGAAAGTCGCGAAGCTGAATCCGGCCCTTTTGGGCGACGAAGTACAACCCAAAACAGCTGAATTGAAAACTCCCGAACACGTACCCCCGAAACCCGGCATTCTGGGCTGTATAAAACGATTCATCTCAAAAATGGTCGCCAAGCCCTGAAACTCTGCCTAACTTACCAGACTCCCCCGCCTTCGGCTCCGAAGCAGAAGATAGGCGGGGAGCGAAATCACGGCGGCGATAAGGCAAGTGATTTCGCCCGCGACCGCGAGCGTTCCGAAACTCACGAAACCCTGGTTCCCTGCAATAAGAAGAGACGTGTAGCCGGTGATCGTCGTAAAGCTGCAAAGCCCTACCGCGCCACCGGTGTTCCGGATGACGCGCAAAATATTGCCGCCCCCTTCTTCACGATACCGCTGGAAAATATTGACGCCATAATCAACACCGATACCGAAGGTAATCGGGAGCGCGATAAAGTTGAGGAAGTTGATTTTGAGACCGAAGCCAAGGATAATCCCGCCGAGCCAGAGGGCACCCAGACCGAGCGCAAACAGAATTTGCGCGACGGTCGCGACGTTCCGGAACAGGAAAATAACCAGGACCACGACCGCAAGAAGCGCAAAAAGAGTGGCCCGTGGCCCGTCCCGAGAAATGGACAGGATCATGTCCGAGGTGATCCCGAGCGTGCCGGCGACCGGGGTGCCCGGCGCGACCGAATCAGCGGCCTCCCGAAGCTGCTGGATGAAGGCGATCAGACGTTCCCCTTCCCAGATTGAATTATCGAGAGGCGGCTCGACGAGAACGAGCTTTCCGATGCTTCCGTCTTTTTCGGTGAACTTGCTCAGAATAAGGGGAGGGAGATCCTCCTGCCGGATCGGGCGAAAGACCGTTTCGACGAGGAACGTCTGCACGAGCTTTTGATCTGAATCGCTCAACCGCATCACAAGGCGCGGCGGAAGGATTTTTCTGATCTCTTTCAAAACTTTGATTTTTTCCTGCTGCTGCGAGGGGATGAAATCATCCATCGTCTGCACCGAAGCAATCATGCTGGTTTTGCCCTCGGCAGCCTTTTTTTCCTTGAGAAGGCGCGCGATCCGGATCGCGTCCTCTCGTGATTTCGGCAGGATCACGACGGGAGCAAGATACCGTTGAAAAATCTCGTCGAGGTTCTTCGAAAGATAACCCGAACCCGTTTCCATACTGTCCTTGTTACGGAGCTTGGCCAGGTTCGTTTCGAGAATATTCGGGTTGAAACGCACCAGCGTGGCGAGCGAAGCGATAGTGATCACGAGTGAGATGACCCAGATCGGACCCGGAAATCTTTCAACCAGCCGCGCGAGCCCCTCCGAAAGAAAAGCGCGCGGCGCGCGGGTCTTGGCCCGGACCAGCGGGCTCAGGCGATCAAAAAGGGTAAGGTAAGCGGGCAACAGGGTAAAGGCGCTGATCCAGCAAAGGATCATTCCAATCAATCCGATGACGCCGAATTGGCGAAAGCCCCGAAAACCAGTCAGAATGAGGGAACCATAAGCCAACCCGGCGGCGAGTGCCGCCGTCCAGGTCGCCGTCGCCGTATGGCAGATCGACAGATGCACGGCGCGGATGTTGCCCCGCCCGTTCCGCCGCTCCTCCATATAGCGAGCCAGCAGAATGATTCCGAAATTGATCCCGTTACCGACGACGATGCTGCCAAGAAACGCGGAATTGGCGTTCAGGTACCCCACGGTGAAATATGAGATCCCGAAGGTCCATGCCGTTCCCATCAGGAGGCTGAAGACGAGCGCGAAAGTTGCGCGAACATTGCGGTAAAAAACGAGCATTGCGAGAGTAACAACGATCAGGACGAGAATCGACGAAAGCTCCAGGTCAGCGATGAGCGCAGCGTGTTCTTCAAGCGTGTCCTGAACCCCCCCGGTGTACTTGATCACGATATCGGAAGCATAAGAATGCGGATTGAGTTCCGCGATCGTCCTTTCAACGGCCGATTTGAGGCGATGCACCTGATCGATGCTCGACGTTTTCCCGGGCATATAGGCCAGAACAGTACGGAGCTTTCCGTCCGGGGTCGCGTAATAGCCGTCCGGCAACCGGGCATAAGCCGCGGTTCGACTCTCGTACTTTTGTCTGAGCGCAAGAAGGTTCAGCTTCGGTTCCGGGATTTCCTCTTCACGAAAAATGTTGAGCGGATTGTAGAGCTCCTTTTCGTATTGGATGCGGTCGCGAATATAGTCGCGGACCTTGATCAGATCGGAGAGTTCCATATAGAGCGGTTGCCGCCCTTTGAAGAATTCGAGTTCCCGATCAATTTTATATTCAACGCTTGAAATCGTGTTTTTCGGGAGCTTTTCGAGACGTCTCGCGAGATCAATGACAAAACGCTTGCTGCCAGCCGGGTCCTGCGAAAAGACCAGGACCGCGAGATTATCGATGGACTCAAGGCGTCGGCTGACCTCATTGAGATCGAGAACGCTCCTTGCCGTACTGGGAAGGAGTTCTTCGATATCGGTGCGGAGGTTCTTGTAAAGCTGCGCGGAATAATACACTCCGACGAAGGCAGTCAACGTCCCGACGAGAGCCACGAGCCCGGCCCGACGCAAGATGAAGCGTGAAAAAGATTGCAACAAAGGCCCTCCGAACTCCCTTGTTTTTATAGCCCTTCTGGTCTTAACTAGTCCAATCGTGAATCCAAAGGGGTTACTTAAAACATCTATCATCGTTCTGGGAGATTTTTCCCTCTTTGTTTTCGAAACGGTCAAATCTTCCGTGGGCCTTTGGAAGCGGCGGGGCCTTTTCCTGAAGCAATGTGAATTTATCGGAGTTACCTCACTTGGCGTGAACATCGTCGCCGCGCTCTTCATGGGCGGCGTGCTCGGCTACCAGCTTTACGTGTCCTTTCATCTTTTCGGTGCGGAAGCCCTTCTCGGTGGAAGCGTCGGCGTTGCGCTCTTTCGCGAACTCGGGCCAGTCATGGCCGCCATTATGGTCACCGGGCGGGCAGGCGCCGCCATGGCCGCCCAGATCTCAAGTATGCGAATCTCTGAACAGATTGACGCTCTTGAAGTCATGGCCGTCGATCCTCTTGAGTATCTGGTTGCCCCGAGGGTTGCGGCAGGTGTTCTGATGATGCCGCTTCTCGCGATTTTCTTTTCCGTGGTGGCCTCCTGGGCCGCAGCGGCAGTGTCCTGCGGAATCATGGGCCTGGATCCCATCATTTTTTGGAAACAATTCTCCCGAGTGGTCGATTTCATCGAAATCGTCCACTGTGTCGTTAAGGCGGCCGTTTTCGGTCTTGTCCTGACCTGGATCGGCTGTTTTTTTGGATTTCGCGCTCAAGGCGGAGCCAGTGCGGTCGGCCTGGCAACCCGGAGCACGGTCGTTTCCTCCTGTCTCACTATTCTACTCAGCGATTTCATCCTAACTTCATTCCTTCCATTTGGATTTGCGAAACTGAGGGCCTTTTAGCCATGAACACAAGCGAAGCATCGAACTCGACCCGGTTCAAAGTCGGTCTTTTCACGGTCGTCGGTCTGGTCTTTATCGGAGTACTCACGGTTTACGTAAACGACAAGCCATACTGGTACCGCCCTTGCCAGCTCGTGCACATCAATGTCGACGACGCGACCGGGCTTAAATCAAAATCCCCGATCCGTTCCCTTGGACTTGAAATCGGGTATTTAAAAACCGTCGAGCTGTCCGAAACGCATGTCACCTTAGGTATCTGTATTACGGCACCGGTTGAGGTCCTTCCTTCGACACGTGCTTATCTGAGAGGAGAAGGCTTTCTCGGAGATAAATTCGTCGAACTGAAACCCGTGAAATTCCTGGGCGGCCCACGTCCCACGTCCCACCTGAAGCCTTCGCTCAAGCAAGCGCTCAGCAATGCCGCTGATCGCTTACTCGATATCGCCGTTCTGAGCGCGTCGGCAGCCGAAGCACAGGAACCAGCGAAACCCGCGCGAAAATCAGGAGAGGGCCGGGAGATCCCCGTGGGTGCGCAGACCCAGGACATGCAGCAAATCGTGAACCGGGTGGACGAGCTGGTCAACGAAATGACCGGTCTCACGCAAAACCTCAAACAGGCGATCAATCCGGAAGAACTGCGGTCCACCATGCGGCAGCTCAACCGGACGCTCGAAAACGCGTCTCGAACCCTCGCTCCCGAAGGCGGGCTCAACCAGACGGCTCAGCGCACCCTGGCCAAACTCGAAGACTCGATCGAACAGCTTCGGGACATGATGACCCGGATTAATCGCGGTGAGGGATCGGTCGGGATGCTGATTAATGACCCGACCTATGCCGAAGAAATCCGTGAAGGCATCCGAAATGTGAATAAGCTTCTCTCAAAAGTGGGAGGCGTCCGCTTCCAAGTGGATATCGGCGGAGAGATCATCACGGCCTACGAGGAAGGAAGCCGTGCCTGGTTTCGGCTTGGCATCTGGCCGAAGGCGGACCGTTATTATCTCCTCGGGATTTCGGTTGATCCCAGGGGACGTCGAACGAAGGTAACCACCACCACAACCGTCCAGGGCGGCCCGACCACGGTCACGCAGACCACCCAGCTCGAGGAAACCGGCCTCCTGCTGACCGGCATGGTCGGTAAGCTTTTCTTCAATCATCGCCTGGATCTCGCAATCGGGGCGCTGAATGGAGATGGCGCGGTTTCGATCGGATTCAACCTCGGACGTAACGAGAGACCTGACGAGATCCAGCTCACGAACTCGGTTTATTCACGCGGCGGCGCTCCAGGAATGGACAACCGCGTCTCACTCGTGGTTCGCCCGTATCTAAGCACTTATCTTCGGGCGGGAATTGAATCAGTCCGCTACAAAGTGAACGGGCAGGTCCCCTACTTTTTCGGAGCGGGTATCGCCTTCGACGACGAGGACATCAAACTTCTCTTTACCCTCAGGTAAAGTCAGTTCCAATCTCGTCCGCAGTGAGACCCATGAGGTAAAGAATCCACCGAAGATCCTTTTGATTCAGGGAAAAATCAGCGCGCTCGCGAAGTATTTTTTTGGCGTTGAAAGCAACTCCGAAACCCGCTTTTTCGAGCATCAAAGCGTCGTTTGCCCCGTCGCCGACGGCCAGAATTTCGTCAAAACCGATTCCTTCCCGCGCCGCCAGCGATTCGAGAATATCCGCCTTTGCCCGTGGATTAAGAAGAGGACGCTGTACCCCTCCCGAAACCAGATCATCTTTCAGCTGCAAAGTGTTTGAAAACGCGAAATCAATGTTCAGCTCACGCCGGATTTTCTCGACTGCGAAGTCGAAGCCGCCACTGATAATGGCCGTTTTGCACCCCATTCGCTTCAGCCGCTGAACGAACTCAGCCGCGCCCGAAGTGAGCCTGATTCTTTCGAGCACGCGGTCAAGGCCCGACCTGGAAAGGCCTTTAAGCTTTTCACATCTCAAAACGAGGCTTTCATCAAAACCGAGTTCACCAGCCATCGACCGCCGGGTAATCGCCGCGACTTCATCGAAGACGCCCCGTTCCCGGGCCAGCTCATCAACGATCTCGTTCTGAACCAGCGTGGAATCAAAATCCATCGCCACCAGACGCCTGCGACGCCGATGTGGGCTTTCCTCCTGAAGGGCGACATCAAACCCGCCCTCGTCGCCCATCGCGCGGACCTTTTCCCTGAATCGCCCTTTCAATGCCTCTCGATCGGTCGGTCGGCCGAGCGCGGAAAAGTGAAGTTCCACACAGCTCGAAGTCCCTGCGCGGCTGAGTCGGCGGGCCGAACGAAAGCGCATTCCGTCCCTGGTCAGCAGTTCAGTGATGAGCTCGACCGCTTCCGGCGGAACCGCTCCGGCAGCCATGAGCGTCGCGACACACGAGCCCTCGGGCGCCCGTTGATCAGACATCTTGTCTATCAGGTCCATCCGGGTATTTTGCCGCCTGGAGCTTCCGTTCTCAACATAGATTAATTGACGCACACCGCTCGAATCGTTTAGGACAGGGGGATGGCGCTTTCAACCCAACCTTACAAAGGTACCCGGGATTTTTACCCTGATGACATGCGCATCCAGAGCTGGATGTTTAATCGGATGCGAGAAGTCGTCGAGAAATACGGTTATCAGGAATACGACGGCCCGATGCTCGAACCGTTTGAACTCTATGCCGCGAAGACGGGCGAGGAAATCGTCAATAACCAGCTTTACTGGCTCATGGACCGCGGCGAACGAAAGCTGGCTGTTCGCCCCGAAATGACCCCGACGCTCGCGAGAATGGTAGCCGGGAAGTTTCACGAACTCCCAAAGCCGGTGCGTTGGTTCAGCATTCCCAATCTTTGGAGGTACGAGCGGCCTCAGCGAGGACGCCTCCGTGAGCACTGGCAGCTCAATGTCGACGTTCTCGGCGGTGATCCGCTCCTCGCCGATGCCGAGCTCCTCACGCTCGCTCTCGATCTGATTCGTTCCTTCAAGGGCGAGAAATTTGTTTCCATTCGCGTCAACAACCGTCGGCTGATGGATCACTTTTTCACGCAGACACTCGGACTTTCGACGGATACGGCTCTAAAAACAACCAAAGCCATAGACGCCCGCGCCAAAATCGGTGAAGAAGCCTATGCGAAATGGCTGAGTGAACTCGGGCTGTCCGAAGACCAGCGGCTCCGCATGGAAGACTTCTTCAAGGCACCCTTCGAAGATACCGCCCGAAATCTCCCTTGCGCGGGGGTGGACGAGCTTCGGTCCTTATACAAACTTCTCGAAGAATCTGGTGTGGCCTCGTACGTACAATTCGACCCGACAGTCCTGCGCGGGCTTGATTATTACACCGGAACCGTTTTCGAAATGTACGACCATTCCCCCGAAAACCGTCGCGCCATGTTCGGTGGCGGTCGATACGACAACCTGCTCGCTCTTTTCGGAAATTTCAAATTATCGGGCGTCGGGTTCGGCATGGGTGACGTGACATTGCGCAATTTTCTCGAAACCCATCAGCTCCTGCCGTCGTTCGGCACCGGAATTGATGTTTTCGTAAGTCTGCCGCGACAGGAGTTACGGTCAAAAGCCGAGGAGACGGCACGCGGGCTCCGCGCCCAAAATCTTCGGGTCATGACGCCGCTCTCGGCCGAAGGCTTCGGCGCGCAGCTCAAGCTCGCCACCAAGCACGGGGCGAGATTTGCCGTCCTGTTCGGGGACTCGGAACTCTCGGAGGGCAAAGCCCTGGTCAAAGATCTTTCGTCAGGCAGCCAAACTTCGGTTCCGTTTGAAGCTATTCCGACCCATATCCAAGGACTCCTGCATGGCTGAGCAGATCGAAATTCTAAAGCTCCGGGACGATGCCACTCTCCCGACGCGAGCTCATCCGGATGATGCGGGACTGGATCTCTATTCAACCGAAGACCTCCTGCTCGGCCCCGGACAGGGCCTGGTGGCAAAAACGGGCGTCGCTCTCGCGCTGCCTCCGCGCCACGTCGGTTTGATCGCGGATCGCTCGTCCCTCGGCAAACGCGGCGTGAAAGTAGCGGGCGGCGTTATCGATGCTGGCTACCGCGGAGAAATTCAAGTCGTGCTCTGGAATCTTTCAGGCGACCCCGTCCGGCTTGGACGGGGTGAACGAATCGCGCAGCTTCTGATTTTGCCGATCGCAACGCCAGCGGTCCAAGCAGTTGAATCGTTGGACGCGACCGCGCGAGGCGAAAAGGGTTTTGGCAGTACGGGGAAATAATCGAATTCTGAAAGAAGTGTGGCCCGAAGGGCGAACCTGTTAAACCTCCGGGCCACGTTGTGGAACCCAGTTCCACGTGGCGAGAATGTGCAAACCTCAAGCCGATTGCCCGGAAGAACGTCTGATCCGGGTCGCTCACGGTGACACGGCAAATGAGAGTTCCATCGCAAGAGCAGCCCCGAAAGGAGCCGCTTCAGCAGCCGCAATCATCGAGGATTGTTCGGAACGGCTTGAGCCCAGAGCCTGCAAATCGGGACGGGGAATAGCCCGCCCTGGATTTTGCAACAGCATCCAACTGAATGCCGCCGCAACTAGCAACCCCCAAACCTCTGGGGAGGCGATCAGTAGTTTCAGGTTTGCGTTTTCCATCCCTTTGCCCTCGATGGATTTTCACGCATGCAATCAAAATGCTAGTTTGGTGAACTCGCGGCAAAAACTTACAGTACGCCGCGTCATTCTTTCCACGAAATAAGTTGCCTGCCTCTTTACCCCTTTGATACAAAGACAGTTATGGGGGGAATCGTGAATTCCAAAAAAACTATCGTTCTGTCTTTGTTGTTTTGTCTTCCAACACTCAGCTACGCCTATAAATTCGACAGCGACGTTCCAGCCGACATCCAGAAGCAGATGGTAGAGGATCTGTCCTTCATCAATAGCATCGAAGGCACCAACAACTCCTCCCTGCATCAACAGATTTTCGGAAAAGTGAGCGGTCCGGTATATACGACCTTTTTCGAACAGCGCGTTACCGGAATCGGAATGCACAGCTGCGGCGGTGGAAAAGCGGTCGCCTGTGTTATCCCGATGTATAGCAGCTCGAAAATGTGGCTCACGGAGAACTTCGTCAAATTCAGCCATCCGCAAGTTTCACGAATGATGGTC
>DATDSK010000118.1:0-8097 GCA_035291325.1 Bdellovibrionota bacterium | reverse complement strand
CGGCATTCAAACGACGCTGAATGAAATCCTGCGGGAACCGTTCACGAAAATATATTCCATGATGACGGCTCGTACCGCTCATAACGCGGGCGCGGTGGCGCTCTCGGACAAGGCGGGCGATGATTTGTTCGCGGATCCGTTCAAGCCGGCTTACGAGGTGACCCCATTCGAACGTTTCTCGGTCCTCAAAGATATGGCGAGTAAACTCAGTGATGGGCTTTATGAAACCAAGGACCGCTTCCTGCTGAATAAAACGCGCAAGCTGTTTGAGAACTCGGACCTGAAGAAGAATTTCAAGGATGGCCTTCGCAGGATGATCAAGGATATGGAATCTGATCCTGATCCGGGCGTGACTCGCGATATGGTCATTGAATTATGCGGTCTCGCGATCAGTTTGCCGGATCGCGACGGCGCTTGGCATGCCATCGAAGAATGCGAGAACCTGATGCCTAGACGTATGCTGAAGTACTTCCAGGCGCAAAAAACACCCGGCAACGATTGTTCTTACGTCAGGTATTTCAAGGAGAAGACGCTCGAGGACAGCAACAAATTCGGACGGCCGCTCTCGCTCCCGGTTTCCAGTTCCGCAGGAGAATGGTGATGCTGCCCTTCAACGGGAGTTTCGGCGTTCTTGGGCGCGTGTTCGGGATGGTTGCCATTTTGGCCGGGGTGGCGGGCCTTTTTGTTTCTGAACCCAGACGTGATTCGAATCGGGTAGCTCGTCATCCCGCAGAGTCGCAGCTCTTTCAGCCCTGTCGTGATTCGGCCGATTGCGCGGGTGATCTGCTTTGTCGCCGGGGTTGGTGTCTCAGTCCCGATATGAAGCGCGGTGAGGCCGGGGATTCCTGCTGGAGCGGGCTGACGGATTGCCGTTCGGGCGAGTGCGAGGCAACGGTATGCCGCCCGACAATGGCAGTTCCGGCCAATAACGGCTATTTTTGTGAGAATGGGTCCCAATGCAGAAGCGGGGTCTGTGGCTCTGAATTTTTCTGCAAGGCTTCGATGTCATTCAAGGGCTTCGCGGGCGCACCCTGCGGTAACGGTCCAGACTGCTTTTCGGGAACGTGTCGGCCGAGTACGCGCGCTTGTGATTATGGTCCCGGAGAGATGGCATGCGCCCCGCTCGCGACCGCATGTGAATCCTGGGAGGCTTTTAAATGCTGCTCCGGGATTTGCAGCTACGGAGTATGCGCGCCGAGATCCGATTCCCAATGCTCTTATCAGGGGGCCTGCGCGCAAGCCGTCGGGAAGACCTGCGCCGGTCCTGGGCAATCCTGTCAATTTGACCCCCAGTGCTGTTCCCTTCGATGTGTGAGGGGGCAATGCTTGCAGAACCCGAACGCCGTCGTGCAGCCTTGTCTCCAGGATAACGACTGCTTTTCGGGGCGCTGTTCACCGAAGCAGCGCGTTTGCGCGCCGGGGTATTAGCGCTGATTCAGAGCGGCCTTTCGAATTCATTTTCAAGAGCCTTCATAAGTCTACGGTTGAGTTCAGCAGGCGAGAGAGGCGGTGCGGTGATGTCTCGGGCTTTGAGTTCGCTCACGATCGCATCGAAAACGCGGCTGAGAGGCTCCGGTCGATTCGCGAGCTCCGGCTGCGAAAGATATCGATTCCACACTTCATGGCGGCTTGGTCCCAGCAGGACGTGAGGTTCTTCATAATCCCAGCTGTCCAAGACGTGGCGAACAGAGAAGTCTCGAGATCTGAGAGCTATTTTGCTCGGGTCATTCTTTGTGCCGGGAAAGTCGAGAACCCGCCGGATGATCGACGGGTCGCGATAAGCCTGGACCACCACGGTATCAGCGAAAAACTCACCGTAAGGTGCCAGCAGTTGTTTGTACGGGCCATATTCCGCGTGCGTGATTTTTTCTTTTTCACTTGCTTGAATGAGACTGCTTCGAAGCTTCGCGTGCTCGGTCGCGAGCTCATTCATTTTCTCTTTTGACGGGGTTGCGCTCGCTTCAACCTCTCCTAACAGTTTTTCTATCTCCCTTTGCCGTGCTTCGATCCCACTGGTGACCTGCTCTATTTCACGCAGTTTTGCATGCAGCTCGGACATCTTTTTATAAAAAGTTGGATGTCGCTTTTTCAACGTGGCGTAGAAGACCGCATGGCCGTACTCGTGTGCGATCATGACCTGGGTGGATTTCGGGCTTTTTGTTTGCCCCGATGGGTCCTTGAAGCGGTAAGGAACACGTAACCGGTTTACGAAAGGCGTGAATTCGGGATCGTCGGAAAACCGGCTTGCCACAATTTCCAGAAATTCAGGTTTTTCGAGATGTGTCCCCGTTCGGTTGAGCTTGCTTATGGGTTCGAACATTTTTCTCATTTGTGCGGGTTTCAGATCGCCCTCTTTAACAAGCTTGATCGGAATCCCGTCGAGGTGCTGATTCTTCAAATTTTTGGTTGCTGCGATGAGCCAGCGGCGGAGGCTCGGGCATTTGGGCTCGGCAGAGCCACTGGAGGTAGCCAGGGCGCTGAAAAGAAAGGCAAAAATGAGGGCACTCAAACGCCTATTCATCCATTTCTTTTCGGCATTACCGGGCGGAAATGTTACTTGCGGTTGACGCGCTAATCTCAGGCGGGCGATCATCGTTTTCGCACTGCTTACATCAGCTTACTCCTTGCATATTGATCTGTGGAGCGCTGAGCGTCCATGAACGAAAATGATCGCAAATCGCTGAAACGGTACTTGGTCGCTGTCGCGCTGATTGGTTTCGCCATCATCGCTCAGCTAATCTTGAGAACTTTCATTGACCACGCGGTATTTGTGCTG
This sequence comes from Bdellovibrionota bacterium, assembly GCA_035291325.1. Taxonomy (GTDB): domain Bacteria; phylum Bdellovibrionota; class UBA1018; order UBA1018; family UBA1018; genus XYD1-FULL-55-31. The sequence goes on along the minus strand of DATDSK010000118.1, from coordinate 5,321 downwards.
CTTTATCCCGCGGTGTTCCTTGTGGCTTGGCTCGCTGGCTTTGGTCCAGCGCTCTTGGCGATCGGTATTGCCGCTTCATTTGCCGGATTCGAATTCCTAAAACCCACTGCTATACCGGATTTGGCGCGAATCCTCATCTTTGTCGGCGCCAGTGTCTTCGTTTCCTGGGTTGTCGCGCGCGGAAGACGGGTTGAGATGGCGACGAGATCCGCGATTCGTGAAGGCGAGGAGAGCTTGAAGAGAGCTCAGGAAATCGCCCATCTTGGTAGTTGGGAACTTGATCTAAACACAAATCACCTGACGTGGTCTGACGAGGTCTATCGGATCTTCGGCTTGAACCCGCAAGAATTCGCCGCAACCTATGAGGCATTTTTGAAAGGTGTTCATCCAGAAGACCGGGAGTCAGTAGATGCGGCCTATTCGGGATCCCTCCGCGAGGGCAGGGACAGTTACGAAATTGAACATCGCGTCGTTCGAAAATCCACAGGCGAGGTTAGATTCGTTCACGAAAAATGCTATCACCTTCGGGATGCGACGGGTCGCATCGCGAAGTCTCAAGGCATGGTTCACGACATCACGGAGCGAAAGCAGGCAGAGGAGCGCTTTCGTACTCTTGCCGATAACATCTCGCAGCTCGCGTGGATGGCGAGGCCTGACGGCTGGATTTTTTGGTACAACAAGCGTTGGTTCGAATACACGGGTACGACTCTCGAGGAAATGCAGGGTTCGGGTTGGCAAAAAGTTCTGCATCCACAACACGCCAGGAGAGTGGTCGAGAAGAGCTCGCACGCGTTTAAGGCCGGTGAGCGATGCGAGGATATGTTTCCCATCCGTCGAAAAGACGGAACATATTGTTGGTTCTTGTCCAGTATCATCCCGATTCGCGATGACGCCGGAAACGTGACAAGGTGGTTTGGGACGAATACCGATATCGAGAAGCAGAAAGAGGCGGAAGAAAACCTCGCGAAAGCCATTCAAGCTCGAGATGAAATGATTTCGGTGCTCAGTCACGACCTCAAAACACCTTTGGCCGCTATCGATTTAAACGCGGATTTCCTTCTGAGAAAACTGCCGTCCAGCGTGCAAAACGACAGTGTCATCGCAAGAACTGTTTCAGCCATCAAGCAATCGACCTATCGTACTCGCACCCTGATTTCTGACCTTCTTGACATCAGTCGAATTGAGTCGGGACATCTTGCTCTGCAGCCTCGTGAATATGAAGTCAAAGACGTAGTCGCCGAAGCATTAAGAGATCTACGCCTGATTTCCGAGGCCAAAGGGATCCAGTTACACGAAATATTTTCGTGTTCGGATGAAAGAATCGTCTGTGATGTCGAGCGGATTTCGCAGGTGTTTTCGAATCTGGTCGGTAACGCGATCAAGTTCGTGCCCGAAAAAAATGGCGTGATTGAACTCGGATGCAGCAGTTTGGGTGACGAGGTCACGTTTTACGTGAAAGACAACGGTCCCGGTATCGAGAAAAATGCGCTTCCACACATCTTTGACCGCTTCTGGCAGGCCCGGCAGGCTCGCAGGGCCGGTGCCGGACTCGGCCTCGCGATCGCGAACGGGATCGTCTCCGCTCATTATGGAAGGACATGGGTCGAAAGCACCCTCGGAAAGGGCACTACTTTCTACTTTGTGCTCCCTAAGGCCTCCAGTGCTGCCGCGAGACGGCTTCTCGAAAGTTCGAAAATAGTAGCATAATGTCCATGGCTCCGGTCGGTAATTGAGGTATTCTTAACCAAAACGGGATTCAAGAACGGGAGATGGTCCGGATGGCACGCATTCTTTTGGTCGAGGATGAGGAATTCTTTCGGCTGGTACTCAGTCAGGTTCTTGAAAATCTGGGCCATAGTGTTGACTGCGCGACAAACGGAAGGGAAGCCGAGTACATTTTCGGCTTACGTCAATTTGACCTGGTCATTTCGGATGTCCGGATGCCGATTATGGACGGAGTAGCGCTGCTCAGGTCGATCAAGGCGAAAAAGAGTACCCCGTTTGTCCTGATGACCGGATTTGCGGAAATCCTGGAAACGCATACGGCGGCAGAACTCGGCGCTGATGGATTCCTGGCAAAACCCTTCAGTCAGGACGCGATCAAGGAAGCCATAGACGCTTGCTTGGCGCCTCCCGCAGCGGAGCCGGTTGAGGCTGATCTCGACGATCGGTTTCACAAGATATCGATGTCCGATTTCGTTTCCGGAAAGCTGATCCCTTTCGGGATTTACATCCGCTTGTCGTCCCGTCGCTACGTGAAAATCGCGACGCAAGGTGAAGACATCGCGCTGGACCGGATCAAAGCATACCAAGAAAAGGGAGTTAGATATCTCTACCTCGAAAAGGATGATTTTCTCAAGTATATCGGGCTCAATCTCCGGATCGTGAAGGCCCTCCCGAAATTCGATGGAATCTCGAAGGAAAAGAAACTCAGCTTCATCCGGCATACCGGTGAGGTATTGCTGGAACAGGTGTTTAAAGACGGTATAAACCGAGAGGCGTTTGAAAACGCGCAGGAGTACGTCGAGGGTGCTGTTTCCTTGTCCTTGGAATATGCCGGCGCGCAGGACTTAATTACCGTTCTCAATTCACATGCTGATCAATTGTACGCCCACAGTTTGGGGGTGGCGCTCTACGGAGTCATGATCGCGCGTCACCTGGACTGGAACTCATCCCAGACATTGTATAAAGTTTCATTGGGCGGGCTGTTCCACGATATCGGCATGAAGGAAATCGATCCCGGCATCTTTCAAAAGCCGAGGCTGTCTATGACCCAGGAAGAGATAGCCTTGTTCGAGAGTCATCCCCGACGGGGATACGAGCTGCTCAGTCAGCTTGCATTCATACCTGAAGAAGTACAGCTGATCGCTTATCAGCATCATGAGGATATGATCGGGCAGGGATATCCGCTCCGTCTGCAGAAAACAAAAATCTTTCCTCTCGCGCGGGTGATCGCCGTTGCGGATCGTTATTGTTTGCTGGCGCTGAAGAATCCGCAATCCCCGTTCGGGATGGATTCGAAAGATGCGATTTCCGAGCTCGAGAGGCATTACAAGGATACGCTGGATTCTGAATGCCTGGCTGCCCTGAAACGAGCTCTTCAATGATTCCGCCCAAAATCAATGTGGCCAAAGCACTCCATTGGATTTACGGAAGTCCTTGGAGAATATTTCTGACGTTGTGGTGGTTGATCTTTCTCACTGAATTTTTCATTATGTTGGTTCTTTCGAGCGCCCATTTTGAAGGAACTCCGATTATCATCGCCCTGCTCGATTCAGCTCTTCTCGGCCTTGTGGTGTCCATTTTTCTCTGGCTCCTGATCGTTAAGCCCTTAAGCGGGGAGACGGCCAAGTTTCGTGAGCTTGCCGTCAATATCATCAACGAGACCCGCGATGGGGTCATCGTAGTCGGAGAGGATCAGACCGTTCTTATGGCGAATACCGCCGCGTCTCGGATTTTCGGGGTTAAGGGAGACCAGCTCCGAAACCTCGCGATCGCGGAGATCTTGCCACTGTTCCCGGTCTGTACGGAGAGTGGATCGCTGGCGTGGTCGCAGAAATTGCCGGTTGATATGTTCGCTGATATCGATTGCCACAAAGTCTCTTTCGGCACCAAATGGTTTTGGGCAGTCTTCATAAGGGATGTGACTGAAGCCAAACAGGAGCAGCTTACGAAGGAGACGGAAAAGGAGAAGCATGCCGCGGCGCAGAGGTTGATGATTCTCGGAGAGATGGCCGGAGCCATCGCGCACGAGCTTTCCACACCGCTGGCGGCGATGCAGCTTCAACTCGAACTGCTCAAAAGGGAGATAGAAGGGAAAAGTCCAAATAGTAGAACCATGAGTGGCATGATCAATGCCGTGTTCGCGACTTATAAAAGACTGGTACGGATCATCCAAGGTGTGAAGACCGTAATTCGTGGCGGTCACGCGCATGCAGTGAGCTTTGTGGATGTGCAGAAGGTGTTGGATGGGGCGCTCGCAGTTTACAAGGATTTGAGCGGCAGGCGTGCAGGCTTTTTGAATTGCGAACTCCTGGTTGAACGTACGGAAGAAAAGCTCATGATTTTTTGCGACGAAGTTCAGATCAACCAGGTAATTCTCAACTTGTTCAATAATGCGCTCGATGCCTTGGAGAACCTGGAAAGGCGCTGGATCAAAGTCGAACTTAAGGGAACGGATGAGTGGGTAGAACTAGCAGTGTCGGATAGCGGACGCATCTCTGAAGATATAAAATCGAAGCTCTTTGAAATGCTCTTTACGACGAAGCCACCCGAAAAAGGAACGGGGCTGGGATTGAATCTCTCTCGAAAAATCATCACAGCTCACGGCGGAACCATCAATCTTGACGAACGGTCCGAGAATACGCGCTTTGTGGTGCGTTTGCCGCGTCGCGCACACGCTTCTTCATCGTTGCCATCGGAACCAGCCGAAAGCAGGGGGAGTGATCAGGCGCAAATCGAGGAGTGGCTTGCGGGGCACCGGCGTTGGCGCACGGAATTCGTCGATTCGATCGAGCGTGGAGGCGAAATTTCTGACGAAAAAATTCGAAAGATCGGACTCCCTGAACAGTGTGAGCTCGGTCAATGGATCAAAGAAGCGCGTCCCAGGATGGCGGGAGACGAGGTTTTTACGGAGCTGGATGGACTTCACAGGAAGCTTCACGTTTTGGCTGTTGAAATCGCGCAGGCGATCAAGAAGGGTAATAGAAGCGAGGCTATTCGGATGATATCCGGAACAGCCGAATTCACGGTTCTCACTCTTTCCATTACGCAGCTGATCGAGCGGTTGAGAAAGCGGATATGAAAAGAAACGTCCGCGGCAGCGTCGCTACTATTTGCATTCTCTCGGGGGGTTCCCGTTGAGGACGTCTTGTGCGTGATCCAGTTTTTCAAGGAGCATCCCGGTTTTGAGATCAGTATCAGAAATAGAATTCAGCTTATTCAACAGGTCAGAGACGAGTCGTGTTCGCAGTGGGACTTCGCCGTCGGAGTTATGCTGGATTTTGTTCAATACTTGAATGGTGCCCGAAGGGCACGCGGTATCCTTCGAGTGGGTTGGTATCGGGATCTCTTTTTTTTCCAGCATGGGAGGGGTCAGTTCTGCGTGCGTGAACATGGTAAACGTTTCGCCAGGAATGATGTCACCGCCTGATGCGGAATGAGTGGGCTTGTTTCTAAAAGTCAATTTGTAGCAGCTGTATGTCAGTAGGGGGGAGTTGGGTTCTTTGGCGACAAAGACTGCCAGAGGATCAGCGAGTGAGACGCCGGTCATCGTTTTTCCAGTTTCATAGATCCTTCTCCAATTTCGCATGTCCTTGACC
>DATDSK010000117.1:0-16618 GCA_035291325.1 Bdellovibrionota bacterium | reverse complement strand
TCGTCGATGTAGGTTTCGGGCAGGAGATCGGGGCGCGTGGACAGGAGCTGTCCGAGTTTGACGAAAGTCGGTCCAAGCTCTTCGAACGAAAGGCGGAGTCGCTCGGGGATCGATTTGTCGGCCTGTGACTCGGCGTAGGCAGCGAGCCGGGACGGCAGGAACTTGCCAAGGTCCATTCGATCAACGAGATCGACGAAGCCGTGGGTTGCGAGAACGCCTGTAATCTGGCGCAGGCGCTGGACGTTCTTCACGGCCTGGCCGAGTTGCCTTCCGGTCTGCAGTAATCGCATCCATTCCAGAATCGCAGGGTCGAGGCTCCCGTGTCAACGCGGCTAAATTTGCCGGGTTGCCGGCTGGCACCGAACGTCGAATTGGCGCGACCGAGTTCGCTAAATCAAGCCAAAATCAACTTGTCGAGTTTCGAGATCCGCCTTGAGGGCGCGCACCCGGAGCGTTTGGCCGATTTTGAAAGAGCGCTTCCTTCGGCGGCCCTGAAAGAGCATTCGTTCCTCGTCGAATTCGTAAACATCATCGACCATGGACTCCGCCCGAACCATTCCTTCGGAAAACGGGTTGTCGACTTGAACGAACATACCGCTTTTTGAGAATCCGATGATCTTTCCGGTGAAATCGTCGCCCAGCCGTGCATGCATGGCCCTGACCTGCTTCAGTCGAACGGCTTCGCGTTCCGCATCCGCGGCCAGGCGTTCCCGGTAGCTGCAGTGTTCGGCGGTTTCGTCCAACTTGTCCTGAAGCTTGTCCAAGGCGTCCCGTTTGAGTGGCGGGGTTTTCTTCTTTTCAACCCTGAGCGCGTTTCGAAGCAGACGGTGGACAACCAGGTCGGGATAGCGTCGGATGGGGCTCGTGAAATGCGTGTAGGCCCGGGAAGCGAGTCCATAATGTCCAGAGTGAACCGCGGAATAAATCGCCTGTTTCATCGATCGGAGAAAGGCCATGTTCAGGAGGTCCTGCGCGGGGTGGCCTTCCAGGCGCCGGATGATGTCCGCCATGACCCGCTGTGTGCCGGCCTGTTCCATCGTGAACCGAACGCCGACGGTTGCGGCAAGTGATTGAAAACCCTGAAGGGATGTTTCGCTCGGTTCGTCGTGAATCCTGAAAATGAAGGGCCATTCGCGTTCCATGATCCAGGCGGTGACCGCCTCGTTCGCCGCGATCATGAACTCTTCGATCAATCGATGCGCGTCCATGCGCGGGCGCTGGAGAATCGAGGTCACCTCTCCATCCGGCTGGACGAGAATTTCCGCTTCGGGCAGGTCGAAATCAATCGAGCCCCGGCTCGTTCTGGCCTTTCGAAGCAACTGAAAAAGTTCGAAGTGCCGAAGGAGTGGCCATTCCGGTTTCTTGTTTTCCCATTCCTCCTGGATTTCATTGTAAGTCGCGCGCCGTCTGCTTTCGATTACCGCTTCGAGCAGGGTCGAGCTGGAGCGCTTTCCCGAGCGGTCGATCTCGATCCTCGCGACGAGGGCGAGTCGTGGCTCGTTCGGGCGCAGGCTGCAAAGATTCTCGGACAGTGCGCGCGGAAGCATGTGGAACGCGCGCTCCGGAAAGTAAACGCTTGTCCCGCGCGCCCGCGCCTCCCGGTCGATCGCGCCGCCCTCGCTCACGTAATGACTGACGTCCGCGATCGCGACCCAAAGGATGAAGCCGGAGCCATTTTGTTCGACATGGATGGCATCGTCGAAGTCGCGCGCCGTTTCGCCGTCTATGGTGATAAACGGCAGATGGCGCAAATCCTCGCGTTCGCCGCGACGAACATGGGAGAGAATGTCGGCATCAAGGGCGCTGGCCTCGAGTTCCGCGTGGGCCGAGTGCGCTTCCGTCAGATTATATTCCGCGGCGATCATCTGAACGTCGACCGATGCGGGGAGCGTGGCCCCGTAGATGTCCACGATTTCAGCCGTGACCGGAAACGGCCCCGTCAGGTGGAAGTGCAACTTGGCCCGGACCCAGTCTCCGGCATGGGGCAGCCGACGGGCGCTGGCCCGAGGGGTTGTCGAGGCGCGCGCCGGACCAGCCTGGGGCCCTGGCCGGGCAATAGTGGGAGACCTCGGGGCCCAAGGTTCACCTGGAACAAACACCTCCTCGCGCGCCCGTTTTCGTTCATAAATGACCCAGCCTCCTTTTGAAGGGTCGGCGGGATGAGGCGTATAGCGCCCGACGAGTTCACGAAAGCGGTGTTCGATGACCTTGCATTCAAGAACGTCATTTCGACCATTCAAGGTGACCTCAACGCGATCACCGTGAAAAAGTCCTTGTGCCTGCCGTGGAGGAAGGAAAAGGTCTTCCGTGCCTCTCGTTTCAAAAACGATAAAGCCGAAGCCGCGGGGATTCTTTTCGACCGTTCCCTTGAGCTTTCGGATCCCGGAAGACTGGCGCACGTGCGCCGATCGCTTTTGAGGTCGCCGACGCGGTCTTTCGTCACCACGAACGAAGCTGTTGAAATCGCGTTTTGCTTTCGAAGAAGACCGCTTTGAGCGGGAGCGTTTTCCAGGCATTCTGCCCAGAGTTTACTCTACTGAGCGGGACAGGGGTAGCTTGTTCCCGCGGCGTCTTCACAATGGGTCCTCGTGATGGTCGCCGTCCAGCTTCCGCAGGCCTGCGACACATAGCTCGGCGCGATGTTGAAGCCGATCTTGAGAACGCCGTCGCGGTTCATCACCTTTTCGGAAATGCCATCTCCCAGTTCAAAAGCCTCGGTTCCGTCTGATGCCAGGAGGCCCGCGGGTTTCCCGGCGTGAGTCAGCTGAGTATTGGACGCGATTCCGGTACTTGAAACCTGGTCGCAATCATAGTTCACGCTTGAGGTTGAATAGTGAATCAAGCCCCAAAGGTCTCCTGTTCGGCCCTCGGTATAGGGTTGGCCCCAGCTTCCGGATGATTCGATCGTGAGCCGATCATTGGGCCTCAGGACCATGCCGGTGTCGGCGGACGGCGAGCCACACGGGGCATCCGGATTCAAAACGGATTGCCTCATGAGGGTCAGGGTCCTCGTTGTCATGCACAGGTCGCGGCCTGCGACGGCATAGCGCATCGATCCGCCTCGATAGCCGCAGGCCATCGGGAAGTAGGCTGGGCTGCAGGATCCCGGGCAGATTTGGGTCGCAGCCAAAGTTGGAGCGGCGCAGGTATTCACGTAAGAAGTTTGTGGAACCCCGGGGGCCTGGTTGGCGAGCGGAGTCGCGGGCGGGGCGTCGCTGCGGCCACAGCCCAGCAAAATAAAAACGAAGCTCGCCAAAATACAAACCAGAGTTTTACTCATAAACACACCTTTCCACCAATCTCCTGAGGTGTGTCATTCATGCCGCATGCCAGGGATTCTCGCGGCTATGGTGCCGCTATAAAGGATTTAGGCGGCACTCAGGCGGTTCGGAGTGTCGAGGTTTTGATCAGGTGTTCTCCAGATGACTTGAGAAGGCTTTTTCGTAGGGGTGAGATAGAGGTCGACCACGGGGGTGTCGCCTCCGATTTCGAGAATCTTGCTTGAGGCAGCGGCTGAGTCCGTTGTTTCATCGCCCGTCCAGTTTCGGTTGAATTGGACGGGGATTTTCTTGTCACTCTTCAGGGTCAGCCTGACGTGATTATCGCCATCCAGCTTCTCGATCTTCATCTCGAACTGGACGCCATTATAGACGAGATTTTTTACTTCGGTCTGCGCTTTCGGATCAAACGTTGGACTGACTTCGAGGTAGCCCTTGCCGAGCCTTTGGATCTCCTCGCGAAGTCGCCGGTCGCCGCTAGCGAGTACCTTGTTGAAGCCTTCGAAGTCCGGTTTCGGATTCGAGGTGAGGTATTCGACGAGTGGTTTGAGGGCCGGGTTGGCTTTCACTTGGTGATAGCTGAACTGACGGTCGGTCAAGAGAGTCCAGATCCAGCGGTTCAGATCCTTTTTCGCGCCCGCGAATGCCGGGACGGCGTCGAAACCCATGATCGTTCTGAGGCTCTCAAGGGGTGGTGCCGAGCCCCATCCCGCGAAGTTCTTCCTGGTCTCGTGGGCGGAGCCGTCCGGCCGGAATTCCCGACCAAAAGTCGGTTTAGCGTCTTCTTTGAGACCGTAGAACTCAAAAACCGTTCCCCGTTCGCTCATTTCACGGGCTTCGTCCGCTCCGACTTTGCCGTTGATCCATGCACGCGGACTGTCACCGTTCTGATACGCTTTCGAGGCCATCGTGTAGGAACGCAGGACATCGCCGTGGAGCCTTGCGGCTTCCGCGCGCTTGCCATTTTCGAAAAGCAGGTCGCCGAAAAAGACGAAGTCGGGCGGCCAGCCGCCGCCGCGCCAGTAGTGCCCCGCTGGATTGTAATGGGGGCTGTCCTTGCTCGTGCTCGGGGGAAAATCACCATCGAAGCGCTTCGGGTTCCTCAAGTTGTCTTGAATCATGCGCCCCATTTTCGCTTCGTCCGGCACTCCGCCCATGGCGGGCCAGAAGCCCGTGGCCGCGAGATTCGAGTCCTGCTTCCAGCTTTGCCCGGATGCGACGAGATCGACGTACATCCCGTGTTTGTCACTCCAATATCTCTGGTTGATGATGGATTTGAGTTCGTCGGCCGCTTTTCCGATTTCTTCGGCTTTATTCCAGTTTCCGAGCATGAGATGAAATTCCCGTTCCTGATCCATCATCATTTTGTAATAGGTGATCAGGTCCACCCCGAGCCCGCCTTCGTCGAGTCCACGCGCGGCATTGTCGCGGCCACTGCCGAGATTCGTCCAACGAAAGCCGATGAGCTTTCCGTTTTCATCCGTTACCGAATGATGTTTCAGGAGCCATGCTCTTTGCTTTTCCGATGACTGGATCATCTCCGGGAGGACTTTGCTGGACTTAGCCGGGTCCCAGCGCAGCACCTGTCGTTCGGACCAGCCTGTCAGGGGCGGATTGAAGTACTCCCGGTTCGGAGTGATTTCCCCGAGCTTGACATTGTGCTCGCGATGGTAAGATGTCATGTTCGCCCGGAGCTCTCGTGGAATAGCGCCGTTCGGCTCCTGGGTTTTGAGCTTGAATTTGCGCATCTTCTCGGCGAGCCAGCCGTCGAAAAAGCGGAGGTAGCGTTTCACGAATTCCGAATCCCAATCAAAAAAATTCCAATTGAAAGCAGCTCCTCCCGTGATGTGAACGTCTTCCAGTTTTGCAGGGATTGCTTTCCGGGTTTTCTGGTTATAAATGCTGACCGCCGTCGGAGTCCTGTTGTCCGGACCGAATGCGATCGAAAGCCTCAGGTCGGATCCGTATTCCTCGAAAGCCTTCTTGAGTGCCGGGCTGGCTTTCTCTGAGAGTGTCCAATTAATATTTTCGCGTTGCAGTTGAGCCGAGAGACGAAGTAACTCTGGGTCGATGCCCTTGCGTTTCGCAAATTCATCGGGAACGCGCCATTCCGGAAGTGGGTATTTTGCGTAATCTTTTTTATCGACTACCGGAAAATCCGTGCTCTCAAAGAGATGTGTTTCGGTGACGTGAATTTCCTTGCCGTTTTGCTTGAACACAACGCGGCAGTCGCGCATCCGATTCGTCGGCCCAGCTTTGATCAAAATTGAATTTTGTCCCTCGGGGATTTGGAAGAAACGTTGACGATCCAGTTCGACCACGATTTCGTCCGGCTGAAACCCCCGTTTTTTCAGTTCTGGCAGAAGGAGTTCTTTGGTGCGCTTCAGATCAAGCGTGATGTTCCCTGTTTTCGGGTCTCTGGTTCCATCTGGGGAGAGATAATAAAGCTCGCGGAGCCGCTGAGCTTCAGTCTCGCGAACGAGTTGCTCGAGCTGAGCCGTGCATTTCTGGGTCTGCGCGTAGGCAGGTGAAAAGCAGAGCAAGAAAATGGCTACGAAGCTGCGGCGCCCGAGAGTTACAGTCATGTTTAATCAAACCCCAAAATAGTAGATCAGCCTATATTCTAGCACGACTCGACGCGATCTCAGCCGTAAAGGAGTCGCAACTAAAACACTAGAATATTGTCTAACTATTGGTTGATCTTACTCCGACGGCGTCAGTCGCAAATGATGAATCAACGCCTTATTGCGCTCGCCGTTCATGTTCTCGTCCAGTTCGGTATATTTGACGACGATCTTGTGCTTCCCTTTTTTCAGGGTCAAGCGGATCGGGCTTGTGTAACCCGCGTCTTTCCAATCCTTAAGGCCTCGTTGAGGCATGACGAGAGCATCAACTCGCTTTCCATCAACGAATACGGAGCGAATGGCGCATTTATTCCCGTCCTCGCCCCAGCCCTCAATCCGGCCTTCGCCGTTCGAATATCGCGCATCGAGGTAATACTCTCCTGTTTTCTCGGTAGTCACGTTGTAGTTGATTTCCGGGTGATCGCCTTTCGTGGTGAGCACGAAGTTATTGGGGCCTTTGGGCGTTTGTCCTTCGGCCAAAAGAATCTTGGAATTGCTCTCTGTTCTGATCGGCTTGCTGAAAAAGGATTGCCAGCCCTCCCGGTCAACGGCCCGTACTTCGTACAAATTGAGCGAATCCCCGGAAGCGCTGACCGGATAACTCAGCTCCTCGGTTGAGCCGAGGAGCTTGCCGTTTCTGAAGATCTGATATTTTTCGGCGGAGTCTACCTTGGGCCAGACGATCCGATCTGCCTCCAGCTTGGCCGCGGGTGCCGCGGGTGCGAATCGGTTCTCGACCTGGTTGATCTTCGAAGGGGCCATCTTCCCGTTCATGACGATTTCGACTGAATGATTGCCGGTGAGATTCGAAGGCAGCTCGGCGGAGGCCAGCTCCTTTCCGTCCAGTTTGAAGGACTGAATCCCGTCGCCCCAGCCGGAAACCTTGATGTCGAGCAGGGAGTTCGCGTATTTAAAACCTTGAAGCTGATGAACCCCCTCGTGTTTTCTCGGAATGAAGGGGTTGAACTTCAGGGCGGCCTTTTCGAGATCCATTCCGAAAAAAGTCCGGTAAAAAATAGCTTTGTTTGCAGCGACGCTCCAGAGTTGCCGGTCTGAGTTGACGACGGTCTTCGCCGCGTCGAGTGTCACGGCTTCGAAATTTTCCTTGTTCGTTCCGTATCGATCGACGGCGTTCCAGATCGAGTCGATCGCAAGATTCACGGCCTTCTCATTTTTGACCTTGGTTCCGGCCCTGAGATAGTAACCCACTACAAAAGGCCAAACGCCGTTGTTATGATAAGAGGGAATGCCCGGATTCTGCGGATAAAACGAAGTTGGTCCTTCCGCCAATACGGGCATGCGCTCGATAATTGTCTTCGCGCGGCTCTCGTCGGCGATTCCGAATAAAATGGTTAATGTCTCGCCCAAGGATTCGCTTTTGTCCGATGCCGTCCTCAGATCGCCATAACCGTAAAGATACTGACTATAGAACCCTTTTTCGTCGTTCCAAAAATGTTTGTTGATGGCCTTCTTGAGTTTGGCCGCGAGTTTTCCGTATTTTCCCGCCGCGGCACGGTCGCCCAGAGTTTCCGCCATTTCTTCGAGGATCTTGAGCGCGCGATAATGAACCGCATTGGTTCCGAGCGACAGCGAATTGTAAATGTCGGCGGATTCGACATGAGGAGGATAGGACTGTTCTCTCCAGTCCAGGAATGATTGCTCGCCGCGAACAAGCCCCGTCTTTTTGTCGAAAATCGTTTGAAGATCAACATCCATGCTTTTCTTGAGAATTCTATAGCTGTCTTCCAGCCACTTCCGGTCCCCGGTTGCTTTATATGCTTCCCACGCGCCGAGTGACCAGGTCATCCGATCGGTTGAAACGGGCCAGCTCCCCCCGGTGCCCACGTCCTGGATGATTTTGCCGTCTTTCACCTTTGCCATCAGACTCATCTTTGCCGCCTCGGGATCGATCATCCCCAGCGACAGTTCAGTACTGTAGGAGATATCCCGGGTCCAGACTCCCGGCCACTTCTCGCCAGCCATCCACGCGCCGTCAGCGCGTTTGTTCAGCGCGAGCTCTTGATTGGAAAGCGTGAACTGCTTAACCGAACGCTCGGACGAGGATCTGAATCCAACGCGCATTTTCGCTAGCGCCGCTCTTGTGCAGGAGTCGGAATTATGCGCGCACGCGGCGTTAGGTGCTGTCAAAAGAAAGGTGATCAAAATTGAAACGGAAACGGCTGAGATTGGCATAGTACAACTATATTACATTTTTTGCCGTCGCGCCAAAGACCCAGGTACTTGAAAAGCGTCTGAAATCTCTTTCGTTGAAAGTTGAGGCTATTTCGAGCTGTTCGCCTTATAATTCATGGACGGGGGATCTTCGTGAAGGGGAGGCTATTTTCGACCATAATTGTGACACTTGGGTGTCCTCTGTTGAGCGCAGCTGCCTTCGGTGCAGATGCCATCCGGACCGACACGGTTTTCGTTCGCACCCAAAGCGGTCTCAGGATTCACAACCGGGCTCATATCCAGCGCGTCCGTAAGCTGACGCTTGCTCTTTATGATCGCTTCGCGGGCGAGCTCCCCGGCGTGGATCGTAAGCTTCTTGAAGAATTCGCGGCCCTTCACGACTACGAGAAGAACAACCGATCCATCTTGAGGAAGGGTATGGAGCCCGTCGATCGAAGCCTCTGGAAAAAATACCACCAAATTTTGCCGGCAGGCGGTCGCCAAGTGGTCGACGACCTCAATGGGCTTGATGAGAATGTTTTGCGAACATTTTTCAAAAAACATGGAATGCTCACGCCGGGTGGCGAGCTGACCGAACTCGCAAAAACGTACAAGGATTTGACGGAAATTTCGGACTTCGTCGATCGTGGCCTATCGCCTGTTTCGGCCGAGGAATTCAATAAAGAGATGAAACTCGGCAGTCAGTGGCTCAAAGATCCCAAACATATCGTCATGGCGGAGTACCTGGAAGAACTCGATCCGAAAACCGGTATCAGAACCTACGATCGAATCGTGAATAATTCAAAATACGAGAAATACATTCTGAAGCGGAGCCTGGGTCAATCGGTTTCCCAGGCCAGAGGTGAGCCGTCATCTGGCGTTGCCCTTCAAAGCGCAGGCGGTTCGCCGCCGAAGTTCTCGGTGAATTATTCCCGTTCCGGCCTTTCAAGAGACCTGCGATCCTGCGTAGCCCGGCAACTTCTGAGGCTTTCAGGAGTCAGGGTCACCCGGAGTGTGAATTTCAAACTCAAGGAGCTGCGCGCTGTCACCACTTCTTTTCAGCGGCTTCGGACGGGCAAACTCTTCGAAAAAATGGTTGAGCAGAATCGCCATCTGGCTGACTCCCTGCTGCGAGCGAAAGGATCCGGAAGTGCTCAAGCGGCGAATCAGTTCGCTCAAGCCATTCGAACGCAGTTGCCGGCATCAGGGCACGTTCGGGCAGTTACGCCGCAGGAAGTTCGAATGTTGCTCGATCAGGGGAATCTCGGAAAAGGAATTGTCCTTGAAACACTGGAGAACGCCAAGCTTCTTGACGGCCCCAGTTTGATATTTATCCGATGCCGGAGCTGCGGTCCCGACACATTCACGCGTTTGGCCCGTACCGGCCGGGTCGTAACAAAAAAGCCGATCCCGTTGGAAAAGATTGATTTTATCATCCCTGAAGTGCCGATCCGGTAGAGTCAGGCAATATTTGGACTAATTTTTTTGGATTAAGTTTTTTGCAAAAACTGCCGAACAGCACGCGTGAGACTACGTCCATGGCCTATTGTCATTCTTGCGATTCTTCATTTGCTCGGCCCGATCGGGAACGTCTTCCTGAGTGCCGCGTTACAAGACGTGCATCCTTGGCTTTACCTCGTCACCCTGCTCCAGACCGCGAGCTGGTGGGGGCTGATTGATTTCTTCGTTTTGATACCGGTGGCGGGGATGGCGATCTACGCCTGTAAAAAATGGAGTTATCCCGTATTTTTGGCGGTTGCTGCCGACACGGTCTACTCGAATTTCCTGACCTGGCATCAAGCGCCTGAAGCCTTTCCGCTCGCGCTTTTGATCGTAACCGTGTTTCTCGACATCGCCTTTGTTGCGTATTTCCTTTTTCCCGCCGTGTGGGCGACTTATTCGGATCCCCGTCTCCGCTGGTGGGAGTCGAAGCCGCGGTATTTCGTCCGCCTGCTTTGTCGCGTTCGTGATCGCGAAGGCGAGAAGCATTGTGTGGTGACCGACATCGCGGAAGGCGGGATTTTCGTGAAAACTTCGAAAACTCTCCTGAATGATCTGCCGGTTCAACTCTCGGTCAGCTTTTTTGGAGAGGGTTTCACCGCGAGTGGTCGAGTCGTCTACTTTCGTCCGTCGCCGGTTCCCGGATACGGCATTCAATTCATCCATACCCGGGAGAGCGCGCGCGCCATTCGAAGATTAACAAGGGCCTTGAAGCTTGCCGGAGTGAAAACCAGAGGAACAGTCAGCTGGCGTGAAGATTTGATCGGCTGGATGGGAAAAGTTTTGAGAACCGGAAAGGGTTTGGTCCCCGAAATTCCCAACAGGGTGCACGAAAACATGATCAAGGTTGAGTTTGCTCCCCGACCGCCCGGTCCCGAAGAGGGCGGGGGGCCGATCGAGCAGGACCAAAAAACAGCCTGACCGGCGGCATTCTTTCAGCCGAGTTCGATTTTGCGGAGCCGGAGCGCGTTGCTGATCACCGAAACAGAGCTCAAGCTCATTGTCGCGCTCGCGATCATTGGACTGAGCAGTAGCCCGAAGACAGGGTAAAGCGCCCCGGCCGCGATCGGAATCGCCACGACGTTGTAGACAAACGCGAGCAGAAGATTCTGACGAATGTTGCGCATTGTTTTTCGGCTGAGCTGGAGGGCCCGCAAGATGGAACGGAGATCTCCCCGGTGCAGGGTGATTCCCGCGCTTTGCATGGCCACGTCCGTACCCGTCCCCATGGCGATGCCGACATCCGCCTGCGCCAGGGCGGGGGCATCATTGACGCCGTCGCCGGCCATGGCGACAATGTGGCCCTCTTGACGAAGCCGCCTTACCACGGCCTCTTTGGTGCCAGGCTGCATCTCGGCTTCAACCTGCTCGATCCCAAGGCTTTGCGCGACGGCGGTCGCTGTCGCGCGACGGTCCCCCGTGAGCATGACGAGACGGATTCCTTCCCGGCGCAAGGCGCGCACGGCGTCCCGCGCGGATTCCTTGATCGGGTCGGCAAAGTCCAGTCTGGCGGCGATCTTGCCGCCGGTCGCGAGCCAAAGACCCTGGGATTCGGGAACACCGGGGTGAGATTCGATTTTCAGTTCCCGAAAAAGTTCAGCATTGCCGATCGCGACGATCTCGCCGTCGATCTTCCCGACGACGCCTTTGCCGGTGATCGAACGCGCCTCGGAGACCTTTGCCGAAAGATCGATCCCGCGTTCTTTTGCGACCTGAATCATCGCCGAAGCAAACGGGTGCTCACTCACCCTTTCAAGATTTGCGGCGAGACGAAGAAGATCGCGCTCATCTTTCGCCGAATCAATCAAAACGAAATCGATCAACCGGGGCTTCCCTTCGGTCAGGGTTCCGGTTTTATCGAAGACGAGCGTGTCGATTCTTTCAAGACGTTCCAGGGCCTCGGCGTTCCTGATAAGCAAGCCGGAGCGGGCGCCGCGGCCGATGCCAACCATGACGGACATGGGGGTGGCCAGACCGAGAGCGCAGGGGCAAGCGATGATCAGGACGGCGATCGCGTTCAGGAGGGCGTAAGCCATTCTCGGCGAGGGGCCGGCGAGAGCCCAGATTCCGAACGTCAGAATGGCGACCAGCACGACCGCGGGAACGAAATAGGATGAGACCCGGTCGACGAGCCGTTGAATCGGCGCACGGCTTCGCTGCGCTTCAGAAACCATTTTCACTATTCTCGCGAGAAGGGTCTCGCTGCCGATGTGATCGGCCCGCATGACGAAAGCGCCTGTTCCGTTGACCGTACCGCCGATGACCGACATTCCGGCAGATTTTTCAACCGGCACGGATTCGCCAGTGACCATGGATTCATCCACTGCGGTTTGGCCCTCCAGAATGGTTCCGTCCACCGGGATCTTTTCACCGGGCCTCACTCGAAGAAGGTCCGCTCGTGCGACTTCCAGAAGCGGAATGTCCTGTTCAGTCCCGTTCGAAAGTACTTTGCGCGCACGCGGGGGGGCCAGGTTCATGAGCGCGCGTATGGCGCTGCTGGTGCGACCCCTTGCTCTCAGTTCGAGCACCTGCCCTAGGAGCACGAGCGTCACGATGACGGCCGCGGATTCGAAATAGACCGCTACATTTCCATGTTCTCCCCGAAAGGAATCCGGAAAAAATCCCGGCGCCAGCACTGCGAATACGCTTTGCAGATAGGCGATGCCCGTTCCCATCGCGATGAGCGTGAACATGTTCAGGTTTTTGGTCCGGATGGAATCCCAACCGCGGGTAAAAAACGGCCAGCCTCCCCAGAGCACGACCGGAGTCGCAAGAAGAAGCTGGATCCAGTGATAACCCCCTGGGTAAATCTCCCGCATTTGCGGCAGGAACATTTCGGTCATTCCGAACAGGACAAGGGGTATCGTGAAAGCTCCGCTGATCCAGAGGCGGCGGCTCATGTCGATGAGTTCTGGGTTAATGACCTCTTCTGCGGTGACTTCGGCGGGCTCGAGGCCCATGCCGCAGATCGGGCAGGATCCGGGGCCGACCTGCCGGATTTCAGCATGCATCGGACACGTATAGACGATGTCCGTCCGCTCATCCTGATGCTCCTCTTCGGGCTTCGCGGGACGCTCTTGGGAGAGGTACCGTTCCGGATTTTCCCGAAATTTCCGTAAGCAGCCGGGATTGCAAAAGAAGTATACCTTCCCCTTGTACTCGAGTTTGTTTTGGGCGGTCTTCGGGTCAACATCCATTCCGCAAACAAGATCTTTTTCCATGGCGGATGCTCTATAGCATGGTTCGGAGTGGGCTGTCTTTTCTGCTTGCCCGATTGGGTAAGTTTTTTTCTAATGACAGGATGTACCTGGCCAAGCTGTTCGGCAATTTGCTTCGAAAAAATTTGACGCTGGAGGAGGTCGCCCGCCCTCTTCCTCCCCGTGCGCCGCGGGTGCGCTTGCTCCCGCTGCATCGGATCAGCTTTCGGCTGGAGCACTTCACCCGGCACAGTGTCATTGCCGTGGCGAACCTTTCAAGCACCGGAATCGGCCTGATCCCGGGTACGCTGACTTCCGCGCAAATCTCGAGCGCACCGGGCTCGACGCAGGTTGAGGGTCTGCAAAGCGCGCTCGGCCGGTTACCGGGCAGCGGCGACATCATGCGCGGACATCTCCTGATTCACGAAGCCAGTTATAAACTCGTGCTCAGAACGGTTCACCTGTCCGAGGCCGTCGTGGGCTGTGCGTTTCAGGAGGTTCCCCGCGATTTGAGCGGAGCGATTCAGAGTTACCTGACCGCCGAGCTGTCGGGGACCGAGATGCAGTATGTCGGGCCCGAATCGCTTGAGCCGAATCCCGAGGGTACGCCGCATTGGTATCATGGCAAAAACAACAGCGATCTTTATCTCGTTGAAAACGGTGGAAAGATTGTCCGTTTCTGCCTTGTTTTTCTGGCCAATTATATCGAAGGCGGGACGGATCGCCCGCTCCGGTTCGGCAGCGTGGTAAAAGAGGAATCCCTGGAAAACGGGGGATCGATCGCATGGCAGGACTCGTTCGGTGCTGATACGCTTTGCGCGGCAGTCCGGTTGTTGACCCATATTCCCCACCTTCCGCCCGAGCACAAGGACGGGATATTGCGGTTGATCTATTAGGTCCCTGTTTATATACAGCGTGAAAAGAAGGAACTGAACTATGCCCTCGTTTGATGTCTCATCAGAAATGAACTGGCAGGAACTCGATAACGCGATCAATCAGGCGACGAAGGAAATTTCGCAGCGCTTTGATTTCAAGGGAATCAAAACAGAGATCAAACTCGATCAGAAAGCGAAGACGGTCACCCTTTGGTGCAGCGAGGAAGGCAAACTCGACAGCGTCGTGGACGTTTTGCAGGGCAAACTGGTGAAGCGCGGTATTTCGCTCCTGTCGTTCGATTATAAGCCGGTTGAGCCCGCGTTTGGCGGCAGTGTCCGGCAGGTTGTCGCCATTCAAGCCGGTATTTCAAAAGAAAAAGGCAAGGAAGTCATTGCCGCGCTCAAAGACAGCAAGCTGAAAGTGCAGGCCCAGATCCAGGACGAGCAGGTCAGGGTCACGGGGAAAAACAGGGATGACCTCCAATCCGCGATCGCCCTTCTCAGGGAAAAGCAGGATCAGCTCAAGGTTCCCATGCAGTTCGGAAACTTCAGGAATTGAGAAGGCCGGCGGTAGTCCGAGGTCATGAGTAATCAACCGAAATCCCCGCTTTATTTCGTCAGTCTCGGGTGCCCGAAGAATCTCGTTGATTCTCAGGTCATGCTCGGACTGTTGCAGCGCGATCGCTACGCCATTACCCAGAAGCGCGAGGAAGCGGAAGTCATCATCGTCAATACCTGCTCTTTCATCGAGACCTCGAAAGAGGAATCGATCGAGACGATTCTCGAACTCGCCGAAATGAAGCAAACCGGCAACTGCAAGCTGCTCGTGGCCTCGGGTTGTCTGCCGCAGCGTTATTCGAAAGAACTTGAAAAGGAAATGCCCGAGGTCGATCTTTTCATCGGCACGGGGCAGTACCATCGGATTACGGAGTTTCTCGATTCCGCCCGGAAGAGTCTTGAACAGGGCGACCCGATTCCGCGGCGTTCGTATATTGATCAACCCGCGTTCATCCACACCGAAAAAGACCCGCGGCTGCATACCGGGCCGTCTTTCAGCGCTTTTCTGAAAATTTCAGAGGGGTGCAACCGGCGTTGCTCGTTTTGCATTATCCCGAAATTGCGCGGCAACGTCCGGTCGCGCAGCGTCGCGTCCCTCGTCGAAGAGGCGACCGGGATGGCCCGGAGCGGAGTACGCGAGTTGAATCTGGTCGCCCAGGACCTCACTGAATACGGAATGGAATGGAAGTATCGGGAGCGTCTGGAAAACTTGTTGCCCGAACTCTGCAAAATCGACGGAATTGAATGGATCCGGCTCCACTACGTTTATCCGGATGATTTCTCCGACGAGCTGATCTCGATCATCGCTTCCGAACCGAAGATCGTGAAATATCTCGATATGCCGATCCAGCACACGGCGGATCGGTTACTGAAAGCGATGAATCGAAAGCTCACGAAGGCGCGGCTTTTCACTCTCGTGAGGAAATTGCGCGATAGCATACCGGACCTCGTGATCAGGACTTCGATTATTGTCGGCTTGCCCGGCGAAACCGAGGTGGAATTCAAGGAACTTTGCGACGATCTCGTTTCCCTGGATTTCGACCATGTCGGCTTGTTCCGCTATTCACAGGAAGAAGGGACTCCCGCGGCCGAGATGAAAGAGCAGGTCAAGCCCGCGACGAAGCGGCGCCGTCTGAAAGTCCTGGACGAGTTGGCGCGCAAGCAGTCCCTCAAACGGCATCAGAAATTTGTGGGAAAAACGGTTTCCGTTCTAGTCGAAGGCCCGAGCGCGGAGAGCGATCTCCTGATTCAAGGGCGGACGGCCGGCCAAGCCCAGGAAATCGACGGACACGTTCTCATTAATGATCTTGGCGCCAGAGAGATTTCGGACATTCACCCGGGGGACTTTCTTCAGGTGGAGATCACGGAAGCTCTTCCTTACGATTGGATCGGTCGGGTCGTCTAGCTCTATGAACGAAAGTTCTTGGCTGAATCAAATTTTGAATGAAGAAGCCCGGTCGGCTGATTTCGCGATCTTCGGGGCCGTGGATATCCGACTCGCGGCCGGGAAATTTCAGAAGCATGTCGATTCCTTTTCACGCTGGTTGGAAGCCGGTATGGCGGGTTCCATGTCCTATCTTGCACGGGGTAAGGAGCGGAGAGCCGACCCGGCGCGTGTTCTCCCCGGGGCGAAAAGCGTTTTTTGCGTGGGGGTCCCCTACGAGCCTCGGCCGCTTGGAGCTGAGGAGCCGGCCCGAGGTCCTCGTCTCGCGCGTTATCTGACGGGACGGGACTACCACCGTGAGATCGCGGACCGCCTCGAGCGGCTGATGACCGCGGTGAACAGGAGATGGGTAGAGTCCGCCCAGCCTTCCGTTCGCGCGCCACTCGGTTGGAAGGTCTGCGTCGACACGAGTGCGGTACTCGAAAGGGCCTGGGCGAGCCTGGCGGGCCTGGGATGGATCGGGAAAAACACGCTTCTCATTCATCCGAAACTCGGAAGTTATCTTTTCCTCGGGCTCGTGCTCCTGGACCACGAAACCGGGCAGGGGCCTCAAAGCCTGCCTGATTTCTGCGGTCATTGTCAGCGCTGTTTGCAGGCCTGTCCCGGCAACGCCTTGGAGCCGGGCACGACTCTCGATTCGCGTCGCTGCGTGAGTTACTGGACGCTGGAAAATCGGGGTGAACCTGCCGCCGAACAGCTTTATTCTTTCGGCACGTGGATCGCGGGCTGCGATATTTGCCAGGAGGTGTGTCCATTCAATTTCAGGACAAGCCGCACTGCGGCTGCCCGGGATCCCCGGGATTTTTGCCTGACTCTGACTTGGGAGGCCTTGCTCGAGGAATCACCCGATGAATATCGTGAGCGCGTCCGGGACTGCGCTCTTGATCGTGTGAAACCGGAACAATTCAGCCGAAATCTCGCGATTGCACTCGGTAATGCGCTTGCGCTTGATTCCTCCGGGCTCGGCGGC
>DATDSK010000116.1:0-2320 GCA_035291325.1 Bdellovibrionota bacterium | reverse complement strand
AAAAGCGGTCGCCTGTGTTATCCCGATGTATAGCAGCTCGAAAATGTGGCTCACGGAGAACTTCGTCAAATTCAGCCATCCGCAAGTTTCACGAATGATGGTCGTATTTCACGAGGCCAGGCACACCGAGGTGAAGAATCGTAATTTCCCGCACGCGACCTGCCCAGTTCCGTTCAAAGATGCGGACGGCCAGGACATGAAGAGCATCTGGACAGGCGCCACTCTCGCCGGCGAACCCGCCTGCGACAAAACGCCGTTCGGCTCCTATGGCTCGTCGCTGATCATGCTCAAGAACATCCAGAAGTTCTGCTTGAACTGCACGGACAAGGTTAAAATGGACGCCGGGCTATATGCTGACGACCAATTCAAACGCATCATCGACCAGAATGCGATTCAGGCGATCAAGAAAGATCTCTACGCCGGACTTTCCGGAAATTGATCCGCGTTCCCGCATGAAGTTATGAAAAAGCGTTCACTGGCGCTCATCCTAGCGGTTATCGGGCTTGGGGCGGCTTCAGTTTATTTCCTGAACGGATCGAGGAGCGGCCCGCGCGGCTCGGCCGACGATCGCTCCTCGATTCCCGAATCTGGAAGCCCCGCTGCCGAGAATCCCGACGTAAGCACCGGAAGAACGGAGCAGATCGCCGCGGCCAATTCGACCGCTCCCGAAGACGAAAAAAAACTGGCGACCCTGAACACGATCCTCGCCTCACGCAACGACAACGACCCGCGGCTCGATCGGGATTTCAACGAGCTCTCGGAGGCGCAGAAAGCACTGTTCAAGGCGCGTTATAACGAGCTGGCACCCGAAAAACGCAACGAGCGCGGGACCATCGTCTTTCTTCTCGGTCGCAATCTCTCGACGGACGCCGATTTCAATTTTCTTTGCGAAGTACTGAGAGAACCGCCCTGCCTGAGCCTGAAGAACTGCTCGGGCGATCCCGCTTCGGGCGGCAAAGAAGACTTTGATCGCGAATCGGGAGAAGAGGTCACCCTCGCCTACCCGCAGCTCGTCGCGATCAAATCTCTTGAAAATTATCTCTCGAAACACCGTTCAAGCCGGCTTTCGCCCGACGCACTGAAAGCCCTGGATTGCGCCAAGGACTCCAAGGTGCCGGGACTCGGGCAGAACGCAGCCCAGGTCAGCCAAACCTTTTCGGACCGCCGTTAAGCCGCCTTTTTTGGCAACGCGGCCGGCGGTGTCGCGGGTTGCGGCTGCTCGACTTCGTTCGTCGTCGTCTCATTCCAGAGATATTCGAGCGCCGATGAGTAGCGGTTGACGAGATTATAATAGAGTCCCTCGATCGAGAAGAACGTGTTGACCAAGGTCATGGCCGCGGAGAACCCGATTCCGAGAATGGACTTCACCATTGCTTGCGAAATATCTCCGAGGAAGAGATCCATGACACGCTTCGTGTCCTGCAGGTTCTCGAGATTCATGCCGCCGAGTTCGGGCAATCCTTTTGATATACCCAAGAAGGTGCCGAGAATACCGCCGATCAGAAACAGGCCCGGCAAAATATTCAGAAGTTCGTGAACAATCGAAACGGGGAAGATCCCGAAGAGCCGGTTGAAATACGGGTTGTTTTCGTAAACCGCCTTCGAGACCTCAATCATCTTCGGAGGCATGCCTTCCTTGCGGAAGTACCGGATCTGTCGCAACGTATCATCGACCAGGCGCTTGGCGCCGTCCTGATTCAGAAACAACCGATCGACGACGCTCGTAATATAGTCCAGGCTGCGACGTTTATATTTATCTCTTGTCTCGAAACAATCGAGGAACGTCTTTTCGAGCAGAATGCGCGTCAGCCGGTAGAACGACGAAACTTTCGGAGCATCCGGTGTTGAAAAATGGAATCGAACCCGTTTCTCGAACTCCAGCGAGAAGCGATATTCAACTCGGGCAACGTAGTACATCAGGACTCTTGCCAGTATCCCGCCAATAAAGGCGAACAACATGATCGGGAGGACGATCGTCGAGAGAAACTGGGTGAGGTGCCCCAAAAGGAACTGGCTTATCGTATCAGACATGGGATTTTCTCCTCTTCTTCACTATTCTTCCTTCAAATTGAACTTGATGATAACCATCTGACTTTTTCTGCAGTCATTCTGCATGCAAAATTCCTCGCGCGTGGCATTCGCCGGAGTACGATTTTTTGAGACATCGGCGGCCAGATAGCTTCGTCCCGAGACCTTTACAAACGGCAGCATTGATTTCTGGTGTTCAAACTGGATTTTGTCCGGGTTGAAAGCATACTCAAAGATCGTTTTGGCGCGCCGATAGCTGAGATCCATGTTGTAGTTGACGGCCAAGCGGTCC
>DATDSK010000115.1:0-7929 GCA_035291325.1 Bdellovibrionota bacterium | reverse complement strand
GCATTGGGTCGGAATATGTGACGGCTGGTCTGCCGCCGCGTCGCTGCTCCCGAGGCCGGCGAAAGCGGTTCGTCTCGTCGCCGCCGACGGACGCACGCCCATGACTTTCTTTCCCGCCGATATCAAGGGACTCGCATCCCTTCTTTGGGCGAAAGGCAGATTCAACCTGAGATTCGTGGGTGGCAGGTGTAACGACATGAGGCCCGCGACCGATCGAAATGGACGCGTGATCAGTCAGAACTGTTTTGACACGAATCCCGGGACCTGGCATCTCGCCATTACCAACCAGATCGGCGTGGAAAAACGCAGTTTCATCCTTGATGCCACTTATGATTACGAAGTGTGGAATCAGCCCGCGTATGCCTATGCGTACAGTTACTGGAACCCTCAAACCGCGCAGCCGGTGGCCCGGTATGAAGACGCGGTGTTGCCGCGTTCGAAGTTCACGAAGGATCCGTTCCGTTCTTACCGATCGTCTCAAACCTCCTCTATCGTCGGCATTGCCATGAGCGTGACCTACATGATCGAGACGCCCCCCACGAACAGAACGGTGGACGATGCCCTTCTGGATCGGGCTCGAACCGTTCTCTATATTTATGATCTTGAACTGGATTGGGCCGGACGTATCATCGGTGGAGAGTGGTACACGAAAAACCACCCCGATTTCGTCTGGGCGATTCCGCCCGGGGGACGTGCCTTTTCGAATTTCGATGGCTATGCCACGGGTGCGTGGTCTCCTCCGAGTATTCTGCCCTGGTCCTGGCAAAATGCCGGAGTTCAGGCTGCCTATTCGGTCCAGCCGCTTGGAAAGATTGTCGAAGCGCTGTTCAGGAAGTCGACTGAGTGAATTCGCGTCAGCCGGAATATCGGTGATTATTCTTCTCATTCGAGGGCTTTTCGTTTAGCGTCAGGCCCCTATGAACATCACGATAGTGGCTCTTCAAAAAGAGGACAAAAGGGCGGCGAAACGTTTCATCGATCTGCCTTGGACGATTTATAATTCAAAAGAACACCCGCAATGGGTTCCGCCCTTACGAGTGGCGGTTCGGGAAAGCCTCGATACCGAGAAGAATCCGTTCTATAAGAGAGCCGAAATCCAGTTGTTTTTGGCTGAAAAGGACGGCAAAGCCGTCGGTCGCATAGCCGCGATCGAAAATCGCGGTCACAACGAGTTTCACGCTGACAAAGTCGGGTTCTATGGTTTTTTCGAAGCGATCAACGATCAGGAAGTCGTGAACGCTCTTTTCGACTCCGCCGCGCAATGGCTGAAGAAAAGAGGGCTCACTTGCATGAGGGGGCCCGTCAATCCATCGACCAACCACGAATGCGGGTTGCTCGTGCGCGGACAGCGTCAGCATCCCACGATCATGACGACCTGGAATCCGTCGTATTATGTTGAGCTTCACGAAAATGCGGGGCTGAAGCAGGCAAAGGATCTTGTCGCTTACTTTCTGCCCACCGATGCGGGACTCGCGCTTCCGGAAAAAGTGGTGAAGTACGCCGAGCGGATCCAAAAACAATCAAATCTCACCTTTCGTGATTTTGACATGAAGAACTTCGATCGCGAAGTCGAGCTGTGCTTTGATATTTACAATTCGGCTTGGGAGAAGAATTGGGGTTTCGTGCCGATGACGCGCGAGGAGTTCATTCACATGGCGAAGGACATGAAAATGGTCCTTGACCCCGAGTTCGCGTTCATCGCCGAAAAAAACGGAAAGCCCGCGGGGTTTATGCTGGCGCTTCCCGATTTCAATCACATTTTCAAGCGCATCAGGAATGGCCGGCTGTTTCCGACCGGCATTTTCAAAATTTTGATCGGCCGGAGGATGCTCAAGACGGTTCGAATACTCACGCTGGGGGTGAAGCCGGAGTATCGCGGCAGCGGGATTTTCGCTTTGTTCACCTACGAATCGTTCCTGAGGGCGAAACGACGGCGTCTCATCGGCGGCGAAGCATCGTGGATTCTCGAGGACAACGAAGCGATGAACAAGCCGTGGCGGGACCTGGGCGCGCCACTCTATCGTAGATGGCGTCTGTACGAGCGCGAAATCTAGTGTCCTGAGTTAGCGCTTATTCTGGGAGTTCGAGGCCGACCGCAATGCGCGCGGTTTGCCGGCGATTAATCCGGCTGAGCAGGTAAGTGACGGTACCTCGCGCTGCCTCGGCTCTGAGGTGCACTGACGAGACATGCCAGCTTGCGGGGCAAGGTTCCGTGTCGGGTTCAAAACACCCTTTGAACGGCTGCAAGGCGGGCGGAAACGGTTTAGTCCCCGTGCCGATCCAAAGGGGAACGTCGCCGAATTTATTCACCACGCCGACCCAGAGACCTGGATCAGGATGAATGCGATAAAAAACTCTGGCGGGCGGCCATTGGAGCGTATTGGGAAGGTAGGAGGGCGTGACGAGCGCGCCGGCTCGGCGAGGGACATCTTCGAGCCGCCCGGCTTCAACCCAGCCCGGCGGCGCAGAGGGGCCGAAAAGCCCGCGGTCAATAAGCATAAGAACCGCGCCCAGAGCCGCTGTCCAGAGAAGTGCCAGTCCTATGTTTCTCATGCGATGGTCCACATCAATCCTCCCATCATCATCGTGAGCGCCGCTTTCATCGGACCGGAGACGGGGCCGATTCCGATGTTCTGTTTGTTCGGCGCAAGAGCCTCCAGCCGTCGATGGGTGGACTGGAATTCGGCCCGGTGCAGGAGTTCATCATAGGCCTCTTGTAACGAGACGGAATTCGCATCGGTTGGATGAGCGTCGCGTTGAGGTTCGCTGAGTTTGAGCAGCGCCGAACGGAGGGAGTGCGGGTTTTTGGTGAGCAGAACCGCGAGGTCGTCGCAGCTCGCTTCACGTGCTTCGGAAAGAGCACGGAACGCGATCAGTGATACGGGGTTGTACGATTGCAACGCCCGCAACGCCCAGGTGAAGAGCATGCGCAGGTTCGCGCCGTAAAACAGGTGCGCGAGTTCGTGAGCGATCACGGAAGTGAGTTCATCGCGGTCGAGCTTTCGGACTAAACCTTCGGACACGAGGAGAACCGGATCAAGCAACCCATGAAGAGCCGCGAAGGGATATTTCACCGCGGGGCAAAGTACTTTGACGGGATGGGCGGTCCGGCGGTGCATGCCGGCGCGGATGAAGGCACTCTTGATCTGCTCGAATGAGCTTTCGAGATCCGGATTCGGTCTACTTACGAAGTCCGCGCGTTCGGTGAGCAAGGTCCAGACCGGAAAGAACTCCTGAACGATGAAGATCAGGAATGTGCCCGAAAGGAATGCGATGACAAAACCGATCGCAAGCGGGCCCGCCTCGTTCAGTGCTCCGGTCCAATCCACGATGCGAATCAAACTGAAATGTTCTGGAAGGGTCGGGGCGCCGAACGCTCTGAGCAGCGCAATGACGGGCGGAAGCAGAAGGACGAGTTCGAGAGTGAAACTGTCGAGAGCAGGCGAGAACGGCTTCAATACTCTTTTAAGTCCATGAATCCAAACAAGCCCGGCAAAGCTGTGGAATATGTTTGTTATCAGGAGCGTGAGCACTGAGCGGGCCTCGGAGTCATGTCCCGATGTTCGCAAACAACAGATCCAAGCGTCAATGAGGTTTTGGTTATTAAAATCGCTGGGATTACCGAAGCTTAGCAGCTATAAAAAGAGGTGTTTATAACGGTGCGATTTCTGAAATCAGTGCAGAAGATGGTTCAAGTTCAGCGAAAAGTGGTTTAAGATCCGTGCGCAACCAAATCTTGACGTTCACTGAACACCTCTCACTGCAGGACAGAGGTATATAGTGATTCCGTTAACATCGGTTTTAAACAAAGGAGTTTTTATGAAGGCGTACTATGCTGGCGAACAGGTTCCCTACGGTTTGTATTTCGCTCCAAGGGGCTTTGATATTCGCTTTGTCGGAGCTGAGGGCGAGACTCTCGAGGGAAAAGAAAACCTTCGATACGTTCGTTTCCCGAATCTCGTGGCATTGGGCCTTCTGCCGTTGATCGGCGCGACGTTCTATTTCGCGTTCCCGGTCATTGTCATCGCGGTTGTTGCGTTCACGGCCGTTAAACTCGGCGCCAAAGCCTGCACTGCGGTTTTTGACGGAAAAGCGCACCTCATGGTCATGCGCTGGAACCCCAGCACCGCCTATCTGAAGCAGCCGAGGAAGAATTCGCTCGAATCCACGAAAGACAAAGAAGACGAGATCAAGTGACGGCCTTCGCGGAGTTTGTTTCGACGCTCTTCGTTTTTGTCCTGGCGTCGCAAGGGGTATCGCTCCTTTCGGCGCCAGTATTCATTTCCCGGGCCTCGGCGGCGGCGCCGGAAGTCAATTCGGCGAGTGCCACTGAACAGTGTTTCAAGTGCCACTCACAACCCGGAAAAAAACTTCGATTTCAGGACGGAACCGCCAAATCGATTTACATCGACAAGGCCGAATGGATGGGCTCGATTCACGGCAATATCCTTGTCTGCGTCGATTGTCACAAAGGCATGACGCCGAATCACGCTCTTGTTCCGAAAAAAACGCGATTCAAGAACGCTCGCGAATACACGTTTGAGCGCTCGAACACCTGCCAGCACTGTCATTACGCCTATTACACACGGTTTTTGGACAGTATTCATTATAAGCTGCAGAGTGCTGGAAATCGCGAGGCGCCGGTCTGTGTTGACTGTCACGGCTCCCACGCGATGACGGATCCCCAGCTGCCGCGCGTGGAGATCAGCCGGAAATGCGGCCGATGTCACACCGACGTTTATCGGAAGTATCAGGCATCCGTTCATGGCCAGGCGCTTGAGTCAGACAATCAGGACGTGCCGGTTTGCACGGACTGCCATGCCGCACATGCGATCGCGAACCCCACGAGCGGGCGCTTTCATGTGACCTCTTACAATCTTTGCGCGAAATGCCACAGCGACCAGAAACGCATGAAACGGTACAATCTGAATCCCGATGTGCTCAGTACGTACCTCGATGATTTTCATGGCGCTTCGAACCGGGCTTATGCCGCTTCCACCGGGGCACCTCAAAAGGCGATCGCGACCTGCACCGATTGTCACGGAATTCACGATATCAAACCGTTCATGGGTGCCACGGCCTCGCACAGCCGCGCCGATGTTCGTGAGCGGCTGGTTGGAACTTGCAGAAAGTGCCATGCCGAAGCGACGGTTTCGTTTGCGGATGCGTGGCTTTCGCATTATCCTCCGACCTTAAAAACAGCGCCGCTTGTCTGGCTGGTAAAGTGGTTTTTCAAAATCGCGAATCCAACTCTCATCGCGCTGTTCGTTCTAAATATCCTTCTCAATTTGTGGCGAGCCGGCGCTCGCCGGACAAGAGGAAGCCAGATATGAACCCTGAACTGAAGTCCCAGCCGATCGATTCCGGCATCAGCTTTTCGACATCACCCCATGCGATCGGAAATCGCGCGAATCGTTTCCTGGAAGTGTTCGCGGCCATCTTGAAGCATACCCAATACGGGTTTGTGCTGGATCATTTCGCGGCGCTCGGGACGAAGTGCGGGCGGTGTTCGAGCGATTGTCACGTGTATCGCGCGAGCGGTGACCTTCATGATTCGCCCTGCCGCCGTTCGGATCTCCTCCTTCAGGTTTATCGGCGCCATTTCACGACAAGCGGATTCCTGCAGGCACGGGTACTCGGCATCCGACCGATGCTGGATGCCGATGTCGACGAGATTTCACGCACGTTTTATCGCTGCAATTCCTGCGCGCGCTGCACGCTTCGCTGTCCGATGGGTGTTGATCATCAGTTCATCAATCATCTCGGACGTTATATTCTTTCGGAGATGGGGTTGGTTCCGGCGGCCTTCAAGGAACCGGTTCGCGCGCCATCCCTGCCTCAATCGGCTGGACGGCCGACATGGATTTCGGAACTCGAGCTCGATCTCGAGCGTCGCTTCGGGAGAAGGTTCTCCGTTCCCTTCGAACGAAATGGCGCGGAATACGTATTTTTCCCCGGTCACGAAATTGGCTATGACGGGCTGGGTGACCAGAGTGAAAAACAGATCTTTCTCGCGGAAGTTTCGGTTCTGGAGAATACGGGAGCTTCCTATAGCTTGACGCCGAGGTCGCTTGAACCGGCGGGTGCCGGAGGTTTTCACCATGACCTCGCAATCGAGGAACTCGCGAAGGAACTCGTGGCCGAGGCTCGCAGGCTGGGTGCCAGGAAAATCCTGATCGGCGAGTGCGCGGATCTGGCTCTTTCGGCCAAGCGTTTCGTGGGAGCGGTCGGTGGTTCGGCAATCAAAGTTGAAAGTATTCTCGAGTACAGCGCGAACGCGATTGCCTCGGGTAAGCTCAAGCCGATTCCAAGGGTGGTCTCAAAGCGGGTTATTTATCACGACCCGTGCAGTATCGCGCGGACCGGCTGGATTGTAGAGCCGCCGCGCGGCATTCTGAGGACTTTTTGCTCGGATCTTGTCGAACCGCGAGTTCACGGCCAAAACGGGTTCTGCTGCGGCGGTTGCGGAGGTCTCGTCCTGGATTCGGGCAATCGGGTTTTCAGGACCCAGGTAGCGGGCAGGGAGACTGCCAACGAGTTGAGATCTTCGGGAGCCAAGGTGGTGGTCGCCTCGTGCGCTCGCTGCCGGAAGCAGCTCCGGGAACTTGTTGAAGATCATCGTTTGGAAATGGAAGTTGTCGGCCTTCACGAACTCCTATTCAAGGCCATGCGCGAGATTGGGTAAGCCCAAGGGGGATATATGGACGGCTTTTTGGAATTGGTCCGCGGGCCATTGTTTCGTTTTGCATTCACGATCGCGATTGTAGGACTGGCCGCCCAGGCTTTTCAGAGCGCGGCTGGTCTTCTTTTCGCCATCATCAGGGCCGGCGATAAACGAGTCGACGTGAGCGGGATTTTATGGAGGACGGCGGACCGGCTGAATCCATTTTATTATCTTTCCGGCGGGAGCAGTCGAATCCTCTACACGTTATCGTCGATTTTGTTCCACATCGGGGTCGTTACGGTTCCGATTTTCTATGAAGGCCATATCCGGCTCTGGGAGCGTGCTCTCGACGTGAGTTGGCCGGCTCTGCCCGCCTCCGCCGCGGACGGGTTGACTCTTCTGACCATCGCGACGGGGTCTCTCTTGATTATCCTGCGGCTCGGAAACGAAGAAGCGAGGAAAACGAGCCGGATTCAGGATTGGGTCCTGACACCCTTTCTGGTTTTTGCGTTCGCCATGGGATACCTCCTCGGGCATCCCGGAATGAGCCCTTTTGGATTGAGCACGACGATCGTCATTCATGTACTCCTTGCCGAGGTTTTGCTCATGATTGCACCGTTCACGAAGATCGTTCATTGCGTCATGTTGCCATTCGCGCGCTTCGCGTCCGAGTGGACCTGGCGCCTTGTCCCGGGCGCGGCGGCTCACGTTTCGCGCACGCTCGGTGAGGAGAATCAGCGATGAAAGCCATTTTGACGGATGTCACGAAGTGTATCGGTTGCGAACGTTGCGTGTCCGCTTGTCGTAAGGCAAACGATTTAGGGCAGGAGCGGCCTTATCCCTGGAAGAACGAAGACGGTTTGTCTTCGGATCATTGGTGCTCGGTGGTGACCAAGGATGGCTACACGGTTCGCAAACAGTGTCGCCATTGCATTTCTCCCGCGTGTGCTTCGGCTTGTCCGGTCGGAGCTTTCGAGAAAACGCCGGAAGGGCCGGTTACTTATGATGGCAAAAAGTGCATGGGATGCCGCTATTGCATGATGGCGTGTCCTTACGGGATACCGCGATACGCTTACGATTCAGTCGTTCCGTACGTGCGGAAGTGTCAGATGTGCTACGAGACGCGCGTGAGCAAAGGGCTGGCGCCGGCATGCGTGGAAGCGTGTCCCGCCCAGGCCACCGTTTTTGGTGACCGCGAAAGGCTTCTCGCGGAGGCAAGGACCCGGCTCGCGGAAAATCCGGGCAAATACGTTCAGAAAATTTTC
>DATDSK010000114.1:0-22563 GCA_035291325.1 Bdellovibrionota bacterium | reverse complement strand
AGCGAGGAACTTCAAAATGCCGAGATTGACTGAGGGATGGAAGCGCAGTCCGCCTTTATAGGGACCGATCGCGCTTGACATCTGGATGCGAAAACCACGATTCACCTGGACCTTGCCCTGATCATCGACCCAAGGGACGCGTAACATAAGAACTCGCTCCGGCTCGACCATTCGCTCCATGATCTTGGCTTCTTTATACTCCGGGTGTTTATCGAAAACGGGCGCGAGAGATTCCGCGACCTCTTCGACGGCCTGGTGGAATTCCGGCTCGGCCGGATTCTTGGCCTTCACGTCAGCAATGATTTTTCTTACGTACTCGTTGGACGACATGTATCTCCCTCCGTTCGCAGCCAGCGAATGCCGGATGCAAATCTACGCAGTGATGGCCAAGACGGTGGCCCTCTGTTGAATTGTAAGTGCTCATCGGAGTTACCATACGACGCCCTGCATAATTAAGTATTTTCGTGCACCTTTTGTAAAAAAATCGTCAAACCGGTAATCTAGGAACAGCTATGACTTTCCATGCGACTCTCGGTCATCTGGCCTCCTGGGACAAGTACGATAAGTACTTGCAGGCCTTTCAGAAATTGATGCCCCACCGGATCAGCGAGATCCTTCTTGTCGCGAGTCCGTATGATTCCTACCTGATCGAGGAAGACGGTCTCATCTATGAACAGATCCGGCGAGAATACAACGGCCTCGGACTTCTCCACGCCCCCGAGGTCACCCACGTCTCAACCGCCGCCGAAGCGTTCGAGCTACTCCGTTCGACCCGCTTCGACATGGTGATCAGTACCCTTCACATCCAGGACATGCATGCCGTGAAGTTCGCGAAAGCCCTGCGCTCCTCCGGTTACACGATGCCCATCGTTCTCCTGGCCTACGACAATACCGAGCGCAAGAGCCTGGTTTCACGCCATGACGCTTCCATCTTCGACCGGGTATTCATCTGGCAGGGAGATTACCGGTTGCTCGTCGCGATCGTGAAATCCATGGAAGACCGCCTGAACGTCGAAAACGACACGAACGTCGCGGATGTGCAGTCGATCATCCTGATCGAAAACAACGTCCGGTTCTACTCCTTGTATCTTCCGATCATTTACACCGAGATTTTCAAGCAATCCCAGCGGCTGATCGCCGAAGGCGTGAACCTGACACACCGGAATCTCCGGATGCGCACCCGCCCGAAGATTCTTCTCTGCACCCACTATGATGAAGCATGGGCTTATTTCGAAAAATACTCCGGGAATATTCTCGGGGTCATCTCGGACATCAACTTCAGGCGCCAAGGCGTTCATAATCCCGAAGCAGGCATACAGTTCGTCGAAAACGTCAAAAAACGCTACCACGACATTCCAGCGCTCCTGCAATCGAGCAATCCCGAGTTCAAGGACCGGGCTCGGGCGATCGGGGCCTCTTTCATCCTGAAGGACTCTCCGCGCCTCCTCCATTCCGTTCAGGAATTCATCGTTCAGAATTTCGGGTTCGGCGACTTCGTTTTCAGGATGCCCGATGGCCGAATTGTCGGCCGCGCGGATAATCTCAAGTCTCTCGCGGAAAGGATCCGCGAGGTCCCGATCGAAAGCATCGTCTATCATTCCGAAAGAAACCACTTTTCGAACTGGCTCAAAGCGCGAACGGAGTTCAGTCTCGCCCATCAGCTTCGCCCCAAACAGGTCAGGGATTATCAATCGCCCGAAGGATTACGGGATTATCTCGTGACTTCGCTCGTTGAGTATCTCGAATCAAGAACGCGCGGCATTATCGCCGATTTTGACAAGGATTCATTTCCGCCGGGAGGCTTCGGCCGGATCGGCGGCGGCTCGCTCGGCGGAAAAGCGCGTGGCCTCGGCTTCGTGAACAATCTGCTCAGCAAGTACAGAATCGAGGAAAAGCTCCCGGACGTCAGGATCTTCGTTCCGACCACGGTCGTCCTCGGAACCGAGGTTTTTGACCAGTTCATGGCACAAAAGGAGCTCTTCGCCTTCGCGCTCACCTGCGATGACGATGCCGAGATCCTGAAGCGTTTCATGGCCGCCCCGATGTTCCCTCAAAAAGCCGTCAGGAAGCTCGGCGACTTTCTCGAAGTGGTTCGGGAACCGCTTGCCGTTCGCTCCTCGAGCCTGCTCGAGGATTCCCAATATCAGCCTTTCGCCGGGGTCTACGAAACCTACATGCTCCCGAATAACGATCCCGATCCCGAGGTCAGACTGCAGGAACTCCTCAAGGCCGTCCGGAAGGTTTACGCCTCGATGTTTTATCGCAAGGCGAAGGATTATGTCCGCGCGACCGATTACCGCCTCGAAGAGGAAAAAATGGCGGTCATCATTCAGAAACTCGTGGGGTCACGACGCGGCACGCGGTTCTACCCCGATTTCGCCGGGGTGGCGAAGTCGCACAACTTTTACCCGATTCCGCCGCAACAGGCTTCCGATGGCGTCGCGATCGTCGCGCTCGGACTCGGCAAGATGGTCGTTGATGGCGGAGCCGCCGTGAGGTTCTGCCAGAAGTACCCGCGCCACGTCGTTCAGTTCTTCTCGAGCAGCGAAACCCTGAAAACCGCCCAGCACGAATTCTTCGCGCTCGACATGAGAGCCCCGGAAACCGAACCCTCGCCGCCGCCCGCCCGACAAGCTCCGTATGAAGACCCGCTCATCAAACTTTATCCGCTCGAGGTAGCCGAAAAAGACGGTTCCCTGATCTACACCGGTTCGACCTATTCCTACGACAACAATGTCGTTTACGACGGCATTTCCCGGGAAGGACACCGGCTCGTCACGTTCGCGCCGATTCTGAAGCAGGGTGTTTTTCCGTTGCCCGAAATCCTCGACCTCATTCTTGAACTGGGCTCCTGGAGCATGGGTGCCCCGGTCGAAATCGAATTCGCGGTGAATATGAATCCCGCCGGAGGTCCGAAGGAATTCGGCCTGGTCCAGATGCGTCCGCTCGTTCTCAATTACGAGATGGAAGAGCTTAACGTTGATCAACACAAACACGAAGACCTCCTCGTGCAGAGCGATCAGGTGCTCGGAAACGGCGTGAAACGCAACATTTATGACGTGATTTTCGTCGACACCGAGAACTTTGACCGTGCCGAAAGCGCGCGTGTGGCTGAAGAAGTGGCCGCGTTTAACGTTTTACTCACGAAACAGAATCGCCCCTATCTCCTGATCGGAGTCGGTCGCTGGGGAACTCTCGATCCATGGCTCGGCATCCCGGTTACGTGGGATCAGATCAGCGGCGCGGTCGCCATCGTTGAAGCGAGCTTTCGGGATTTCGAGGTCGCGCCATCACAAGGATCTCATTTTTTCCAGAACCTCACCTCGTTCGACGTGGGCTATTTCACGGTGAACGCCCAGCACGGTTTTATCGACTGGAGCTGGTTAAGAGAGCAACCGGCCGTGAGCACCCGTAATTTCACGCGGCACATTCATTTGGATAAGCCGCTTCGGGTACTCATTAATGGCCACAGAAATCGCGGCATCATCACCAAACCGGGGACTGACGAGCTCAGCTGAGCGGCATCGGATTTGCTTTCCATAGGGAAATGCCGCAGAGCTTTGACCGGAAAGAAGTCGAAATCACGGAGGGCTGGCTTCGGCTGCCCGGAAGCCTCGCGATTCCGCAGGACCCGAAAGGGCTCGTCATCTTCGCGCACGGGAGCGGCAGCAGCCGCAACAGTCCGCGAAACATTCAAGTCGCGAGAACACTGAATGACAGCGGCCTGGCAACTCTTCTTTTCGACCTGCTAAGTCCGTCGGAAGCGGTCAACCGTTCCAACGTATTTGACGTTCCTTTGCTATCGAGCCGGCTTGTTCTCGCGACGAAAGCTTGCGGCGCGTGGGTTTCCAGCCTCCCGATCGGATATTTCGGCGCGAGTACCGGCGCGGCCGCCGCGCTCTGGGCGGCCTCGCAACTCGGAAGCGAAATTTCGGCCGTCGTCTCCCGCGGCGGACGTCCGGACCTCGCCGGTCCCGTGCTCAACCTGGTCTCCGCGCCCACGCTTCTCCTCGTCGGGGGCGAGGACACGGTCGTCCTGGACCTCAACCGCGAAGCCCTCGCGCGGCTCTCGAACGGCGATCTCATCGTTATTCCCGAAGCCACTCACCTTTTCGAGGAACAAGGCGCGCTCGAAGCCGTCGCGGAATTCGCGCGCCGGTGGTTCATCGAGCATTTCGGGAGAGTACGACAGCGATCAGTCGCGTGAGCGCGTTTGCCGGAGCGCTTATGACAGCCGCGCGATCACTTCACGAACAAGGCTGTGCGATCCGATCGATCGAAGCGCCTGGGAAACATCGCGCACCAGGTCCTTTGATTGCTGAAGATTCGCGGGGTCGATCATTTCGATGATCGGGAGAACCGCGGATTTGTCCTTGATCTTCCCGAGCGCGATCACCGCCTGGCGTTTGACCATGAGGTCCGGGTCCCTGAGCAGCGAAACGAGCATCGGCACGCATTCCTGAAGTTCGGCCATGAAAACCCGGACATTGCGGGTATCGGCCTTGAGCATTTCCAGGAGCTGCTCCTGAGCGGCGATCAGAGTCAATTCACCGATCGCGAACGCGGCGCTGCTCCTCATCAAAGGGTCCGAATGCATGAGCATCGGCTTCAAGGTGTCAATCACCTCGATATGCCCGGCCGCGAATACCGCCATCGCGGCGTTCGCCTTCACCCGATTATTGCAGCTCGTGAGCTTCGGGAGAATAAGGTCAGTCGCTTTCTCGTTACGAACCTGGCCGATGGCCTCGATCGCGTTCGCGACAATGCGCTCCTCCGGATGTTCGAGGAAAGACGCGAGATCGATCAACCGATTCGTGGTGCAAAGCTTTCCGAGCGTCGAGATGACGGTCGAAAGAACCCGCACCGACGTATTGCTGCGGATGCAGCGAAACAGGGAGTCCACTGCCTCGGGATGATCGCGCGGGGCGAGCTTCCCGACCGCGATCACGGCGTTGAGTTGAGTCGGTTCATCCCGGTCCTTGAGCGCCTCAAGAACGTAAGTCATCGCTTCCTGATTGCGCGACTGGCCGAGAAGTTCAACGCTCCGGCGCTTCAGACCGATGTCGCTCGATTTGAGATTCTGAAGAAGTGCATGAAGATCCCGGATTCCGATCAACTCGTAAACCTGGACTTCCTCTTCCTTGCCCCGGAGCTTGTCGGTCGTTATTTCCTGGTAATCGAGAAGCCCGCGAACCTTCTCCTCGACGTGATTGGAAAAAACGATCTTCGTATGACTTCCCAGCTTCGAAAGCTTCTCGATCCGGCTCGCGATATTCACCACATCGCCGATTACGGTGAAATCCATCCGATCTTTCGACCCGATCGGGCCCGAAATGATTTCCCCATGGCTGATCCCGACCCCGATTTCGATCACCTCTTTGTTGAGCGATCTCCGGCGCTGGTTATACTGCTCGAGACGTTCCCTCATTTCGAGCGCGCAGTAGATCGCCTGGAGCGCGGTCGTCGCGCCGCTCATATGTGAAGTCACTCCGCCCGAGTTCTCGACCCGGCGGATGGTCTTCACCTCGTCTTCGGCATAAAAAACGGCGAGAAGCGCGTCGCCGATGAATTTATCGACCTCGCCCTCGTGTTTGTAAACCACTTCCACCATCTCCGAAAAATACTCATTCAGCATCGCGGTGATTTCCTCGGCTTCGAGGTTCTCGCAATGACCGACGAAGTTCCGGATATCCGTGAAAAGGACCGTGGCCGACATCCGCGAGCCGCCCAGCTTCAAGCCTTCCGGTGAATCCGGCGCGGCCATGATCTGCCGGTAAGTCGAGTCGGAAAGGTACTTTCGGAGTTCCTTCTTCTTTTTGAGTTCAGCCGTCATCGTGTTGAAGGCGCCGACCAGATCACCGATTTCGTCGGTATTT
Organism: Bdellovibrionota bacterium; assembly: GCA_035291325.1. Classification (GTDB taxonomy): domain Bacteria; phylum Bdellovibrionota; class UBA1018; order UBA1018; family UBA1018; genus XYD1-FULL-55-31. Next base: position 16,687 of record DATDSK010000114.1, on the reverse strand, counting down.
TTGAGATCAACGGAGACATCATAGTCACCGGCCGACACGCGTTTGAGCGCCTGAACGAGATGACGAATCGGCGAAATCAGGAATTGCGCGAAAAGGATGGCGAGCAGCAGGCCCAGCCCGGTCGAAGGAATGAGATCAAGCAGAATTTGGTGCCGAATAGCTTCGATGTTTCGGTAAAGGCTGTTGTAATTGAAGAGATATTCAACCCAGAAAAGTGGCTCCTGGTTCTCATTCCGATAGGTGTTGATCACCGAAAGCAGCCGGTCATTCCGCCGTTCGAGGTTCTGCGTGACGAGATCACGCATTTTCAACTGATCCTCGACCTCAATCGCCAGTTCCGCTTTAGGAGCGTCGGCAAGGCGGGCGAGGGAAATCCCGCCTGCTCCGGCCGCCCCGGGATTCACGGCCCCGCCTCCACCCAAGGCAGCCTGCTCGCTATCGAACAAAACCCTCCCGGTCCGACGCGAGATGATCCGCATTGCCAGAAGATTCTCATTGCTCGCGATGATGCGCTTCATCTCCGGAACGAACCGGTCGTTGTAATAAAAATAGAAGAAGTTCGTGAAATCCGAAATCACTTCGGCAGTCGAGAACTGGCTGAACAGAATGGATTCCTTTTCGATCCTTTCCGTCTGCTCGCGGGTCTGCAACGAAACGAGCGAGAAGAAAACGATGGCCGCCGTCACGAGGTTAATGACGATGATGGCGAAAATGAACCGTGCCCTGAGGCGCCAGTACTTTGCCCAGAACCTCTGCACGGCATGCCGCAAGGCAAAGACCCGTTCGCGTTTCAAAAACAGCTTGAGCAGGAAACCTAAAAGCAGGCCGAACGCGACGCCGAGGAGAACGCGATTACGAATCGAAGCCCCTTCAAACGAATACAGGATGGCGTAGCCTCCGGCCGGGATAATGAGATCGATTCCAAACCCGTTGGTTAAAACCGTCGGTTGGGCCCCTGTCAGAAAAGGCAAAATGGTCGGATCGCCCTGCGGCTTCAGGGTTTGCACGGGTTTACCCGATTTTGAATCGTAAAGAAGCCCCCCCGTGCTCGTCAGGATCCGTATGCGGTCGATCTTCTGGCCCGTCGTAGGTTTTTGGAGGGCCTGTTTGATTCCCGGAACAAACTGCTCATCGTAGAAGAAATAGAAATTCGCTTGGAAGAGCCCAAGCACTTTGGGATGCCGGAGCTGAAGTATTTCAGACGCGTCCTGAGCCAGCTTCCCGAGCATCGCCCTTTTGTAAAAAGAAAGACCCGCAAAGTAGGCCGAAAGAATCAGAAGCCAGATGATAGCTTTGCGAAGATTTCTCCGGTTGAGAAGAAATCTGAAGGCACTGCGACCTTCCTTTGCCGCATCTCTTCCATTATCCATGGATTTTCAGTATAACGCGCTGTGAGGAACTCTGTCCAATGTCTGATCTGATACCAGCGATATTATTTGAGGACACTCACCTCATCGTCCTGAACAAACCCGCCGGGCTCTTGAGTCAGGGCGAACACACCGGCGATGACAACGTCGTCGACTGGCTTCGCCGCCGTTGGGGTCGCCCGTACGTCGGCTTGATTCACAGACTGGACCGCAACACCTCGGGAGTCATGATCGTCGCCAAACGGACAAAATCAGCCCAACGCCTCACTCGCGCATTACAGGAAGGCAAGCTCCAGAGGACGTACCTCGGCTGGGTCCGGGGATCGCTCAAAGAAGTGCAGGAATGGCATCATACGTTGATCAAAGATGAGGCCCGAAATAAAGTGAGAGTTGCGGGACCGGCACGCGCAAGGCCTGGTAATGCGCCGTCCCGCGACTCAGAATCCGCAGCCCGGGCGAAAGCAGCCGTTCTTCTTGCCACTCCAAGAGCGCGGGTCCTGCACCACGGGATTGCCCTTTCTCTCGTGGAATTCAAACTCGAGACCGGGCGTTCCCATCAGATTCGGGCACAATCAGCGCACGAGGGTTTTCCGATCCTGGGTGACCGCAAGTATGGCCCGGCCATTCAAGAATTCATCAACCGGCCAGCCTTGCACTCGCATCGTCTCAGGTTTCCTCACCCGATGTCGGGAGAGGAAATGACATTCACGGCCCCCCTCCCCGAAGACATGAACTTCAGTGACTTGCGGGATTTCCCTAAAGGCACGCTTTAACGTTCAGCGCGGATCATCCACCCCTTCAGATAACGATCAGCCTCATGGCCCAGACGGGTGGGAAAAGTCTCGGGCAGCCCGAGTTCCCTGAGAATCGCACATCGCACTTTTCTGGCCGAAGCCGCCGCGAGCACATCCGTCCGAAAACGTGCCCAGGAGATGTTTGCCGAATTGATGGAAGTGATGAGAATCCCTCCCGGTTCGAGAACGTCGAATGCAAGCTCATGAAGCTTCTGGAGGTCCTTGGCGGTTGAGAAGTCCCCCTTTTTTCCGCGCGAAAACGAGGGCGGATCCAGAATGACACAATCAAAGCGCTCGCCGGAGCGCTTCAGCTTCGGAAGCCATTCAAAGACATCCGCCGCGATGAACTCCCCTCTTTCATTAGACAGCTGATTGAGCGTCCAATTATCGCGCGCCCACTGGATGGTCGGTTTCGAAAGATCGAGCGTCGTCACCTTCTCGGCCTCGCCGAGAGCGGCCGCGATCGAAAGGCTCCCGGTATAGGCAAACGTATTCAGAACACGCCAGCCGCGTGATCTGGTCCGAAGCCATTCCCGAAGCGGCGCATGGTCGAGAAAGAGCCCCGGGTGTTTGACGTTCAGGAGTGAAATCCAGTAGCGCGCATCCCCTTCACGCACTTCAAAACGGCCGGATGGCGGCGTCCCGAACAGAATTTCCGGCGAGCTCGGGATGCCGTGCTCGGGCCGCTCGAGCAAAACTGCCGATTCAACCGCTTGATCCGCGAGGAATCGCGAGACTTCGATGATCGCGCCTTTGTTCGCCTTGCCCCACGTCGTAACCCAGCAATGGTTCCCGAAAACGTCAATTGCCAGACGGGCCAGATCGCCCTGGCCCTCACCCGGCCCGTGAAAAACCCGGACTGCGCCACTTTTCTCGGCCTCGGCCCCGAAGTAACCTCTGTTCCTGCGCCACTGCCAGGCGCGCTCCAAATCAGACACGGTGCCCCTCCTTACGCAAGACGTCCAACCATCCTGAAAAATCCGGCGGCCAAGCGGCCTCGAAAACCTCACCCGACGGAAGTTCAAGCTTCGAGGCATGGAGCGCCACTCGCGCGATCTCGAGTTCCCGCCCTCCCGCTTGGAACTGAATTCTTCGGGGGCCCTGATAAAGAGAATCACCCCAGAGCGGATACCCCGCCCCCGAGAGATGCAGCCGGATTTGATGCCTTCTTCCCGAAAGAGGCCGCACGCGCGCCAGAAAACCTTCGCGATACTTTTCCCGCGCTTCAACTTGGGTAGCCGAAGCCGCGCCTTCGATCGGCTGGCTGATTTTAAACACCGGCAAAGGCGGTAAGCCGGCCGCCAGACAGTCGTACAGCTTTTTGACCTGATGCTCCCGGAACCACCGGTTCGCCTCCCGATGATCGTCAGCCGTTCTCGCGAAGAGGATCACTCCGCTCGTTTCCCTGTCCAGGCGGTGAACCACCCAAACGTTCCCATAACGTTCCTTTAGAAAATCGAGAAGAACCGGCGGATTCTCCTGCCCGGCGCCTCCGGCCCGTCCGGGAATGCTGAGCCAGCCCGCCGGTTTTGAAAAGACGAGCCAACGCGACGATTCGAAAATCAGTAAAGGAGAGGTGCTTTCGTGGCTCTTTAGGTAAGCTTTTCTGCGTTCAGCGTTCATGTTACGGTCAAGAAGTATGATGCAAACGGCCGCCCATCCGAGACTATCACGTGAGTTCGTCGCAGAGGTACTGAATTCCCTGGGTTCCCAGAGTTCAAACATTCGAAGGCGCGAAGAATCGCCTTCTTCGCAAGACTTCCGGAATGTAACGAGCGATTCGCGAAAAGTCACGCCCGGGTGCCTATTCGTCGCCCTTCCGGGTGAAACCTTCGACGGGCACGATTTTATCGCGACCGCCCTTGCACAGGGCGCAACCGGCGTGATCTGCCGCGAGGGGACCCCGATTCCGTCTTCAGTTTCGCCGGCGGTCACGGTTTACCCGGTCAAAGACACTTTGCTCGCTTATCGCGAACTGGCCGGCGCCTGGCGACGCAAGTTCCAGATTCCGGTCATCGGTGTGGCGGGAAGCGTTGGCAAGACGACGACAAAAGAGATGCTCTCGGCGATTCTGAGCGGAAAATTCCGGAACGTCCTGAAGACGACCGGAAGTCAGAACGGGTTTGTCGGGATTCCGATGACTCTTCTTGAGCTCCGGCCGGAGCACGACGCGGCGGTAATCGAAATCGGAATAGATGAAATCGGGGCCATGATTCAGCATCTCAAAATAGTTTCACCCACTGCCTCGGTCCTGACGACGATCGGCCCCGAACACCTGGAGCACCTCCGTGACCTTCCGACCGTGGCAAACGAGGAAGGAATAGCGCTCACCTATGTCGCCGCAAATGGCGGAGCAGTCGCCGCGAATGTGAACGACCCCTGGATGCGCCCTCTCTTGTCGAAGCTCCCGGAAAAGACGCTCATTTCGTTCGCTCTTGAGGGTGATCCCGGCTCGGCCGCGGTCGACGCGGAACTCTTGGGGGCACTCAACGCCGATTGTTCGGAGCTTCACTGCCGCGGCCGGGGGATCAACGCGGCTTTTCCGCTCCCCTTGCCCGGAAAACACAACGCGGTCAACTTGCTCGCGGCGATCGCGATTTCAACCTCACTGGGCTTGAGCGCGCGTGAAATTCTCGAAGGGCTGAAAACTTTTCGAGGAGCTGACGGCCGCTCTGAACTCCGCGAGTTGCCCGGGCCCACGCCGGTTTTATGCGACTACTACAACGCGAACCCGACTTCGACCGAAGCGGCGCTCGATCTGCTGACGGAGCTTGCAAGGCGCGAACGACGAACCCGCTGGGCCTGCCTCGCCGACATGCTCGAACTCGGTTCCGAGGAAGCCCGCTTTCATCGAGAACTCGCGACAAAACTGCTCAATCTCAAGATCGAGCATGTGCTTCTGTACGGGCCGCTCATGAAAGAACTCGATTCCGAACTCCGGAAGCGGGGCTTCGGGAGTGAACACTTCCCGACCCAAGCCGAGCTTGCCCGCGCGCTGAAGGAAGGTGCCCGTCCTGGCGACGCGATTCTCATCAAAGGGTCCCGAAGCATGAAAATGGAAACGGTCTGGAAGGAACTTGAATCTCACGCCAAGGCGTACTGGAAAGCCGCACCTTGAAGGCGCGCATCCTCTCACCGACTCCGGAGAACATCGCGCTCGCGGCGGCCGCTCTGCGAAGCGGCGATATCGTCGGAATGCCCACCGAGACCGTTTACGGCCTCGCAGGCGGCGTGTCCCTCCCGCTGGCGGTCGCAAAAATTTTCGATGTCAAGGAGCGTCCCACTTTCGATCCGCTGATCGTGCATGTCGGCAGCGACAGCAAGACACTCGAGAGTTTATCGGAACTCCGTCTCGTCGATCTCACGGGCTTCAAGAGTTCGACCCGAAAGCGCGCGCGTGCGCTCGCTCAGTTGCTGATGGACGAATTCTGGCCGGGGCCTCTGACCCTTGTCCTTCCCAAGCACCAGGATGTTCCCGACATCGTGACAAGCGGGCTCGCGACCGTCGGAATCCGCATGCCTCGGCATCCGATAGCGCAGAGGCTGATCGATATGACGGGTATGCCACTAGCCGCCCCGAGCGCGAACCGCTTCGGCCGGATCAGTCCCACTCGGGCCCAGGACGTGGACGCCGAACTCGGCGACCGCATCAATTACATCCTCGACGGCGGCCGATCGGATGTCGGTCTGGAATCGACTGTTCTGGCGATATCCCCTGACGCGAAGCTGAGCGTGCTTCGACCGGGTATCATTTCCAAAACTGAAATCGAAGAAATCACCGGAATGCCGGTCGACCGGCCTCCGGCTTCGAAATCACGAAGACAAAGCCCGCGCGCGCCGGGAATGCTCGAAAGCCACTATGCGCCCCATAAACCGCTGACCCTCCTGCCCTGTCCGGTCCTGAAACTTCGCAAGGAGGATTTCAAAGTGCCGTTGAAATCCGATCGCCTGGGAGTCCTTTTGCTTTCAGGAGATCCCGCTGCTGCCAGGAAACACCTTGCCGCCGTTCTCGGCGTGGAGAATGACCGGATCCTCGTCAAGACACTCAGCCGGACGGGAGACTTTCAGGAAATCGCCCACCATCTTTTCGCGGAACTCCGGGCGCTCGATGGATCCGATGTCGACTGGATCGTTGCCGAACCCTGTTCCGTCGAGGTCGGCCTCGGTCACGCGATCGCGGATCGGTTAAAAAGAGCAAGCGCCGGGCGCTCGTGACGAGTTGTTCCGGCGCCAGGAGCTCAAACTCCGAGCTTCAAAATTTTGAGGGCTTTCTCGAGCTTCTGCGGATCAAACTTGCGGAATAATTCCTGATCGAGCGTCGTGATGGCGGCCTTCTGCCGGTCCAACAGCTTGCCTTTTCCGTTCGCGACCAGACCGTCGAAGGTATTGGCGATACTCACGATCCTGGTCAGGTCGTAAACGTTATTGCCCCGCAGCCCCTTGGGATAACCCGAACCATCGTGGGCCTCGTGATGTTGTGCGATGATCATCTTTACTTCGTTCGGAACCTTCTGCTGTGATTCGAGCAGCCGCAAGCCGATCGTAGGATGATCTCTCATCTTCTTTTCAATTGTCTTTTCGTCGTCGTTATCGAGAAGTCTCACGCGCATCTTGCCGATATCGTGAAGTAGCCCGCCTGCGCCCACATGCTGCAGAATCAAGGCATGCGAGTAGCCCATCTGCATCGCCAGGTAGGTCGCGAGAATGCTGACATTGAGAGAATGATCGACCGTCCCCTGGGAATAGCCCTGAAGCTGGGCAAGGGTCTTCACGGCGAAAGGAAATTTCATCACTTCCGTCACGAGCTTTTTGCTCGCCGCCAAAGTCTGAGCAACGACTTTATCGGGATGCTCCGACTGGAAAATATCCAGAATTTTGCGATGAGCGTCAGCCTTGGCTTTCGGAAAGTCCTTGTTCTCCGGGGAAAGCGGGGGGGCGGCGGCTTCGGCCGGAACCCTGCTCGCAAGCCAATCCTGAAACTTCTTCTTATCGCGCTCGAGAATAAAGAGATTCTTCACCTTCTTGAAATCCAAGCGGTCGTAGGCCATTCGATCGACTGAGTCACCCTCGGCGCGATACGTGATGAAACGAAAATCGATGTAAAGATACAAGGCCCCTGGAAGAGGCTCTCCAACGAGAACGTCCGCCAATTCCCAGGTGACAAACTGATCAGGCATAATGTCCTCTCGTTTAATGCCGGCTGGCCGTCGATCGGCTTATATTTCAGCAGGTTACTTTAATTGTACGGAGGAACTCCGGAACTGTCCAGAATTCATCACCTTTTTTAGTAGAGAGTCCCTTGGTATCCCTTCAGTGTTGGTATAAAAGCGAGGTTCAATGAGAAAATTTCGTCTTCACCATCATGCGCCCGAGGGAGACCATTCCGAACATCATCACGAGCATGAGCATGCAGAGCACGAAGGGCAAGCACCGAGCGCGATCGTCGCTGCGATGATCGTCACGATTATCTTCATGCTGGTCGAATTTGTCGGGGGTTGGATCGCGAACAGCTTATCCCTGATCTCGGATGCTTCGCACATGCTGATCGACGTCGGAGCACTCCTCCTCAGCCTCTTCGCGATCTGGGTTGCCCGCCGCCCTTCCACTCCCACGATGAGTTTCGGGTATCATCGCGCTGAAATTCTCGGGGCCCTCGCAAGCGGCCTCGTAATCTGGCTTATCGCCGGCGTCCTCGTTTACGAGGCTGTCATCCGGATCAGTGCGCCGCCAGAAGTGCAAGGAAAGATGGTGTTCATCATTGCGACGATAGGACTGGTCGCAAATTTATTGAGCATGAGATTTCTCCATTCGGCCCGGCACCATAACATCAATGTACAGGCCGCTTACCTCCACATTCTTTCGGATTCTCTCGGCAGCGTGGGCGCGATCATAGCCGGGCTCGTCCTCTGGCTCACCGATTGGCGGTTGATCGATCCGATCATCACCATCGTTTTCGCGTTCCTGATGCTCGCGAGTTCTTGGAAACTGGTCAAAGAGGCCTTCAGCGTCCTGATGGAATCAGCCCCCGAGGGGATGGATCCGGAACAGGTCAAACGTGATTTGCTCAATATCACGGGTGTTCAGGAAGTCCATGATCTGCATATCTGGACCGTTTCAACGGGACGGCTCGCGCTCGCCGTTCACATGATCACGCGTTCGAAGGCGGAGCCGATTCTTAATTCCGCAAACGAGTTGTTGAAGAACCGTTACGGCATCCTGCACACGACGATTCAGGTCGAGGACCCGGAGCACTTCAGGCATGAGGGTTGTTACGATTGCACGCCGCAGGGCTGAGTAATGGTCCCTTCTGCAACGTAATGGCGCACCCAAGAGGACTCGAACCTCTAACCCTCAGATCCGAAGTCTGATGCTCTATCCAATTGAGCTATGGGTGCGCAGCTTCGGTCGCTCAGTGTTACCATCAGGATGGAAGGATCTCAAGCTGTGTCAGCGAGCATCTCCCGCCGAGAGTTCCGCGCCTGTTTGATTCCGAGAAACCACAAGCGGGCGAGGCCGTACTCAAGCGCCGAATCGAGAAAATAGACTTTCGAAATCCAAGCTCGCAATAGTCCCAGCCCGATGTACTGCGGCCAGAGTCTTCATTTTCATTTGAAATGGAGGCTGCAACGCTCGTTCTTTCGGGGCTAAATTGTTTCGCTTTAAGCCCTGCAAATTATGCCCATTTTTCTACGGAACAGTTTTCGATAATCTATCAGTTATGGTTCCAACACAGCCGGTCGATAGGGCCCTTTTGGTAGAGGTCGGATGGGAAGTCTGTCTGCAGCTCGGTGGCATTTACACCGTGCTCAAGACGAAATCGGCCGCGATGAAAGCCCGATGGGGCGACCGCTATTGCATGATCGGTCCCTATCAAGCAGACGCCGCGGGAATAGAATTCGAAGAACTTCCTCGTACCGGTATGTTCGGCAAAGCCTGCGATCTCGTCGCGCAGGAATACGGGGTCAAAGTCTATTTCGGTAAATGGCTGGTACCCGGGGAACCTCAGGTCGTTCTGATCGACTACAACTCGTCGCGGGACCGCCTGGCCGAATTCAAATACTTCCTGTGGAAAGATCACCAGATCAGCCTTGGAACCGAACCCGAAGTCGATGATGTCGTGCTCTTCGGCTACCTCGTCGCGGACTTTCTCCAGGTTCTCTCACGCGTCGTCCATGAGGAAGATGAGGCTGAAATTCCGATTCTCGCTCACTTTCATGAATGGATGGCCGGAGTGCCGATCCCGGTGATTCTCAGGCGCAATCTCCCGATTTCAACCGTCTTTACGACGCACGCAACGATTCTCGGCCGCTATCTCGCTTCCGACCACCCGAATTTCTATCAACACCTCACGCAAATCGATCCGCACCGCGAAGCCGCGAATCGCAATATCTATCCCCGTTTCGCGATCGAACGCGCCGCCACCTGGGGCGCGACCTGCTTTACGACGATCAGCGAGATCACCGCGTTGGAAGCCGAGCACCTCCTCGGCCGCAAGCCCGATGTCCTCCTCCCGAATGGCTTGAATATCCGGCGATTCGCGGCAGTTCACGAATTCCAGAATCTTCATCTCATCTATAAAAAGCGAATTCAGGAATTCCTGATGGGTCATTTCTTCCCTCGCTATACGTTTGACCTGAGCAAGACTCTCCACATCTTTACGTCCGGGCGCTACGAATTCCGAAATAAGGGAATGGATGTTTTTATCGAGGGACTCGCGAGGCTCAACTGGCGGCTCAAGCACGAGAACAAGGATGTCACGGTTGTCGCGTTCATCATCACCCGCGCCGCCACCCACGGATTCAATGTCGACGTTCTCAAGAATCAGATGCTCTTCAAGGAGATGTCGAATCATTGCGAAACCATGGCTTCAGGAGTCTCGTCGAAGCTCCTGACTTCCACCGCCTCCGGAACCGATCCGCGAACAACTCCCCTTCTTGACGAAAGCGAACTTCACACCCTGAAGCGCCTGACGCGCGCCTGGAGGCAGACGCATCTTTACCCCAACATTGTCACGCATAACCTCGCGTATGATGCGGATGATCCGATCATGAACGCCCTTCGCAAGTGCCGGCTGTTCAACAGCCCCGAAGACCGGGTGAAAATCGTCTACCACCCCGACTTCCTCACGGCGGCGAGCCCCATTCTCGGGCTCGATTACGATCAGTTCGTTCGCGGATGCCATCTCGGCGTTTTCCCGAGCTACTACGAACCGTGGGGTTACACGCCCGAAGAATGTGCCGCTCTCGGCATCCCTTCCATTACGAGCGACCTCGCGGGATTTGGCGGCTACGTCCGCCAGAATGTCCCCATGTACGCCGATAAGGGGCTTTTCGTCATTGAGCGCCGCGAACACAGCTTTGAAGAAAGCGCCCAGCTCCTGACTGAGTCGATCTACAAAGTCGTAACGATGAACATGCGCGAACGGATCGAGCTGAGAAATCGCGTGGAAGCCATCAGTTCGAAATTTGATTGGAAAGAGCTCACCGAATCCTACCACCGCGCGCATCGAATCGCGCTCGCGCGAACTCGAAAAGCGAAACTGGGGTAATGAATTCAGGTCCCCATTACTGGAGAGCATCGCTCAGACATAGATCTCCATAACCGGGTATTTTTTTCAAAATGACGTGCCAATTCTTGCCTCATTGCGATTTGCACGTCACCTGTTACTCTTCCAAGTCGGGGGGAGCAGTGGTGCCAATTGCCGCAGGATTCGGCAACGCACCGCTGAAGAATCGCCATGGAAAAGGCAAAACACGTTCTGATCAGTTTTATTCTGATCGCGATCGGTTCGATTTTTCTAAATGCGTACGCAAGCGATGTCACCACGGGGAAAACAGCCTACGTTCATCTTTTTGAATGGAAGTGGACTGATATCGCGCAAGAATGCGAGCAGTTCCTCGGGCCTAAGGGCTTCGCGGCGGTCCAGGTCTCGCCCCCCAACGAGCATGCCGTTCTCGAAGGGCATCCCTGGTTCGAACGCTATCAACCGGTAAGCTATAAGCTCGAAAGCCGAAGCGGCACTCGCGCCGAATTCATCGACATGGTGAGACGGTGTAAAACAGCGGGGGTCAGGATCTACGTCGACGCGGTGATCAATCACATGGCTCAGCGCCGTGGCCCGCAGACGGGCATCAACGGTTCCCCGTTTCGCGATTACGACTTTCCCGGTACTTATGCCCCCTGGGACTTTCACCACTGCGGCCGAAACGGCAACGACCAGATTGATACTTATCAAGACCGTTGGGTCGTCCAGAACTGCGAACTCAATCGGCTTCCAGACCTCGATACCGGTTCCGAATACGTCCGCAACACGATCGCCGGATACCTTCAAGATCTCCTCGATATCGGTGTTGCGGGGTTCAGGATCGACGCCGCCAAACATATTCCCGCCGATGATATTCGGGCCATTTACGCAAAACTTGATCGCGATTCCTACCCCTACCAGGAAGTCATTGATCACGGCGGCGAGCCGATCAGCTCGACGGAATATTTCACGACAGGCGACGTCATCGAGTTCCGTTACGGCGCGATGATCTGGGACGTTTTTAACGGCCACCACGGCCAGAACCTTTCCCGTCTCGAAGTTTTCGGACCACGCTGGGGATTCGTCCCCGATCATAAGGCGATCGTGTTCATCGATAATCACGACCAGCAGCGCGGACACGGTGCCGGCGGAAACGTCCTCACCTACCGCGACGGCCAGAAATACGCTCTCGCCAACGCCTTTATGCTCGCCTGGCCTTATGGGTACCCGCAGGTCATGTCGAGCTACCGTTTTTCGAACGGTGATCAGGGTCCTCCGTCGGATTCGCAAGGCCACACGAAAAATGTTTTCGAGAACGGTGTCTCTCAATGCGGAAAAGACTGGATCTGCGAGCACCGGTGGTCGGCAATCGCCAACATGGTCGGATTCAGGAACGCGACTCAGCGCGCGCCGTACGTGACGCGCTGGTGGTCGAACGGAGGCAACCTCATTGCTTTCGCGCGCGGCAATCTGGGCTATTTCGTTCTTAATGGCGAATCGAGTGCGACGCGCCGGTGGTTCGATACCGGACTTCCGGAAGGTGAATACTGTAACGTCATCTCAGGCGAGTTCGTTCGCGGCACCTGCACTGGAAACACCGTTCGCGTGAGCCGAAACGGCTGGGCCGAAATTTCGATTCCGGCTTTCAACGGCGTCGCAATCCACGCAAAAGCAAAGTTGCCGGCCCGCAGGCGTTGAAGCAGCGCCGCTCAAAACAATCCGAAACTGAATCCGCTGGAAAGCGTCCGGGACTCCGCTCGCACCGTTCCGATCGTAACCTCAAGAGATGCGAAATCGAAAGTGAGAGCGATCGGTCGCGAAGATTTCCCTCCAAATTGAAGTTGGAAGCCAGCCGCGAGTTCCCGATTGCCGAACAACCCCGAGCTACCGTCCGCGACAGTTGAATACTTGCCGTACAAACCGAGCGTCAGCTTCGAACTCGCATACCAGACGAACGAGGGCGTGACCTGAGGCCCCCAGAAATTTTGGTATCCGAAGAGATCATCTTTTACGAAAGTGGTGACGTAGTAGACGCCGAGAAGAAGACTGACCCTCACCTTCGGTTTTGAAACAAAAGCGTACCCGCCCCTGAGATTCGCCCCCACGAACCGCATATCAACGTCACGGTTCTGCGAAAACGGAACGACCGTGACATACCCATTTGAGGAATACTCGAATTTTCGCCCTATAAGACTATGGGAGGCTTTCAGGGTGATGGCTTTGCCTTGGTAGTCGGTCCTGAATTGCTGATAGTGAATCGTCGTGTAGTTCAGGCCAAGAGTCGCTGCTGCCATCGCGGAATGGAAACCCATGACCAGAAGCGGAACTATCCAGAAAAAGAGCCTTACGATCACCAGTACTGTTCGGCCTTTTTCTACTCGGCCTGAAGAGGCTTTGCGGATCGCTAAAAGTCACTCAAAAAACTATGACATTGCGAAAGCTTACGGCTTACATTACAAAATTGTTTACAAGGGAGTCACTCCGGTATGAATTCTGCGATGATCATCAAATGGCAATTCAAAGTACTGTTCGCGATCCTGCTCGGCCTTCCGGCAATTGTTCTGCGCCTGAGCGGGATCGAGCCCCCCGCACCGATCGGAATGGCCGTATTCGGGTTCGCGATCGTCGCCTCCGCTTTTCTCCTCGCCTGGGGCGCGGAAACCGCTGAAAAAGACATCTCGGCGAGTCTCGCGGTTGCCATTCTCGCCCTCATCGCCGTTCTCCCTGAGTACGCGGTTGATCTGTATTTCGCCTACGCCGCGGGACATAGACCCGAATATGCTCCTTACGCGGTTGCAAACATGACGGGAAGCAATCGGCTTCTCATTGGCATTGGCTGGTCAATGGTCGCATTGATCAGCGGATACGTCTTGGCCCGCGGGCGAACCGTTTCGCTCAAAAGCTTTCTCTTCGAGTCGGGAGCAACCCTGTTCAGCCGCCGCCGAATCGAGCTCCTCTTTCTCGGAATCGCCGGAGTGTATGCGTTTCTCATTCCGCTGACCCGAAGGATTTCGCTTCTGGACTCCGTCGTACTCCTATCCCTTTTCGGGCTCTACATCTGGCGCGTCTCCGGTTGCGAGCAGGAAGAACCCGAACTCGTCGGCGTCGCTGAACATCTCGGAACCCTCCCCCGAAAGACTCGCCGGCTCACCGTTAGCGGGCTCTTTCTCTATGCCGCGATTGTCGTGCTTTCGTCGGCAGAGCCATTCGCCAATGCCCTCGTTCACACGGGCAAGGCCTGGGGGATTGATGAATTCCTCCTGGTTCAATGGCTTGCTCCGCTGGCGTCCGAGTCACCTGAATTTGTAGTCGCGTTCCTCTTGGCCTTCAGAAAGAAGACGGATAGCGCCATCGGAACACTCCTCTCTTCAAAAGTGAATCAATGGACTCTTCTCATCGGAAGCATTCCGCTCGCCTATCTTGCTGGCGGCGGAAGCTGGAGCATGCACCTGGATGCGAGACAGGTGGAAGAGGTTTTCCTGACTGCTTCTCAAACCCTGCTCGGGCTGGCCTTCCTCATTAATCTCAAGTTGACCGTATTCGAGGGGCTCGCGCTCTTTTTGTTGTTTATCGCGCAATTCTTTTTCCCTCAGACCGAAGCACGACTTTGGCTTTCGGTACTCTATTTGATCATCGCGGGTGCGATCTTCTTCGTGCAGCGAAAGCGGGTCATCGCGGATTTTTCAGGATTTTGGAGCAAGAAATGCCCCTAGCGCTCACTCCCCGAGCCCCGGCTGCCGCAAATTGTCGCCCGGCTGTCTAACTCCAGGTCGGTTCACGTGTGCCCTCATTTGCCCGTGAACTGAAAAACCAACGTAATATCGGTCACCTGGAACGCAAGACCTCTGGCACACGCATTGAAATATGCTGTGCGTTGCTCAAAGCCGGTCCAGGCCGGCCATATTGAAGTGGTGTGGAAGTGGTGAACGTGGTCATGAGAAGTTATTTCAGGGTCTCCGCTTTTCTTCTCGGAGTTCTTTGCCTTCTCCCTCGAGAGGTTTTAGCCAATAGCCCCGAATGCCCAAATTGTTTTGTCTGCACTGAAGCCTGGGCCCAAACGCTCGAGAAGTCTCTAGAGCGCAGAGCACTCCTGGCCGGCCAGTACGCCGAAAACACAAAAGAGCTGCTCCTGAATCTTGAGAGCCTTCAAAAACAAGCCAAAAGCACCGCCTACGGATCGAGTGTCCTCTTCGCAACGAGTGGTTCGACCCTCGTTATCCTGAGCAGCGCGAAAATCGCCGCCGTGGCCGGCGCGAAAGCGGGCAAGAACGCTCTGATGAAAGCGATCGAAAAAGGTGCAACCTGGATTTTCAAATGGCGTACGGGCGGAAATACCCCGGCCGGCTATGTTTTCGAATACCTCTCGAACGCCGGAACCGCGATTCTCCTCAATGACCATTGGGCCGCGCGGCCATTGAAACCGCTTCTTCGCGAAATCGAAGGGATTGGAAAAATCGAATATTCATCGTGGTCCCCAGGGCCCTCAGGTGGGAAGCCCTCACGTGGCCGGATCCGGGAAGAAGCAGCAGCGCTTTCCGAACTCCTCGCCGATCAGCACCGGAAACTCGCTGAGCTCGAATCCGCGGCTTCAGCCCGGCTTCACGACGGACGGCTTCTCAGCCTTGGATGGGATGATGTTCATCACATCGACGTATTGCTTGCGGCAACGCGAGCCCGCTACCGCCTCCACAGTCGTGAACAGAGCGAAATCGCCTTCCTCCTTCAAAGCCTTCGGTCGCAATGCGACGGAACTTACCTGGAAGCCGTCAGGCTCCTGACTGAATTTCAGGATCGCGCTCAGAACATTCGCGCAACAGATTGCCTTCTGCAATAAGCCACCGCCCGAATTCGTTATTCGAGAACCGGGGAGTTTCCGATCACGGTCACAAGACCTTGCACGGCAGCTTCCAGTATTCTTGGACCATGACTTCCGCGGGCGAGGGCCGGATTGGAGCGCATCGTCCCTGTCACAAAGCTTCGCCTCATCTCGTCAGACGTGAGGGGCCAGGCACTCGCGGGCGGCTCAGGAACCTGCTGATATTCGCGGCGTTCGATGTTCTCGAGATGAAACGTGAGCGAAAGCTCGGTCGGGGTCGCGTGCGAGCCCTCTTGGTCGCCGTAAAGCTCGTGAGCGAGCTTCGAGACTTCCGGGAGCTTCCACCAGTCCAAAAGCTGAAAGGTCACCCCGGAGTGACCTTCGTGCTTCAGCTCCTGAAAAGCCGCCCTGACCGAAGCCTCATTACCGCCATGCCCGTTCACGACGTAAAAGCGTCTGAATCCGTGCCCGTAAAATCCACGAAACAGGTCCGCAAGGACGGCCTGGTAAACCGAAGGCCGAACCGTCGCCGATCCCGGAAAGCCCATGTGATGACTCGAAACACCGTAACAGAGCGGGGGCGAAACAAGAATTTTGAGCCGTTCGCCGGCCTTCCGCGCGACCGCATCGGCTGAAAGGTAGTCCGTGCCGATTAAGCCCGTGGGCCCGTGCTGCTCCGTACTGCCGATGGGCACAATGAGGGAATTTTTTGTTTTGAGATACTCCGATACTTCGGGCCAGGTGGCTGCTGCGAGACGCATGACGCCCCTTTTATCCGGAATCGGTCGGAAGCGAAACTCAAATTCCACCTGCCCTATTGATAAAAAGAAGGCCGACTGCCAGAATCGAGCTTGGAGGGAAAGTGGCGACCTCACAATTACTTTTCTCGTTAACGAAGCTCTTGGGCGGACTGGGTCTGTTCGTTTTCGCCATGTCCCTGATGAGCCGTGAACTGCAAAAAGCCGCGGAACAGAAACTCAGAGGCCTTCTCTATAATCTCACCACGAACCGGCTCTCGGGCGTTACCGTCGGAATCGCGCTCGGGTTTCTGATCCACAGCGGCGCCGCGACGCTGATGCTGGTCAGCTTCATTAATGCGGGTCTCCTGACTTTTCCCCAATCCATCAGCGTCATGCTGGGCGCGAATATCGGGACGACGCTCTCGATGCAGATCGTGTCGCTTCAT
>DATDSK010000113.1:0-4041 GCA_035291325.1 Bdellovibrionota bacterium | reverse complement strand
CATTATAGCGGCAAAAAACTTGCTGATGGCGAAGCGACCTTGGTAAACTGATTAAGATCGTGAAAAGCCATGGAAAAGCGCCAGGGACGGCGGAGGGTGTTCATTGATGTTCACTAGAATTTTCACTAGGGAATGGGGAATTCGGGTTTTAGTCGTTGTACTTGCGACGCTGTGGATGGCGCTCTTGGCGGCTAGCTGGGCGGACGCGGCTGATGCTCCCGGTTCAGGCTCAGGTGATGAGTACAGCTTCAGCTGGCTCGATCCTGAAAAGAAGATCTATGTACTTCAGAATCGGAGGTACGGAAAAGCGCACCGGCTGTTGCTCAGCGCGATGGCGGGAACGGGGTTTTCCAATCCCTATCGCACTTCTTACATTCTCGAACCGAGAGTTGCATTTTATCTTTCCGAAAGCATCGGTTTCGAAGCTTTTCATACGCTGACTTCGAACAGAACAAACGCGACCTTCGATGCGCTCCAGCAATCGCAGCCCTCGATTTGGCCGGTTGTGCGCGAGATCAAATCGCAATCCGGGATCCTCGCCCATTGGGTCCCGTGGTACGCGAAGATCAACGTCTTCAACAAAATTCTCTATTTCGACTGGTACTTTTCAGGGGGAATCGGGACCCTGCAAACGGCGCTCGAAACGCGAAACGTGACGAACGGACCTTCAACATTCACGGATCAGAGCTTCACGGCTTTGTTTTTCGGAACCGGTCATCAGTATCACGTGACTCGGGATTTTTCGGTGCGACTCGATTTCACGAGCGCTTTTTATCAGGCCCCGGTGATGGGCCTTTCGGGCTCGAAATCGTTGTATTCGAATCTCAACTTCGGACTCGGCGTGGGGCTTAGACTATGATTCGTTCCAGAATCGCCCTGGCGGCGTGCTGTTTGCTTACGGCAGCGCTCGCGCGCGCGCAAGAGCCTGCCGACAATCACACCGGATATCTTCGGGACGCTCAGGCGCTTTACCAGTCGGGCCAGTACTTCAAGTCCGCGCGCTACGCGTTTGCCGCGCATGAGCAGAATCAGTCACTTCGACCGGAGGCTTACTCCTGGATCACGCTGTCCCTGACCCGGGCGGGACTTTACAACGCGGCCTCGTATTTTTTTATCAGAACTCTGCAAACCGGGAACAAAGCGGCGATTCAAAGGGTTCTCGGAGAGACCGAAAATCTTCTGGTCAGGGTCGGCGGCGATATCCTCCGAAAGTATCTGATCCGGCACACCCGGTATGAGGATTACGACCTCAGGAATCGGAGCGCTTATCTTTATTCCCTCGGAAAGGACACGCTCCTTTCAGGGAAGGAGGAAAAGGCGATCGGCTATTTGAACGGCATTCAGGCCGGCAGCCCGCTTTGGCCGGTCGCGCTTCAGCTCCGGGGGTCGGCGAACGCGATTCTCGGCAGGAACGATCTTGCCATTCGCGATTTCCGGGAATGCCAATCGCGATCCGCCGATCTCGGGTCCCGTATTCTGCGGGATCCCCGGGCCTCGCGTCAGCTCAGCCGCGAGTCGGACGATCTTCACGCCCGGTGCGTGGCCGGAGAGGCGCGAACGCTTTATCAGATGGAACGTTTTGACGACGCCGACCAGGTCTATGACGGCATTCCGAAGTCGAGCTTCGTCTGGCCGGACATTCTGTTTGAGCAAGCCTGGAATTCCTTCGGCCGTCGTGAATATAACCGCACGCTCGGGCGGTTGGTGTCGTACAAAAGTCCCGCGCTCGGGTTCGTTTTTAATACGGAAGTGGACGTGCTGCGGGCCCAATCTTTTCTCGCGCTTTGCCTGTATCAGGACGCCAATCAGGTGATCAACGAATTCAACGAGAAATATACGCGGGTCGGCGAAGAGGTGAAGCGTTTCGTCGAAATGAATTCAAACAACCTGAAGACCTTCCATGAACTTGGAAAGAACGCCCTGAGCAGGTCGTTGTACACGAAGAATGACTTTCACCGGCTGGCGAACCGGTTCGTGCGCAGTCCCTATTTTCAGAACCTCGTGGCCGCTGAACGCGATGTCGGCGGCGAACTGAATGCCGTCCGTCAATTCGATCACATGCAGCCGGGAGTTTCTCATGAACCCGGGAAGGGTTTTCCGGGTTTTCTGGAACAAGTCCTGGGTTGGCGGCTCAAATCGATTCAGCTCCTTGGGGGCGCTTTCGTCAAGAACAGCCTGATTGATTATCACTCTGCACTGATCGCTGATTTCGAGAAGATGGCGTTCATCAAGCTCGAGATGTTGAGACAGGCCAAGGACAAGCTCATCTACAAGAATTCACAGCTTGCCCGCGGCGATGACCGCGGGCGGGGCAACATGAGACCCTCCCGGCGTGATTATCAGTACTACTGGTCCTTTAATGGTGAATTTTGGAACGATGAACTCGGTGATTACGTTTTCGGGCTCGAGTCGGAATGCCAGAACGGTGGATCATGAAATGACTTTTCTCAAGTTTTTGCCGGTTCGTACGGCCCTGTGCTTTTTTGCCGTGCTGCCCTTCGCGATCGGGGTCGTTTCTCCCCGGGCAGAGGGAAAGACGGCTTACTCGGTTTCAGAGTTGCGGGAGGTGGAAACGCCGGACGACGCCAAAATCCGGGAACTCCGCGACCAGGAAATCGTGCAGTTGAGAATCGCTCTCGGACGGAGGCTGGCGAATAATCGTCGTGCGGATCTCTATTTCCGGCTCGCGGAAATTTATGTCGAAGCTTACCGGTCGGCGTTTCTGATGGAAGGGCGGGTTCACGAAAAGCGGCTGGAGAAGGGTGTCAGCGACAAGTTCATCGACCGTTCGTACTCGAAACCATTCCTGCGGTCAGGGATAAAGGCTTGTAATGATATTCTCACGCTCAACATCCCGTACTCGAAGCTGGACCAGGTTTATTATTTCCTGGGGTTCAGCCACGCCGAACTGGAGAACCGCCGGCAGAGCACGGTTTATTTCGACACCCTGACGCGAAAATTCCCGAACAGCGTTTTCGCGCCCGAAGCCTACCGGGAATTGGGGGATGCCGCTTTCGCCGACGCCAAGTTCAGGAAGGCGCAGGCATATTATGAAATAGCGGTCAAAAAATCCTCGCCGGGCATGGTGCCGAGAATCATGCACAAACTCGCCTGGTGCCATTATCGGACGAAGCAGTATGGCCGAGCCGTTGCGTCCATGAAGGAGGCCATCTCGTTGGCCACCAAGAACGGCGAGAAATATCTTTCCCTTCGCGAAGAGGCCCTCAGGGACATGGCTCTCTTCATGACCGAAGCCGGACAGACGAACGAGGCGATCGCGTATTTTCAGAGCGTCGCCGATAAGACGTTCTACCCGAAAATTCTCGAGAAGCTCGGCAAGCAGTACGAGCGCAATGTTGAACCCGCGAAAGCAACCCAGGTTTACGAATCCCTCCTCAAGACGAATCCGGAAAGTGAAGCCACTTTCAGGGTGCTCGTGAAGCTGGTTGACCTTGATCTTCGCCAGGGCCGCTACCGGGAGGCCTTGGGACGCCTCAATCAGGGCCGTCTTTACGAATCCGGTGATACCGAAACCCAAGTCGCGGCTCAGAATCTGAGGGCCATGATCCGCCGGACCGCGACGGAGCATCACGAGAAGTTCAGGAAGAAGAGCGGCCGCGCCGACCTCGAGATCGCTGAGCATTATTACCAGGCCTATTTGAAGTCTTTTTTGTCCAAAGACGATCCCCGCCGCGAAGTTCCCGAAATTCAGATGTATCTCGCCGAAGTGAAGCGGGATCTCGGAAAGTCCAAGGAGGCTTCGGAGCTCTATCGCCAGGTCGTCGATTCCGGCGATAAAAGGTACGCGAAAGAAGCCGGGGCGCTCTGGACCGCGAGCCTCGCCGAAGCGATCAAAAAATCGCACGGCGCCCAGAACGCCGCGACGAAAAAGGCCGGTCATCCTTCGGAGCTTGAAAAGGAATTTGTCGAAGCGGCCGACCGCCTCGAGGAGGCCTTGGCCGGGACCAATGAAGCTCGTGATGCGGCTTTAAAGGCCGCGCAGGTCCATGCCGGCTACAAGAACACTCAAAAAGACGCGAT
>DATDSK010000112.1:0-11172 GCA_035291325.1 Bdellovibrionota bacterium | reverse complement strand
GATCAGATTCGGGCCACCTTTGACGAAAGAGCCAGGCTTCGTGATGAGGGCTACGTCTGGACCGTTTGTGCAACGACACAAAGAGCGAAAACCGTGGCCTGTTCCTATGACTTTCTGACTCATTCGGGAACTGAAACGTGTCTTACCCGATGCTTGAAGAATCCGACGACCGGAGAAGAAAGGCAGCGGGAGACGTCCTGTACCTCCGCTTTTATTCCGAGTAACTGTACTTTCAAGAATCCGTACCAAGGCGGGTTGGATGATGGTTTCAATCAGGGATACAACGATGGGTTCTCGACCGGTTACGACCGTGTTTATCGCGAAGCATACAACGACTATTACAACCGTGGTTATGACAACGGCTACATCAGTGGCTATGATTCAGGATATAATGAGGGCTTTACCGATGGTCTGAATGAGGCCGAGTATGATGATCGAGCAAACGATGCATCCTCTGGGTCGAATTCTGATTCCAGCTCAGGCTCGTCGGGCTCAGGAAGCTCGGGAGACTCAGGAAGCTCGGGAGACTCAGGAAGCTCGGGAGACTCAGGTTCGGGCTCTGATTCCGGCGATTCCTGGGATTGGGGTGATTCCGGTGATTGGGACTGGGGTGATTCCGGTTCAGGATCGAGCGGCGATGATTACGGCGATGGCAGCTGGGACTATAAACCTCGCCCCGGTTCTAGGCCGCAGACCGATAGCGCTGGGCTTGGCTACAAAGCTGGCTACCGGGAAGGCTATGCATTTGCCACGATGACGCGTGTTGGGCAGTAGGTAGTACCGTGCCTTTACTCGTATCCGAGCTCCGCTAAGCGTTCTTCGGTCAGTCCGAAGAGGTGACCGATTTCGTGAATGAGGGTGATCCGGATCTGTCGCCTGAGTTCGCGGCGACTTGAGCCGGCGAGCCGGACGATGGGACCGCGAAAGAGGTGAATCCGCGGCGTGTCCGGTTGATCGCTCATCGAACTTTTTTCGTTGAGCGGGATGCCCCAATGAAGGCCGCACAGATCCGGTTCTGAGCTGAGTGGAAGGTTCATTTCCTTGAGCAGGTCAGGCCAGGGCTCGTCATCCACTATGATCGGTACCTCGTCCACCATGCGGCGGACTTCCGGCGTAAGCTTTTCAATTGCGTCCCGGAGAAGGTCGTCGAATTCGTCGCGGCGAGACTTTCGATCTTTGTTCATCCGTAGGACTTTAACATGTGCTTTGGGTTTCAGCCCGCACTATCAGGCTACAATTTCGCGGTCGGTTAGGGCTGATGAATCTGACGCGGAGGGTCCTTCGGGTCCGGCGGGTCCGGTGATTCTGTGAAAAAAGGAAGCCCGTGACCGTGGCAAGGGGCCGTTCGCGCCGGTAGAGTACGGTTGAAATATGGAATCTGTTCAATATCGAAATAGAGTTGGTACGCGCTCTTGAGGAAAGTCAATTGTTCCGCACTCGCTTCCCGAAAAACCTCGGAGTTCCTTACGAAAAAATATTCAAGGAGTTCTGCTGTCATCACCGGATCGGGAGTGCATCCGAGCCTCCAGTTTGGAAATGTCATTCGCGGGTAATCGTTTTTAAAAATGAACTGATAGAGGTTTCGACGGGCTGGGGCGCGACCAAACTGATTCCGCATCCAATCCTTTAAGACGAGGCAATCCGTGCTGATATGAATCGCCGGAGCATTTTCCGCGAATTGATATCGGACTGCCTTGCCGTTTTGACGAAAGTTAAACACCGCGCGGTAAAAATCCAGGGCCCTCGGATGGACTGTCGCGCACAGCATGGTGCAATTCATGAAGTGCGTCGCATAACGAAAAAGATATTTCATCAGCCCGAGCGCGGTTGCATGCCGCCGCCGATATTCGGGATGAATCGCGAGCGCGGAGATCTCGCACATTCGATACCCGAGATCACGATAGCGGTTGTTTTCTCGTCGATAAACGTCGTCTGATGGAAATCGCAATCCTGAATCCTTGATCACGCTTACGGTACCCACGGCCCGCGCTCCATCAAGGGCCACGATTGTCGCGGTATCAGGGGAGGCCTGATAGATGTTGCATCGGAAGCGGCTGGGGTGGGGTTTCATTAAGCCTTGCGCAACATAGAGGTCGTGCAAAAGCCGAAAGGCGCCCTCCAGCTCTTCGCGCGTGCTCGCGATGTGAATAGCGAGTCGTCCATTCCGCGGTGGAACCTCCAGCCTGCGACGGATCATGGTTTGCCTTAAACTGAAAGGCAGATACTGCCAGATTGGGTGTCCCACTGACTTGATCAATGGTAGTGGAATCGCCTGGCAGTCACAAAAGAAACAAATCGGCCAGCTTCTCGAAATTTGGCCGCCCGGTAAAATGTCTCGGCGTTTATCGGCGATTATTGGAGAGTTCGGACGAATCCATCAGGCTTTCTTAAGAAAACAGGTTTTGAGGACGAGCGTGCTGCCGTCGATGCGACACTCGATGTTCTCCGGGTCGTCAATGAGATGGATTTTCTTGACGAGGGTGCCGCGTTTCAGGTCACTCGAACCGCCTTTAACTTTCAGGTCCTTGATAACGAGAACCGAATCCCCTTCAGCGAGCGGAGTGCCGTTGCTGTCCTTGACGACGACGCTTTCGGTCGTTTGGGCCCGTTCAAGGAAGGCGAGGATCGTTCGAAGCCACGCACGGGCTTCGTCGGCATCGCCAAACCAGCGATTGGCCTCGCTACCGAGTTCTTCGGTGGGAAATTCCGGGTCCGCGATTAACATTTTCGCCTGGGACAGGATCTTTTCCTGATGTTCGCGCGAGGAGGCGGCGATGAAGGAAGAGGTGATTTGCTCATCTGTTTCCGGATCGGCATCCAGGAAGTAGGTTGACAGAAAAGCATGCAGTTCAGGGGTGCGTTTTAGCTTCATAAGTGGCTCCGGCTTCTCGATTGTATTTCAATTCAGTACCTAAATCCAGTGGTGATGTCAGGGTGCTAATTCGAGGACGATGAACGAGTAGGGTTCCACGATGGGGAGAGTGAGGCTCGCGGCTTTTCCATGCCTGCCCTGCGCATCGGAGGTCAGCGAGGCTTTTTGTGAAAGTGCTTTTCTCAAACGCGCGGCTCCGCCGAACTCCTGATCGTGATTGTCGAGGACCAGTTTGAACTTTGCCGGGCGTTCGACGCCGAATCCGTAATCCAGGAGTTGACGATCACTGAGATTCACCAAGGCGTAAACATGCTTTCCCGATTGAGGATCGAACCGGTGGAGGCTGAGGACCTTATTCTGGTGGTCCACGTGATTCTCGATCGATCGACGCAGATACCGGGGCGCGAAAGCGGGTTCGGTTTTGTAGTAGGCCGAGAGTGATTTAAAGAAGCGGGAATTACGGATCACATCGTCTCGCGTGCGGGCGGCCCATTCCACGGCCGGCTGATCATCGAAATTGCCTTTCTGCAGGAGTCTCACGGGAGGCGTATCGACATAATAGGAACCCGAAAACATCGAAAGCCCGCCAAAGCTCTGTATTTTGCGAATAGACGTTTCACGACCCAGGTTTTGGGTGAGATCATGAGGATAGGCACCCATGCCCGGCGCATATTTCAGGGAGGCTTCGTCCTGGTTCGTGAGCGCGAACATGTTGTGAAATTCGTGGTGATTGAATGGCGCGTGCAGGGCAGTATGAAGTTCGCCCATATCGATTTCCGAAATAGGACGGACCAGATTGTTGCGGATGAAGAGAGTATATTCCGCCTGGGTCGTGAAATCGATTCCAAGCCCGCCAAGGTCCGAGGCGCGGCTCAGACCCGGATAGTGATGAAAGACCTCAGCCTCGATCACGACTTCAGGTTTGTACTTGCGAATTTCTCCCGTCAGCTCGCGCAGGAACTCCCGGCCGCCTTTGCGCTGGATGATCCCGTCGAGATGGTCGAGCCGAAGAGAATCCAGATTGTATTCTTTGAGCATTGTGAGGACGCCCTCGATGAGGTGACGGCGGACAAACGGGTTCGCGAAATCAAAATAGACCGTTCCCCATTCTGTCTGTTCCGCTCCATAGAGCATTGAGCCATCCGCTTTGCGCCACCCGAGGGCACCCGTTCCCGCTACTGAACGAATGCCCCAGTTCCCGCTCGTAGGAACATGTGCCGCGACGACATCGGCCTGGACGGCGATACCGGCCCGATGAAAGGCGTCGACCATCTGCCGGAATTCGTCCGGGGTTCCGAATTTTGAATTCACCCCGTATTGATTAATGACCAGATAGTGAAACCGCCAGCCCGATCCGTCGATACTCGGGCCGAACGGATTGAACCTCACTGAATTGTACTGGCCTTCATGTTTGAGCCAATCGATGATTCCTGATTCGGCGATGAAGCGGTACGTGTCGCCGATTTTTGCCGGACCGTTTCGTCCGCGATACGGCCATTTGGCTGGAAATCCCCAGAGATCGAGTTGGGCCGAAACGATCGGCTTATCCCGCAAACTAATCGCGGACGCTTTGAAGCGGTACCCGCCGGGCCTGTCAAAATCCCAAAAAACCGAGTTCAGGTGGTGCTCTTCGCGGCCGGTGAGTTTTTGAAACAGCGAGGGCGTGGTGATGGTGCTGGAAGCTGGATCGAAAACCTCTTGTCCGTTAACGACGAGGCGATACTGCATCCCGTGTTTAAGCGCCCGAATTTCGCCTTCGTAGTAGGGCGTGTCGGGAATGGGCCGGAGCCGATCGGCCGCGGTCAGGTTTTTTCCCCAGTCGTTAAAGTCGGCGATGATGTGAATATTCGCCCTTGGATGATCAACGAGAACACGAATTTTGCCGCGAACCGCTTCGCCTCGACTGTTCCTCTGCGTTACCTGGATTCGCTGTTTCGGCTGAAAGTCGGCGAGCGGTCGTTCAGCGGTTCGGAGTCCCGCGCGAAAGGCTTCCTGTTCAGCCATGCCGGGTTCGAGGTGGGGACGGGAAAGTTCATGGAGCAGCCGTCGAACGCAATCGGTTTGCGGCTTCGCTTCTGCGCATGAGGCCTCGGGTCGCAAAGACAAAGAAAGACCCGCGACCGTTAGAAACATGATGAGTTTCTTTCGAAAACTGCACTGTTTCATATCATGATTATACCAGAAAAACAGTTGGAATATCGATGGCTTAAATTAGATTGGTTTTATTGGCTTTTCTCGATCGACCCTTATTCACTAGTCTGAACGCGCCAGGCTTTTTGCGCGGCTAGTCCTCAATCAACAGCTTGTTCGGTAGCTCGTTGATGTTTTCATGGTGAGCAGGGAAGTGCTGAGTCAGGATTTTTCCGCATTTCAGAATGGCAGCGCGCAACCCATCAGCGAGCTTTTTTTGCCGGATCTGATTCGTGAGTTCTTTGACGATTTCGTCCCATGTCCCGGCTGGCGCTTTCGCGTTGATTCCGCTGTCGGCGAGAATTTCCACCCGGTGCTCGAGGAGTGAAACGAAGATCAGTATTCCGGTTCGTTCGCGGGTGGCATTCAGGTTGTTCAAATGGAAAGCCTCCCATGCCCGCTGGTGAACCTCTTCATCGATCAGGGAATCGGAAAGGAAGAAACGTTGAACACTGCTGATGTTCGCGATTCCATGGCCGAACAAAAGGCCCGGCAATTGGACGACGAGGTACCAGAGCGGGTTGAGTGACGGATTGAGGCCATAGAGAATTGCCGCCGAGAGGAGGGCGCACGCAAAACCGATCGACCAGCGCGCGCCAGGGTACGTATCACTTCGTCGAACCACGATCGGGACAATCTCCCCCAGGGTCGATTTTTCAGCCTGGAGAAGAGTACTTTCGATCAGGGCCTTTTTGTCATCGCTGATGAGTGATTTTGAACGCATAACAGGTTTTCTCCTTACCATCTGCCGCTCGCGCCACCGCCCGAAAAACCTCCGCCGCCTCCTCCACCGAAGCCGCCACCGCCGAAGCCTCCGCCTCTTCCAAAGCCTCCCCAGCCACCCGAACCATGCCTGCGCCCGTGTGATCCGAAGACTCCGCCTAAAAGCATGCCGCTCAAGAACCCGCCCAGGCCTCTTCGCCTGCCTCGGCCTGAGAGGCGTGGCAGAATGAAGAAGAACAGGATCATCAAGAATAGAAAAGAGGCCAAGGGCGACCGTTGACGATGCTGCGGCGATCTGGCCGACGTAGCGACAGGGACTCCCTGGAGTGTGCCGCCCAGGCGGTTTGCCACGGCATTCATTCCCGAAACCAATCCGGCACTATATTGCCCCTCTTTAAAGAAGGGCAGCATGACGTCGCGAACTATTCTTCCGGTGAGGACATCAGGCAGCGGGCCTTCTAAACCCTGTCCAACTTCAATTCGAACCTGGCGGTCCTCATCAGAAAAGAGAAGTAAAACTCCGTCGTCCCGTTTTTGATCCCCGAGCTTCCAACGATCGGTCACTTTGATTGAATATGCCTCGATCGGCTCACCCGCGAGAGTCGGGACAGTGAATATTTGAAGCTGAGGGCCGTGCTGCCGTTGAAATTGAAGGAGACTTGCCGAGAGCTGCTGCTCCTCGCCCGGAGTAAAAACATCCGCCAGATCGACGACTGGACCGGTATGCGGGGGAACATCGAGCCCATGCGCCTGAAACGTTGAAAGCAGCATCAGAATACCGAAGAACAGTGCGCGACGCATGCTCATTTGAATTGAACCTTCGGGGCGTTTTCGATGGACTTGGGGTCATCCACGGTAA
Organism: Bdellovibrionota bacterium; assembly: GCA_035291325.1. GTDB lineage: Bacteria > Bdellovibrionota > UBA1018 > UBA1018 > UBA1018 > XYD1-FULL-55-31. Next base: position 4,528 of record DATDSK010000112.1, on the reverse strand, counting down.
ACTGCGGTTTTTTCTGGTAATGAAGGATAAGAGAATTCGTCCAGGAGGTGGGCGGCACCGTCACCAGATTATTGAACCTTTGAACGGACTCGATGTAGCGCTGTCTCGCGATTGTGACTCGATTTTCGGTCCCCTCGAGCTGTACGGAGAGGTCACGAAAATTTTCGTTCGCTTTCAGATCCGGATATTTCTCGACCACGACCATGAGCCGTGACAGGGCGGAGCTCAAGCCTGCCTGGGCTTGGGAAAACTTTCTCATGCTTTCCTCGTTCAGGTCGCCGACATTCACGTTCGTTTGCGTCGCGCGGGCGCGCGCGCTCACCACGGCTTCAAGAGTGTCTCGTTCATGGGACGCGTAGCGTTTCACTACCTCCACCAGGTTGGGAATGAGATCCGCTCTGCGTTTATACTGGTTCAGCACCTCTGACCAGGATGCTTCGACCGCGTTTTGCGCTTGCGGTATGCTTTGGATGCCGCATCCCGTGTTGCTCGAAAGGGTGAGAGATAGAAGCAGTAAAACAGGAATTTTGTTCAGCGTCATGGCGCTAGGTTTATCAAGTTTTACGCCAGATTTAGGCATGAACCGCTCAATCGAGGATCTAACGCGAAATAGGGCGTGACGCGAAGATCCTTTGCAGAAAGGTTGCCATTTCATTCCACGATTTCGTGTCGGCCTCCGCGTTGTAGGCGATCGGGATGCCGTATTTCTTGCCCACTTCCGTCGCTTTCGGATTCGTGAAAGCGTGGGAAGCGCCGGGATAAGAAAGGAAAGTGAGGTCCGCGTTCGCCTTTTGCATTTCTTCTTTGAACTCGATGACCTCTTGCGGTTTGACCATCTGGTCCGAGTCGCCGTGGACCACCAGGAGCTTCGGCTGAATCGGTGTCTTCGCTTCGAGTTTTGACGACAGTGTGCCGTGAAAGCTGACGACGCCGACAAGGTTTTGATTTTTGGGCAACCTATTCGCGCGGGCCAGATTGAGCACCTGACCACCGCCGAAGCAGTAACCGATCGCGGCAATTTTCGAGAGATCGAGCGAAGCAGGAGCTTTTTTGGCTGCCGCCGGGGCAGTCGCTATGAATTTCTTAAGACGATTCACCCCGAGCATCGGTTGTTTTGTGAACTGAGCGGCCAGGGCTTGTGCCTCCTGGGGGGTTGAGACGGACTTCGCCCCACCATAGAGATCGACGGCAAGCGCCGCGTATCCGAGTTCATCGGTAATTCGTTGCGCTCTATTCGCGGGGAATTCATTTTTCCCCCACCATTCGTGCACGACGACCACGAGAGGAAGCGAACCGGTGGGCGCGTCAGGCAAATAGAGGTCGCCCTTCAGGGTACTCTCCCCATCTTTCACGGTCACCGGAACAGCTTGAGCCGCGAAAACGTCCGAAGAAATGGTTATCGCGCTTGCGAACAGCAGATATGTTACAAAGGTTATCATTGTTTTCCCTCAGTTCTCTGAACGCACAAGCAAGAATCGGGCATAATTCGGCGGCACAATGGTTGCACAAATTCCGTGAGCGTCGCGAACGTATGCAAAAAAGAGGGCAAACATGAACATTTTCGAAAGTCTCAAAAAGGATCATCAGGATGTAAAAGCGCTTTTCGAGCGAATTTCCATGGCACGGGGGCGTGCCGCCGCCACGGGCAAACGCACTTTCGATTCGCTTGCAGAAATGCTCGAAGTTCATATGTTGGCGGAGGAAAAGATTTTCTATTCCGAGCTCAGGCAGCATGACGAAACGCGCGTGAGCGCGGTCGAGGCGCTGGAAGAGCATCGAATCGGCAAGCTCCTGTTGAACGAGCTGAAAAGCGGAAATCAGGCCTCCGAACAGTGGCAAGGGAAGTTCAAGGCATTTCGCAGTATCGTGGAGCACCACATCGAGGAGGAAGAAGAGGAGATTTTCGAGAAATCGGAAGAACTCTTCGAAAATTCGGAGCTGGAGGAAATGGGTCAACACTTCCTCCAGGAAAAGCAACGAATCCTGGGGGCGCCCGCCAAAGGCAAGGCGATGAGTAGCCGAAGAAGTGCTCCGGCCCGCCGTTCCAAACCGGAGGCAAAGCGACGCAGGGCCCGCGCCGCGTAGCTGTGTCCCTCCCGAAACGGCTTGAACACGGTCATTCGCCAGAGCAGATCCGGCAACGGCTTTCCACTCGGCAGGAGTTGAATTATCTCAGGGATTGGATCTACGGTTCCATAGACGGTGCCGTAACGACCTTCGCCATCGTCTCAGGCGTCGTGGGCGCGAATCTGCCGCCGAAGGTCATTATCGTTCTTGGGTTTGCCAATCTCGTTGCAGACGGGTTCTCCATGGCGGCCAGCAATTACCTGGGAACTAAAGCTGAGCGCGATGAGTACCGGCAAATCGAGGCACACGAAAGACGGCAGATACAGGAGGAGCCGCGAGGAGAGCGCGAGGAGGTTCGGCAGATTCTCGCCAATAAGGGGTTCGCTGGCGAAGTGCTGGAAAAGTCGACCGCGATCTATACGAGTGACAGTCAGAAATGGGAAGACCTGATGCTCACCGAGGAATATGGATTGCCGCGGTCTTATCGATCACCATGGAAGGCCGCGTTCAGCACTTTTGCCGCTTTCCTGCTTTGCGGCTTTGTCCCGCTTCTTCCGTATGTTCTGCCATTGGGCAGTGCCCAGTTCGTGTCGGGCGCGCTCCTGACGGGCTCAGTGTTTTTCCTGATCGGTTCATTGAAAAGCCGGTGGTCACTCAAACCTTGGTGGATTTCAGGCTTCGAGACCTTGGGCATCGGATCGGCGGCGGCGGCTTTGGCTTTCGGTGTGGGTGCGCTGTTTCGGGTATGAAACCGGATGATTCAAGGCCTATTTATTCTGCAATTGCTCAAGGAGTCCCTTCAAATACTTCGGCTGATATTTCTGGTTCTGGATCGAGCAGTACAGTGACCACTCCTTCTTTGTTTTGAGTGGCAGAATGGAAAATTCGGAAGAGGGGACCTTGTACAGTAAATGCCGGGGCACTACCGCAATTCCGGCTCCCCGTTTTACCAGATTCAAAATCGCGGTAATCGAGTTGACCTGCAGAATTTTTTCACTTCGTTTTTTGAAGGTCTGAAACATGAAGTCATCTTCACTGAAAACGACCCACCTTTCCCGGTAGATTTCTGACAAGGCGATCGGATGTTTGCTGATGAGCGCGATATCCTCGGGAAAGAGCCGAATCGAGGTGACCGTGTCGGTTTGTATGTTCTGGGAAGTGAAAATCAGATCATAGAGGCCATCTTTCATTTCCTGGATGAGCTGGCGCGGCGTGGCGACTTTGATCTGGAAATTGCAGTCGATCTTTTGCAGGTATTGCGACACATGGTTGACGAACCATTCCTCGAGGACCCCATGAAGTATCCCGATTCGGATCGTGGGCTGGCGGTCTCCGCTGAACAGTTCACTCGTCAGGTTCTCGAAATGTGTCGCGGACAAATAGAGCTCTCGTCCTTTCGAAGTCAGGTGAACATGATGAGGCGATCTGACGACGAGCTGGGTGCCGAGCGACGCCTCAAACAATCTGATTTGGCGACTGATGGCGGATTGAGCAATTCCGAGTTCCTGCGACGCGCGAGAGAAACTGAGGTGCTTCGCGACGCTGATGAAGGAGCGGAGATAACGATAATCCATGCGGTGGATTATATCAGAATTAGATCGCGGCAGGCTAATTATTATAATTTAAATTCTGCCTTCGAACCGGTAGTCAGGTGCAATGAATACCCGCGAACTTGTAGTTGTTTTCGTTTTTTTCCTGATGACCGCTCCGCTCGCGCGGGCGGGACAGATTGTTTCGCGATTGGACGCAGCCCTCACCAATGCGGGCTTCGAGCGGGTCAGTCAGTCTTTTGATACGCTTTCTTCCCGGGTGAGCTTGGGTGACTTGGATTACAGCTCTTCCGGGGTTGAGCGCCTGAAGGTCAATGACGGCATTGTTCTGTCCGTAGCGAATGCTGGCCTTGTTCTCGTCGATCAAAAATTGCCTTTTGTGGAGTTCTCGAGTGTTTCCGACGCGCACGAAGCCTATCCTTTAATGAAGCAATATGCCTGTCACAGCGGCTACGTGAATGAGTTTTGCGGGGGGTTCACTGAAGTTTTGCGCGACTCGCTGTCCGCGCAATCGGGAATCCAGGTGTTCGTCGCGAATGCGGTTGAGGGGCGGATGAGCTATGGATTCGTGCTCATCCATGATTCCGTAAACCGGGAGCTGCTTCTCCTGTTCTCGGGTTTCTACATGGGTTATTAGTTCGGCAGCGACTCAATCGCCCAGGGTTCCGTTATCGAGGGAAACGGGAACGAAGAGATATGCTGGTGTCCCCCGATACGAAATAAGATTCGAGCCGCTGGCGTAAAGGGACGTTCCGACGACGGTCAGAGACGCCACTTTGGTGCTAAAGCCGTTCGCGGTCGCACCCACCGGACTGAAGGTGGTATCAATCTCGCCGCTCGTGAGATCCAACTTCGCCAAAGCGTTCGCTGAATTCACGACTCCTTTGTAAGAAATGAACTCACCTCCGACG
>DATDSK010000111.1:0-11472 GCA_035291325.1 Bdellovibrionota bacterium | reverse complement strand
CGGAATTCCCCCCATGAACGTTTGCATGAACTGCCATCAGGTGGTGAAGGCGGATAGCCCTTATATCCAGAAGCTCAAGCAACTCTACAACGAAAAGAAAACGATCGAATGGGTTCGCGTGCATGAACTGCCGGATTTCGTTTATTTCTCCCACAAACGTCACGTACTGAAGGGAGTTTCCTGCGAAACCTGCCATGGCGATGTCGCTCGAATGGATCGGGTCGAACAGGTTGCTCCGCTCACGATGGGGTGGTGTCTGGATTGTCATCGCGGCAAAACAGCACCGCCTGAAGTTTTAGGACGCGTTTACCCCAATCAGCAGAATCCTCGCGGTCCAGTGGCTCCGACGCAATGCGATACATGTCATCAATAAAGGATCCCTCATGAACGAAGACACGAAACTCAAGGATCACGTTGAAGCCCGCGAAGCCGTGAGCGGACTGATTCAGCATTGGCAGCATTGGCGCGGAATCGAAGATTTCGAATCGAAGGTACCATCTGATGAAAAGGTCACGGAATTCGATCAGAACCCGTTCGACTGGATTCGCGATTCGACTGAAATGGCGCGACGTGAGTTTCTGACCATCATGGGTGCCGGTGTAGCGATGGCCACTTTCGGATGTGCACGAAGGCCTGTTCACAAAATCATTCCTTATGTCATCAAGCCCGAAGAGGTCACCCCTGGAATCGCGAACTGGTACGCGACTACCTGCGGGGGGTGTTCCGCCGGGTGCGGCGCTTTAGTCAAAACCCGTGAAGGTCGCCCCATCAAGGTTGAGGGGAACCCGAAACATCCCTTGAACCGCGGAGCCCTTTGCGCGCGAGGGCAGTCCTCGATCTTCGACCTGTACGATCCTGATCGGCTGAAAGCTCCCCTCGCCGGGTCGAGAACCGGAAAGCGCCGGCAAACGACTTGGGCGGAAGCGGATGAGGCGATCCAAAAACGTTTCAAGGAGCTTGCAGCGAAGAAGGGCCGCGTCCGGGTGCTTTCGGGCCGACAGGGACCGGCAAGCCGACGGCTGGTTTCTGAGTTCCTCAGTATTTTTTCGGACGGAGAGCACGTCGAATACGAACCCCTCTTCGATGATGAAATCATCGAGGCGCGTCGTCTCTGCTTCGGTCATCCCTCGATTCCGCGTTACCGGTTTGATCGGGCGGAGCTGGTAATTTCGCTGGGTGCTGATTTTCTCGGAACCTGGCTCTCGCCCGTTGAGTTTGCCCGGGACTGGGCTGGCGGACGTAAACTCCCGAATGCCCTGAACGGCCCGAATGCCCTGCCCGTGAAGGCGACGATGACCAAGCTCATCTCCTTCGAGCCCACGTTAACAGTCACGGGCTCGAATGCCGATGAGCGCTTCGCGATCCGCCCCGGCGACGAACTGAAAATCGCGCTTGCGCTCGCTCATGAGGTGGTCGCGAGCGCCGGGATCCGGAGCGGCTCGTCTATTTCCAAGAGTGAGACTCTTGTCAATGTTCTTCGCGGGTACACTCCGGCATCGGTCGCGAAGGAAATCGGGATCACGAACGGTGATCTTGCGCTCAGAAGATTCGCCTCCGCGCTGGTACGTTCTTCGGGACGTTCCTTAATCATTGGGGGTGGTCCGCAGTCCCAAACCTCCCATTCGCTTGCGCTTCAGATTGCGGTCAATCTGCTGAATTCGCTCCTGGGCAACGAAGGTGTCACGATTGAGTCGGATGCCGGAGCCGGCTTTGCGGATCGCAAAATCGGCTTTTCAGCCGTGGCGAAACTGATCGCGGAAATGAATGCCGGATCGGTGGATGCTCTGATCGTTCATGGAACGAACCCTGGTTATACGATTCCGCGCCTTTTTGAAGACGCGCTCAAAAAGGTTCCGCTGGTCATTGTGATGTCCGAATATGAGAACGAAACTTCGCGCCACGCCGATTATGTTCTCGCGACTCCGCATTCGCTTGAGAGCTGGGGAGAGGCTGAGCCGCGCCCGGGCCTTCGGAGCATCCAGCAGCCGGTGATCGCTCCGATACATTCGACCCGCGCGTTCGAGGATTCTATTCTCCTCTGGACCGAAGGAAAAAGGCCGAAGGCGAGCACCTGGTACGACTACCTCAGGACTTTTTGGAGAAATGACGTTTTCAAAAGCGATCGTGAATCGTTTTGGGAGGAGACTTTGCGGACAGGGGTGTTCGAGTCCACTCCGGCCCCGGCGAAGCGCGTGGAATTCAGGAACTCGGCACTGGACAGGCTCGGGCCGTATGCCGGAACCGGGAATTCCGGGCTGGTCTTCTCCGCTTACGCGAAGGTCTCCATGTACGACGGTCGCGGCGCCAACAATGTTCTCCTTCAAGAACTGCCGGAACCGACATCGGCGATCACCTGGGACAACAGCCTGAACGTCGCACCCTCGTTGGCGAAAAAGCTGGGCGTGTCCGAGAACGACGTGCTGGAACTTTCGACTCCCGATCACGCGGCTGAACTTCCGGTTCATATCCAGCCCGGTCTTCACCCGTCGGTGGTAAGCGCGGCCCTGGGTTATGGTCGGCGCTCCGTCGGGAAAATTGGGGATTCCGCCGGGGTTGATATTTATCCGTTCATGACCGTGAAAGGGAGCTCGCGTTTCTATTCGGGCCAATCCGTTCAGCTTCGGAAAACCGGGAAGATTTACCGTCTCGCCAGTACCCAATGGCATGCGGTCGCGGAGAAGCGGCCAATCATCAATGACATCACGCTTGCGCAGTACCGAAAAAATCCCGCGGCTTCGATCCATACAGAGCCCGAGCTTCGTCCCGCCCGACCCGGACAAAAACTCCCGACGCTTTGGCCCGAGCACGTTTATCAGGGACAACGCTGGGGCATGGCGATTGATCTGAATTCATGCATCGGTTGCGGATCATGCGTCATCGCATGCCAGGTTGAGAATAACGTGCCCGCGGTAGGGCGTGAGTTGGTCAGAAACAGCCGGGAGATGCATTGGCTGAGAATTGATCGATACTTTTCCGGCACGCCCGAGCGACCCGATGTTCTTTTTCAGCCGATGCTCTGTCAGCATTGCGGGAATGCGCCTTGCGAACCGGTCTGTCCGGTGCTGGCGTCGGTTCATAATGACGAAGGGCTCAACCTCCAGGTTTACAACCGCTGTGTCGGGACCCGGTACTGTGAGAACAACTGTCCCTACAAAGTCAGGCGGTTCAACTTCTTTGATTATTGGAAGTCATATAAGACGACGATGAATCTCGCCTGGAATCCTGATGTGACGGTCAGGAGCCGCGGCGTCATGGAAAAGTGCACCTTCTGTGTGCATAGGATCAAGGGCGCGCAGGACCAGGCCAAGGACAAGGGAAAGGTGAAAAACGGAAAGGGCTACGTTGAAGATGGCGCGATGAAAACGGCATGCGAGCAAACCTGTCCGACTGACGCCATCGTTTTCGGTGACCTGAACGATCCGGACAGCCGAGTTTCGAAATTGAGCCGGGACCCGCGCGCGTTCAGAGTTCTCGAACTGCAGAATACGCAGCCTTCCATCTCGTACCTCACTAAAGTTCGTAACAAGGATGATGCGCATGCATGAGATTCTGATTGCCGGCGGAAAAAACGCGGCCGATCTCGACGAGGATGTCGCGCGGCCTGTCGAGCGATTTCCGACTCGCATCTGGTGGGCTTGCTTCCTTTCGGCGGTTGCGGCATTCGGCCTCGGGGCTCTTCTGGCGACGGACATGTTCCAGAGGGGACTCGGTGTTCTCGGGCTGAACATCACGAACGGGTGGGGGGTATTCATCGTCAATTTCGTTTTTTGGGTCGGAATAGGCCACGCCGGCACCTTGATTTCAGCGATTCTCTATCTGTTTCGCCAGCGTTGGCGTACGGGAATCAATCGGACGGCCGAAGCAATGACGATTTTCGCGGTCATGACCGCGCTTCTATTTCCGGTCATTCATACGGGAAGACCCTGGTACGCGATCTTCTGGCTGATTCCGTACCCGAACGAGCGGAGCCTTTGGGTGAATTTCCGATCGCCGTTGATCTGGGACGTCTTCGCGGTCGGGACTTACTTCACGATCTCCCTTGTATTCTGGTTCACGGGACTGATTCCGGATTTGGCGAGTCTTCGTGATCGCGCAAAGCATCCGCTGCGCAAGGCGGTGTATACCGTCCTCTCCCTCGGGTGGCGCGGCTCGAGCCGGAATTGGCTGCATTACGAGACGGCATATCTGATTTTGGCGGGGCTCTCGACGCCGCTCGTGCTCTCGGTCCACTCCGTGGTTTCCTTCGACTTCGCGGTTTCGAGCGTGCCTGGATGGCATACGACCATTTTTCCGCCCTATTTCGTGGCTGGCGCGATCTTTTCCGGGTTCGCGATGGTCGTCACTCTGCTTGTCATCACGCGCGAGGTTTTCGGCTTGAAGGACTACATCACGCTGAATCATCTGGAGAAGATGAATAAGATCATGCTCGCGACGGGAATGATGGTCGGGTACGCTTACGCCTGCGAGTTCTTTATCGCCTGGTACAGCGGAAATGCCATTGAACGCTTCGCGCTCACAAATCGCGCTTTCGGTCCGTACGCATGGGCTTACTGGATCATGGTGGCCTGCAATGTGGCTGTTCCGCAGATCTTCTGGTTCAAGCGGGCGAGAAGGAATATCCCACTGATGTTCATTGTTTCCTTGTTCGTGAATATCGGAATGTGGTTCGAACGTTTCGTGATTGTTGTCACCTCGCTTCATCGCGACTTCCTGCCGTCATCCTGGCGCTACTATGTTCCGACATTTTACGACTGGGGGATCACGCTCGGGAGTTTCGGGTGGTTCTTCATCTGGTTTCTTCTTTTTGTCAGATTCCTTCCCGTGATCGCGATGTCCGAAGTCAAGGCGGTGATCGCGGAAGAAAAGGGAGACGGCCATGTCGCGGTCGCATAAGGAAGAGGGCGTGCTCGGCTTGTTCGATGATCCGGTTCGCTTGATTGAAGCCGTTCGAAAGCTCAGGTCCCTGGGCTTGACTGAGTTCGAGGTTTTCAGCCCCTACGCGATCGAGGGGATCGAAAAGGCACAGGGACTGAAACGATCGCTGATTCCCTTTGTGGCTTTGGTTTTCGCCGCGCTGGGCTGCACTCTGGGTTTCTACTTTGAATATTGGACTTCAGTCGTGGACTGGCCCTTGAATGTCGGCGGCAAACCGTATAACTCGTGGCCGGCTTTTGTACCGGTCATGTTTGAATTGACGGTTCTTGCCGGAGGATTGGCGACGTTCGCGGCTCTCCTCCTGTTCGCGAGGCTTCCGAATACGTCGCGATCGGCACTTGATCCTTCGATCACGCGCGATCGATTCGCGATTTTGGTTGCGGGAATGAATCCCGAAGACGCCTCAAATCTGCTCACGACCATCGGTGCCCGTGAAGTCAGAGCGATCGAGCCAAGGGGGTGGTTTTGAAGACTCTGCTCGCTTTAGCATTCGCCTTCGGCGGACTTGCCTGCGGCCTAATGGCTTGTCGTCAAGAGGAGCCGAAGCGGGTTTACATGCCCGACATGGCATACAGCCCCGCATTCAAAGCTCAAGAAGGGGCCATGCGGGTTCCTCCGGCGGGGGCGATTCCGGTCGATTTTTCCCCGTACCGTTTCGGGAAGAACGACGGCGAGCGCGCGGGCCGGGAGCTCAGGAATCCACTTGCTTCTTCAGCCGCGGTTCTGACCCGGGGACAGGCGGTCTTCAACACTTTCTGCATCGTTTGCCATGGTCCAACGGGTTTGGGAAACGGTCCGCTCATTCCCAAATTCCCGGCACCCCCTTCATTGCATACGGATCGCGCGCGTGGTTATCCGGATGGCCGGATTTTTCACATCATCACGCAAGGGCAAAATCTCATGGGTTCGTATGCTTCACAGATTCCGCAGGAAGACCGCTGGGCGGTTATTCGTTACGTTCGCGTGCTCCAGGGTAAGGCGGCACCCGTTCCTCCGCAGCAGAATCCGCCCGCGGCTTCGGGAGGTGGGTCATGAAGTTCGCGGCTCTGGTGCTGATCGGAATGATTTCTTTTGTCATAGGCCTTGTTCAGGCTCCCGAGCGCGCCTGGGCTGGATTTCTCGTGAATCATTTCTTTTTTATGAGCATCGCAATTGGTGGGTTGTTCTTTGCCGCAATCCATTGGCTCACGGGAGCGAAGTGGAGCCGTGGAATCCATCATTTGAGTGAGTCGTTCACGGCCTATCTTCCGATCGCGTTCCTCGCGATGATTGTTCTTTATTTCGGGAGTTCTCATCTTTATCCCTGGAGCCGTCCTGAGGTCGTTGCCGCGAGTCCGATCCTGACCGCTAAAGCCGCCTACTTGAATAAGACGTTCTTTTTCGCGCGCGGCCTCGGAATCGTTGCTGTCTGGTTGGCGTTTTCGAGGGCGATGGTTCGAAATTCGTTTCATGCACAGGACGGTGCTAACCGGACGTTGAGCCCGGTATTTTTGATCTTCTTTGCGCTCAGTTTCACGGTCCTGAGTTTCGATCTGCTGATGTCCCTTGATCCGTTCTGGTTCAGCACGATTTTCGGCGTGTACTGCTTCTCGATTCTCTTCAATGTGATCCTCGCGAGTGTGACTTTGCTCGCACTCTACGTGAGACGCCACAATTCCTGGGACATCAGAGTCGATCAGTTCCATGACCTGGGTAAATATCTTTTCGCGTTTACGGTCTTTTGGGCTTACATCGCTTTTTCCCAGTTCATGCTGATCTGGTACGCGAACCTCAGCGAGGAGGTCGGCTACTTTGTCCGGCGTTTGAACGGCGGGTGGTACACCGTTTCGGCTTTTCTCGTTTTCGGGAAATTTCTGGTGCCTTTCCTTGTGCTGATGGCCCGCGCCGCGAAACGCTCGATCGGGGTTCTTTCAGCCATGGCAGTCTACATTTTACTGACTCAGTGGATTGAGCTCCTTTGGATCGTGCAACCCGGGATTTTTGAAAACGGGCCAGTCGTCGGTTTCCTCGAACTTGGAATCACCTTGGGATTTATCGGCCTGATGGGTTTGTCAGTCGGAGTTTTCTTGAAATCGAGAGAGAGCCTGATTCAGGCCGAGATCGCTTCCTTCGGAACGGCTGGCGGCGCGGTAATAGGCGAAAACGCGCGGGGATAACGGAAGTTGCGGCCGCGCGAGATTCCGACATCGATCACGGCTTGAATGAGCGCAAGATGAACTTCGGCGGATGGGAAACTTCCGCTCATTTCGCCATTCGCCGGGTTGACGTATTCTCCGAAGGCACCCAGGGGATTGGCGTAACTGCAGAGTTCGGCAAGCCGGTCCCGGGCTTCATCGGTTCTGCCTGCACGGGCAAGGCAGGAAGTATAAAGGAAGCTGTAGAAGAGGCTGGCTCCCGGGCCCTTCTCCAAAGTGGAAAGGGGGCCCAGGCTTCCGTGAGCCGGATGAAACGGATAGATGAAAACACCTTCACTGAAACGCTCATGAATCACCTCGAGAGTTCCCGTGACGCGAGGATCATCGAGTGGCAAAAATCCCACGAGTGCAATGAAGAGTGCCGTGGGATCAAGCTCGCGGTCCGAAAAGGACCGCACGAAACTTTTCTGGGCGGAATCGTAACCCTGATCGCAGATCGTCCGATGGAGGATGCGTCGCTGTTCGAGCCAGCGGGAGTCGGCTTCTTTGCCGAGACTTTCCGCGAGGCTGCAGGCCCGGTCAAGCGCGACCCAGCAAAAAAGTTTGGAGGCGACGAAATGCTCCGGACGCGCATTGGGATCGACCCTCGGACCTTCGGGCGAAATTTCGATTTGTCCCCAGTGACCGAAATGCCAGCTCCCGTAATCGGGCCTTCTCCAGACCTGACAAACGTAATCGGCGATATCGGATATGCTGTTCCAGACCCGCTCGGGCAATCTTCCGAAAATCCGGTAATACTCAACGGCGGCGAGAAGAATTTGCCCGTAGGTATCCAGCTGGAATTCGTGAAGCGCCCGGACATTTTCGCTTTGAAGACGACCCCCGTCCAGAAGGTAAGCGGGTTGCAACCGATCCGCACGGTCCCGCTCGAGAATATCGGCGAGCCAGGAGAACAGGTCCTCCGCCGCGCGGGTCGATTCAGGCTGATCCCAATGACCGGGTTGGCTGAGTTGGGCGAGAGTATTCATTGCGAGCGCGATGTCACGAATCCAAGCGTAGCGTTCGGACAGATGAACCGGGCGATCTCCGTCGGTCCTGAGCTCCGGCAGATTGACGGCGATGCCTTCAGCGAGGGCGCCGGAGTACGGAGCGGTGAGGAGACGGATCATCGTTGCCGAGCGAACCGCGACATCATGCCACGGTCCGGCGAGATTGCAGCGGGAGCTTTCGCAACGATGCGAGGAGTCTTTCCAGAATTTTATCACGTTATCGACTGAGTCATGGCTGGCGAGAAGACGGGAGAGCGGTTCACGTCCCCACGTCCAGCTGGTCCGGCAACGCTGTCCGGCAGAAAGTTTGATCCGGCCGGTGACGGCCCGGCCGGTTTTGCTGATCGTCAACGAGAATTCGGAACGCAGGTGAATGAGTTCGTTGCTGCCGGCCCTGAACAGAACTCCTCCGCGAAAGGGTTCGGCGGTGAAGTCTTGCGCGCCCAGTCCGCCAATTACTGAAGAGGAGGGTGAGCAGGTCAGGGCCCAGGTGATTGAGCCTTCGAGCATCTCTATTTCGCGGTGAAGGGTCGCCTCGCCGATCGGCATCCAATCCAGCAGCCGGCCGCGGCCGAACGGAGTTTCAAAGCGCGTTTCGAGCACGGGGGTTGAATCGACCGGCCGCTGTTGAGAACGGAAGTCACCTTCGGGCCGAATTTGAAATCGGCTCGGTTCATCAGTCAGGAATGCCGAAAAATGACTGGGAGAATCGATGTAGGGGAGGGAACACCAGTCGATGGAGCCGTATCGGCTCAGAATCGCCGCACCGCTGGTGTTGCCCAGTACCCCGTAATCGCCGTAAGAAAGGTACTTCACGATTTCACGAGACCCTTGTCATGATCCGGCTGCTAAGCCGCCCTGCGGCCTTCTCCGAAATCCGTCTCGGATGGCTTTCTGTAACCGACGCCGTAATTGTAAACCAATAACCCGCCAAGATAGCCGGAAATCCCGAGCAGGACGACACAGATGATCGAGAAGATGAACTGTCCGGTCGTTACGAAAGTCGGTACACCGCCTTCGGCGCTGCGCCTCACGATGAGATTGATCAGGTACAAAACCGTGATGCCCACGTTCATGATCATATGCGTAGTCGCGAGACGTTTTGGACGGGTATTCGCCGGAATCGTGACGTAATCGGCAAGTCCGGTGGGAGCCGCGAGCGCGACCGCAATGATTCCGATCAACATGGAATAATAGGATGCGATTGCGAGATTCGCGTTGCCGGACGCCAGAAAGATAATATCGAAAATGAGGCTTCCGATCCAAAGCCCGACGGGCAGATGCACCAGAAGAGGGTGAAGAGGGTGTCGCATGAAGCGACCCTGCAGCAGATACTTAAACATAAGCGGGTCTCCTTGCCTGAAAGCAAGGGCGAGGCCAATGCCATTAGCCGGGCTTCGGTTTATGAATCAGCGCGATGACGAGTGACACGAGACTTCCCGCGACCGCAGCTGTGACCACGTCAGTCACGAAGTGGCGGCCGGCCAGCACCCTGAACATCGCGGTCATGAGGATCAGGGATTGCCCAAGTCCAGCGAAAACGAGCAGTACCGGTCCCGTCGCGCCACGGCCGAGAAGAATGAGCAGAAGAATGGTTACCGCCGCTGCGGTAAAGCTTGTGTGTCCGGAGTAGTAAGAAATGTAATGCGCGGGATCCAGGCCGCGTCCGATCGGATCGGCATACACGAAAGGACGAGGCCGCTGTGAAATCAGTCGGACGGTTTCTCCTATGAAGCCATTCCAGGCGAATGCCTGCGCGAACAGGATCAGGTCGGTGCCGGCATAGGCGAGCGCCGTGGCGGGAGTCGCGCGTCCGAGCATGAAGAGGCTCGCGTTCCAAACAGCCGGAACGGAGACGGCGAGAAGTCCCGCCGCGTTCTGCGTGAAGTAGGAATAACCGTCGGCGGCCGAACTTTCGAGGCCCAGGGAAGCCTGGTCGATCTTCAGAACCGTTTCTTTCGCGCAATTCGGGACCGGGCCCGCGCACTTGGCGTTAATGACGTGAGCTCGGGCATGAATGCCGCCGATCCAGAGAAGCGCGGGCAGCAGAGTGAGAATAATGTCCTTTTTCGTGAGCTTCGGGGGCAAAAGCAGTCGCGAGAGCATAGCAACAGCTTTGTCCAAGATGCGTTCGAAGACAACTCAAAACCGTTTTCTGGTCGACGCCTGGATCTCACGCCCGGCCGCGAGCGCCGAGATTCTCCCGATCCAGCCGTAGACGAGTTCGAGCATCGGCTCTTCGGTTTTCTCGTTCGCGGGCTCCTCCCCCGGGGATTCGCTTCCCGGACGGCGGAGATCAGACATGCAAAGTTTCCTGAAGACCATTCCCGGCGCGTTCAGGTTCTCCTCGGTTGCTTGCGCGTCCGCCCCTCGGGCCGGATTGGTTCTTAAAAAACCGCCGATCAGTTCATCGCCGAGGAGATAGACCACGGGTTCGGCCGCGAGCCGGTCGACGAGTGTGGCGGTCGGTATGCCTTCCTGGACCACGAGACTGCTGATCGGCAGCCGGTTCTTGCCGACGCTCATCTTGTTCTTCGTCCTGCGGTTCATGTGCCGGAGGTCGTCCGCCGAGTGGACGACCATGATCCCGATCCCATACGTACCCATATTGTTCTTCACGAAAACGAAGGGCTTCCGGTTGATCTTGTGGGTTTCGTAAGCTGTTTTCGTGCGAGCGAGAATTCGGTCCACCGCTTGCGCGGTTTCTTCGATTCCCTTCTCCTCGTTGAAATCAACCGGTTCGACCTCTTCGGTATCGACTTGGATGAGCCACGGGTCGATGCCGAGAATCCGGGCGAATTCGGCCGCGAGCTGATTATAATGCACGAAGTGGTCGCTTTTTTTCCGCGAGTGCCAGCCCGCGGTATAGCTCGGTACGATCGGCTGCGCGACGGCGTCGAGCGCACCCGGGTAGCCGCTTGAAAAGTCGTTATTGAGCAGGATCAGATCCGGAACGAAATCGCCGGAGGAAAGGACGCTGCCGACGACCTCGATTGGATGCGCCTCGAGAAGTTTTTCGGTTTGCGATTTGAGAAGCACGGGTTTGCCCGAGGCGGGATCCGGCAGAGGGCCGTACCAGCCGAGCCGCACCTCAAAGCCGGCGCTCTGGATGATCTGAATCAGGTGAAAGAGATTTTCGACATAGTAGGGATTATGAGTATGCGATTCGGGCAAGATCAGAACTTGCCTCGGCTCGGCGCGACCCAGCCGGGTTGTGAGTTCCTTGATGTGCTCCCGGAAGATCGGCGCCGAAGCGCGAATGTCCTCGGGACAGATGTTGTTGAAGCCGGCCGGATAAAGATTGCAGTCCACCGGGACCACTTTGTGGCCAGAATCCCGCAGATCGATCGAGC
>DATDSK010000110.1:0-26890 GCA_035291325.1 Bdellovibrionota bacterium | reverse complement strand
CCCCTTCCATCCCGAGTTCGAGGTGGCGTGCAACGATTCACTGATTTATAACGGCATCGGATACCGCTTTACTGATGCCCTCGGGACCAGAATTCAAGCGCAGTCCGGGCCTTACCCAGCCATTCTCCTTCCCCGTGGTGTTCTTCGCGATGGCCACCGCTATCTGATCTCCTCTCTCGAACTCGGTGATGAAAACCTGCGAGGCTACTGCTATATTTACACCGGGCCACGTTAAGCGTCAGATTCCTAACAGGAACTCTCGAAACCCAGTCGCCTTCTCGCACTGAAATAATTCAGATTTCCACTTAAACAGCCGAAAAGATTCTGAATATGACCCTCAGCAAAGAGTGCTTTAGAAAACTCGGTTTGATTACAACCCTCATCATCGCTCTCCACCTCGGCCTTGCGCCGACGCTCCGCTCGGATGGGCAGCCAGCGCTCACGATCCAGACCGCCGCCGATGGGACCCAAACCGCGGTCGTAAACGGCAAAACAGTCGGCACTATCGAAATTCTCAAAGCCGGAACCCGTCTTTATCATTGGGCGCATCCTCGCGACATCGAGAGATGGGCGCAAGCCGGTCGCGTTCCGGGCGAAGAAGTCGCGGCCCTTATGAAGAACCATGATGGAATGGCCGCTGGCGGAGGTTTTTACGCTTCCAAGGATGCTCTTGATTCCTCCAATTTCGGCGAAAAGCTCTTGATTATGGAGATCAAAAAGGACACCCGTATCTTGAATGGTGCTGGTGCCGCGTACGATCTAAGAACAATATTGGGCAATGATTGGGACAACGTTCAGAGGGAACTGCGAGCACTCAACCTTTCAGGCATGCGATATAGCTCTACCTGGCTGAACTTCTTTGAAGAATCACCGCTCGAGAAAGCCTGGACACCAAAAAGTAGCGTCGAGATTCTCGATGCATTCCGGGCCGATAGCCCAGGTTCAAAACGCCCAAGTTTCCAGCAGCTCCTCCGATTGGATCAAAGCTATCCTTTAGTCGACCATCCTGTGATTCAAAAGAACTTCCCGGAACTGAGCAAGTATCTTACCGGTAAAGCCCTGACTGAGCCAGAGCAGATCAAACTTTACGCCCACCTTTCGACCATGCCCGAGGTTCACAGCAGTATAACCAAAAAGCTTCGCCAATTCTTCCATTCACGATTCGTTCAAGAATACATAAGATCATTCGCAACAATCACGAAAAACGGCAGGATTAGCCCCGAGGTCGATTTTGAATTTGATCTAGTATACGCTATGATGAACGGAGTTCAAGCCAAGGAGATACTCCCGAGCACCGTTCAACATCAAGTCGCCCCCATCATGATAGGCTTTCTTCCGAACAATGCGTCGCTCACGAACGAATTCGCGCGCAATTTCTACGAGAGTTTCGAGTTCATTGATTGGAACGACATTGTCGATTCCATGGAAAAAGGAGATCCGGCACCTTGGACCCGCTACGATCAAACCGGAATGGCACCCCTTCTTGACCGTTGGCGAAAAGCGAAACAACCGGTCGGCGGAACCGATCCAGACTCCGAAGTTCTGGGTTCTTATCGCGCACTTTCGGGAAATCCGAACGGTACCTATCGCGACGCTCCGATCATCGCAGGCGGTGACTTCGAAGTGAACGGAAAGAAATATTACCGGATTACCGAAAGCCAATTGGAGACGCTCAAAAAAGACCTCTTTCTCTCGGTGGAGTGGGTCGACGATCCCAACCCGCCGCAAGGCGCGCCAACAAAGACCTACCTCGCCAGGCACGAGTACCCGAGTGCAAAGACCTATAAAAAATTCCAACAACTCCTGAGCGCGGATCTCCTGAAAAAGTTAAAACAAGCTGAAGGCTCCGGACAACTCGCCAACGAAGCAAGTATCGAATTCAAGAATCTTACTCAAGCCGTGTTAAAAGAGCTGATCCTCTACTCAGAAAAAAAAAACGTCTCGCCCCTTTTCCGTTATCAACTCCAGATCTCCATTCATCCGTTTTCCGACTACAACGGCAGAAGTCTTCGCGCGAAGTATTTCAAAGACGCAGGAAAACCTTTGGTTATGAAAAATTGGGATCTCGACCTCTTCCTGAATTACGAAGAATTCGCATCCGAAAGCGCGGCCGGCCAGCTCCAATATCAGGCCTTGTTTAAAGGGTTGTTCGACGCCGAAAAGGCGAGCCCCGACGTTCCGCCAAAATTCTATGACATCAAAGAGCCGTATATGATGGTCAGCGGGGTTTCTGAACTCGATGAACCCCCTGCTGATTTTGTCAACCGGGTCAAAGCCTTCTACACCGACCCGGCAAACGATGAGCTGATCCGGCGCAAGCAATATTACGATGTGGAACTCGGCCTCAAAAAGCAGTGCGTCCGTCAGGCGCTTTTCAATCAGTTCGGGATCTGATCGAAGATTTCTCTGGCGATCTTCATTTTTTATTGAGAGCGGCTTTAATACGGCGCCTTCTCGCACTGAAATAATTCAGATTTTTCCACTAAATTACCGAAAAGATTCTGAATATGACGTTCAGCAAAGACTGCTTTAGAAAACTCGGTTTTATTACAACCCTCATCATTGCTCTCCACCTCGGCCTCGCGCCGACGCTCCGCTCCGATGGGCAGCCGAAGCTCATCATCGAGACCGCCGCGGACGGTACGCAAAGCGCCGTCGTGGATGGCATATCAATCGGCGATATTGAAGTTCTCAAAGCCGGCACCCGTCTTTACCATTGGGCGGATCCCCGTGACATCGAGAGATGGGCGCAAGCCGGGCACGTTCCGGGCGAAGAAGTCGCGGCGCTCATGAAGAACCATGATTTAATGGCCGCTGGCGGAGGTTTTTACGCATCCAAAGATGCTCTTGATTCGTCCCATTTTGCCGAAAAGCTCTTGATCATCGAAGTCAAAAAAGACACCCGTATCTTGAATGCCAGCACGCAAATGATACAGAGGATGTTTGGCAATGATTGGGATGCCTTTCAACGCGAATTGAGAGCACAAAAGATTTCAGGGCTGCAATATAACTCTACCTGGCTGAATTTTTTTGAAGAATCACCGCTCGAGAAGGCCTGGACTCCGAAGAGCAGCGCCGAGATTCTGGACGCATTCCGGTCGGGCAACCCTCCTCCCGAGCCTCCGGATTTCCCGAAGCTCCTCCGAATCGATCAGAGCTATCCTTTGGTCGATCATCCCCTGATTCAAAAAAACTTCCCGGAATTGAGCAAGTTCCTTAGCGGGAAACCCTTGACTCAACCGGAACAGCTCAAACTTTACACCGATATTCAGAACAGCGTGCCCGAGTTTCAGAGCAGTACAGCGAAGAAACTTCGCCAACTGCTCCATTCACGATATGTTCAGGAATTCAAAACGGCAATGTCAGCACTCACGAAAAACGGCAAAGTCGTGCCCGCAGGCGACGTTTTCGACCGTGTCCTCGAATCAGCGATGAAAAGCGGAGTTCAACCAAAGGAGATTCTCCCAACCAGCGTTCAGCATGACGTTGCTCCCATCATGACCGGATTTCTTCCATACAAGCCGAAACTCACGAACGATTTCGCGCGCAATTTCTATGAAACTTTCGAATTCATTGACTGGAACGACATCGTCGATTCCATGGAAAAAGGAGATCCAGCGCCTTGGACCCGCTACGATCAACCGGGCATGGCACCCCTTCTTGACCGCTGGCGAAAAGCAAAACGACGGGCCGGCGGAACAGAACCTGACGCCGAAATTCTGGGTTCCTACCGTGCCCTTTCCGGGAACCCGAACGGAACCTACCGCGACGCTCCGATCGTTGCGGGCGGCGATTTCGAAGTGAACGGGAAAAAATATTATCGAATTACCAAAAGCCAATTGGATACGCTTAAGAAAGACCTCTTTCTCACGGTTGAATGGATCGACGATCCCAACCCGCCGCAAGGCGCTCCCACGAAGACTTATCTTGCAAAGCATGAATACCCAAGTGCAAGGACCTATAAAAAATTTGAACAACTCCTGAGCGCTGATCTCCTGAAACAGCTACAAAAAGCTGATGCCTCCGGGCAACTGGCGGATCAGGCAAATCCCGAATTCAAAAAACTGACTCAAGCCATTCTGAAAGAGCTGGTTACCCACTCAGAATCCAAAACCTTCCCCGATCTTTTACGCTATCAAATGCAGATTTCCATTCATCCGTTTTCCGACTACAACGGCAGAAGCCTGCGCGCGCATTATTTCAAAAGCTCCGGGTTCCCCCTTGTCATGAAAAATTGGGATCTCGACCTCTTCCTGAATTATGAGGAATTCGCATCCGAAAACATCGCCGGCCGGCTCCAATATCAAGCCTTGTACAAGGGGCTGATCGATGCCCAAAGAGCGAGCCCCGACGCTCCGCCAAAATTCTATGACATCAAAGAGCCTTACATGATGGTCAGCGGCGTTTCTGAACTCGATGAACCCCCTGCTGATTTCGTCAACCGGGTCAAAGCCTTCTACACCGACCCGGCAAACGATGAGCTGATCCGGCGCAAGCAGTATTACGATGTGGAACTCGGCCTCAGAAAAAAGTGCGTTCGCCAGGCGCTTTTCAATCAGTTCGGGATCTGAATATGGCGCTCAGCAAAGACTGCTTCAGAAAACTCGGCTTTATTACAACACTCCTCATCGCTCTGCATCTCGGCCTCGCGCCGACGCTCCGCTCGGATGCGCAGCCGGCTCTCAGCATCCAGACCGCCGCCGATGGGACCCAAACCGCCGTCGCAAACGGCAAGCAGGTCGGCACTATCGAAATTCTCAAATGCCGGCACCCGTGTTTATCATTGGGCGCATCCTCGCAACATCGAGAGATGGGTGCGGGCCGGTCGCGTTCCGGGCGAAGAAGTCGCGGCTCTTATGAAGAGCCATGATGGAATGGCCGCTGGCGGAGGTTTTTACGTTTCCAAGAATGCTCTTGATTCATCCCAGTTTGGCGAAAAGCTGTTAATCATCGAACTCAAAAAAGATACCCGTATTTTGAACGGTAACGCGGAACATCTAAAAACCGCACTAAACGGCGATTGGGGCAATGTTCAGAGCGAATTGCGGGCACTCAACCTTTCGGGGATACGATATAGCGATACCTGGCTGAATTTTTTTGAAGAGTCACCGCTCGAGAAGGCCTGGACGCCAAAAAACAGCGCCGAGATTCTCGATGCATTCCAGTCCGGTAACCCAAAACCCATACCCCAGAATTTTCAGAGGCTCCTCCGAATCGATCAGACCTATCCTTTAGTCGATCATCCGGTGATTCAGAAGAACTTCCCGGAACTGAGCAAATTCCTTGCCGGGAAGCCCCTGAGTGAACCGGAACAAGTCGAACTTTTCAGCCTTCTTAAAGATGAAGAGCTTCACAGCAATACGGCGAAAAAACTTCGCAAGCTGCTCCATTCACGATTCGCTCGGTACTACGCCACCTCAGTGGCGCCCCACATATACAATTTCGAATCCGTTCTTGAATCGGTTATGAGAAACGGAGTTCAACCCAGGGAGATACTCCCAGGCATTCAGTACGAAGTCGCTCCCATCATGACGGGATTTGTTCCGTACAATCCGAAGCTCACGAACGAATTCGCACGCAATTTCTACGAGAGTTTCGAGTTCATTGATTGGAACGACATCATCAATTCAATGGGAAGAGGCGATTCAGCACCCTGGACCCGCTACGATCAACCGGGTATGGCACCCCTTCTTGACCGCTGGAGACAAGCCAAACAACTTGTGGGCAGTATTGAAAGCGACGCCGAAATCCTGGGTTCCTACCGTGCGCTTTCCGGGAACCCGAACGGAACTTACAGGGACGCTCCGATCGTCGCGGGCGGCGATTTCGAAGTGAACGGGAAAAAGTATTATCGAATCACGAAAAACCAATTGGATGCCCTGGAGAAAAATCGCTTTCTCACAGTTGAGTGGATCGAGGATCCGAACCCACCGCAAGGCGCGCCGACGAAAACTTGCCTTGCAAAGCATGAATACCCAAGTGCAAGGACCTATAAAAAATTTCAACAACTCCTGAGCGCGGATCTCCTGAAAAAGCTCAAAGACGCGGACGCTTCGGGACAACTCGCCAATGAAGCGGGTAGCGAATTCAAGAACCTCACTCAAGCCGTTTTAAAAGAGCTGATCATCTACTCAGAAAATGCGGATGTTTCGCCTCTCCTCCGTTATCAGTTCCAAATCTCCATTCATCCCTTTTCCGACTACAACGGCAGGAGCCTTCGGGCGAAGTATTTTAAGGACGCGGAAAAACCGTTGGTCATGAAAAATTGGGATCTCGACCTCTTCCTGAATTACGAAGAATTTGCGTCCGAAAGCGCGGCCGGCCGGCTTCAATATCGAGCGCTGTTCAAGGCGTTGTACGATACCGAAAAGGCGAGCCCGGACGCTCCGCCAAAATTCTATGACATCAAAGAACCTTACATGATGGTCAGCGGGGTTTCTGAACTCGATGAACCCCCTGCTGATTTCGTCAACCGGGTCAAAGCGTTCTACACCGACCCGGCAAACGATCACTTAATCCGACGCAAGCAGTATGATGTGGAACTCGGCCGCCCAGTGAAGTGCGTCCGCCAGGCGCTTTTCAAACAGTTTGGGATCTGATCGTGGATTTCGGCCCCAGCGAACAGGGCGGCGCGGCATTTCTGCTCGCTTTGAACTTGCATTTCGTGCGAGCGGAGGGCTAGAGTTTTTGCGATGCGCTCCTTGGCGATCTTCATCATGACGATTCAATTTATGCTCGGATTCCCGGCCGCGGCGGAATCGACCACCGAAGCTGCTTCGCGCAACGACGACCTCCGGGTGATGAGCCTGAATCTTCACGGCTATCACCCCACCGGAGCACCCGAACGATGGATGGAAAATCGCGCCGGTCAAAAGCGTCTTGCCGATTCGAATCTTTTTTTCTTCAGCCGCGACGAACTCGACTCCGGTCATCGCCGGCGGCTCGATCGACTGGCGTCAGACCTCATGAAATTGAAGCCATCGATCATACTGCTTCAAGAAGTCGCAGCGAGCGGTCCCGGCATGCCAAAAACCTGTACGGAATTTTTCGCGCAGCCGCCGGGAGATCCCGCTCACCTGAACGCGGCAGTACGGCTCCTTCGCCGCTTGAAGACGCGTGGCGAAGACTACGAACTTTCGACCGTTTGCCGTGGAAATCTCGGCTGGTGGACCGAACCCTCAACCTTCGCGACAAAAAGGATCCTGCGCAAAACAAATTCAAATACGTTTGAAGTGGTTCACGATTTCGATTCGAACCCCTATCCGGATGGGATCGTCGTCGAGGGGCTCGCGATTCTCGTCCGAAAGTCCTGGCGAATTCTCGACGAGCAACGCTGGACACTCGACATCCCGGGCGCGCCCGACTCGAAGTCAATTATTCAGGCAATCACGATTGGAAAAGCTGACCAGTGGTTCGTCGCAGTAAACGTCCATGCCGGACGAAGGTTTCAGCATTTTGAACAGGCCGTTGCCTTGCGTGAACGCCTCGCTGAATACCTTCGCGATGCGCGGTTTCAAGGACAGTACGCCGGCCTGGTCATCGGCGGGGATTTCAACGCCGGTCTCTACCGCCCGAATCAGGTCGTCGAAAAAGGGGAAATCAGCACTGTGCCCTGGGAAGTTTCGGTCCCGGGCGAATACAGCCTTCTTTCCCCGCCTTTTCGCGAGCAGATCCCCGCGCTTCGCACCCAGCTCGTCGCCCTTGCGCGCGAGACTCCCCCTGCTCCGCCTAACGACGGGTTCGAAGAGGAAGTGAATCGTCCTGTTCTTCCGATCGCCGAAGCCGAAGCGCGCGCGACGCACGCACTGGAACGTCTGGGCAGATTACTCGATTCACCGGCTCCTGTTCGTCATTCCTGGACGCTTGCCGAGTCGCTCCACAAGGCAAATGTCTCGCGCAAATGTCAGCCGGAATCGGGAATTGACAGTGCCTGCTCTTTTTCTCAAAGGATTGATCACCTCTTTGCCGAACCTTGGCTCCGCCTGTCGAATGCCTTCATCCTTTTTCCCCGGAACAACTGGACTTCCCTCGACTCCGTCTCCGATCATCCCGGCGTTTTCGCGAGCTTTCTTACGAACTAAAGGGACGAGCTAAATGGCCGGCAATCAAGCGGCCTTTTTTGCGCGACCCGAGCGTCCTTTGGCCCTGGCCGCCTTGGTTTCGCCGAAACGCGCTCGCTGCTTGTTAACGATACGCGAAGCGACTTCCTTCTCGCGCCCCTTGTATCGACCCGTTTCCTCGAACTGGCTTTTCAATTTTTCGTATTCACGTTCCCTTTTCGGGCTTGCACCTCTGGGCATGTCCAGTCACCTCCTGAAGATCGGCTAGTTACGAATGAAGTGAAGAGCAAAACGCGTTCCGCCCGTTTGCTCTCTACGCTTGCTTCGAACGGACGATTCGACTATCTCCTTAGGACACATGGAAACTCCATCCCTCCCAAGTACCGCCCCGGGCGGCATGACTTCTACCCCATTCCAACGAACTGCCTTAACCGTGACGTTCTATGTCCGGCTGTTCGTGATCGTGCTCTGGAGTTCCATTGTCTTCATCCTCGGCACCCCGCTCTTTTTGGCTTTTTGGGGTAATCTCAATCTGAATCGGATGGTCGGCCGGGTACTTTGGCATCCTCTCTCCTGGATTCTCGGGCTGAAGATCGAGGTTTCGAACGAGCAGAGACTCACGGCCTCGCAGCCGTGCGTTTACCTCGCAAATCATCAAAGCGCGCTCGAAGTGCTGCTTTTCGCGAGTTTCGTGACCGACCGGACCCTGGTCATCGGTAAGAAGCAGATACTCTGGGTGCCTTTTTTTGGGCTATTTTTCGCAGCCGCCGGAAACATCTTCATCAATCGGCAAAAACGCCATCAAGCCGTATCCGGACTGACCAAGGCGGTCGAGATCGCGAAGAACAGAGGTGCTTCCATCCTGATTTTTCCAGAAGGCACCCGAAACAAAACCCCCGGCACCCTTCTCCCCTTCAAAAAGGGACCGTTTCACATGGCGATCAGCGGGCAACTGCCGATCGTGCCGATCGTCATCGCGCCGATCCAGGATATCTGGGACGCGGCGGCTCGAGTTTCACGAAGCGGCCTTGTGAGGGTTCAGGTGCTTGACCCGATACCGACGCGTGGGCTTTCGGGAGCGGATATCGAAATGCTTTCTGACCGGGTTCGAAGTGAAATGCTAGCCTGCCTTACCCGCCAAGAACACCGGCCGTAAGCCCGCTATTCAAGTCACCACATCCGCTCGCGGCGCAGCTTCACTTCGGGGTTCCCGTTTTTTCGGTTTGCTCAAGCCCGGCCTGACTTCAGGTTCCTCAACAACCGGCGCATCCAGGCGCGGCACGACCGCGCTTTCCTGAGCCTGTTCAGGCTGAGGCTGGAAGGATTGGTACGAAGCCAAGTTCATGGAGATGAGCCCGATCGCGACCCGTTCCTTCGGAATTCTCACGCGGAACACGACGCGAGTTCCGGCCACCCCGGATACCGTGACACTACCGCCATGTGCTCGCATGATGCGCTCGGCAAGCGACATCCCGAACCCGTTTTGGGTAGCCCAATGTCTCAGCAAATCCTGCTCCGGCCCGCTCGCCTGCGCTCCCCTCGTCGCACTTGCCTCACCGTCATAAATCGCGATTTCGAGATCGCCCGCGACGCCGGGTTCGGGCGTGACAAGCTCGATCAGAAACTTTCCGCCTTGCGGTTGCATGAGGATCAGTTTCGAAACCAAATAGATCAGCACGCGTTCCAGTCTTTCGGGATCAACGGATGCCCAGGCCGGAGCCGTAGACGTGATCGTCCGGATTTCGTGGGAAGAACCAGGCGCTCCGGCAAGCCGCGCCATCCGTCTGACGAGATCACCGACGTCCACGATCTTCTCGTCGAGTTTGAGGTGCTCCGCTTCGCCATCCAGCACGTCGTTCAGACCCTCCAGAACAGCCGAAAGCCGGTACAGCGCCCGTCGTACCGCCTCGATAGCCCGCGATCTGAGATTGCGGTCCTCGGCAATTCGGTCACCCGCCGAAGCAATCAGGTCACTTGCCGATCTCAGGGCGATCAGCGGCGGCCTGAGATCAGTCGTGACCGCCGTAACGAACTGAAGCCGGTCACGGCGGTGAGCGTCGAGAGTCATGACCAGATCCCTCATGACTGACTCGAATTCACCATAAGGATGCGGCAATTCGGCTGCTTTCGGTTTCACGGCGCCTCGTCGAATCTCGGAGACACGCTCCCGCAGAAACCGGACGGGCCGAATGTGCCACCAGAAAAAACTCCCCATCATCAACAATACGAAAACGATGGACGCAAAAGCCCCGGCAAGCAAAATCAGCGACGAGCGGTCAGCCGACGAGATTGCCGCCTCGCGAACCGAGCCGGCCCGGGCAGCGGCATTATCGATGAGCCGTTCGAGGCAGGCGATCATGTCCTTGTGGATATCCAGGACCTCGGCTTTTTGAAAGACATCCTTCGAATACAGCACCGGCTCAAGTTTCGCGCTGAGAACGAGTAACTCCCCGAAGCGATTTCGCACCTGGTCCACGAGCGCGCGATCGTCTTCATTCGGCCCGTTCGGCTCCATTCCTTCCAGGGCTTTCAACCCGTCGAGAAGCTCCGTCTTCAGATTCGCTTTCGCGGTGTTGATCTCGTGATTCCCCATCCTTCTGAAACTCGCGCTCAAGGAGCGGTATTTCTGCAGGGAAACCACGAGATTCTGCGCGATCGCCTGCCGCCTCGATTGGGATTCCGCAAGCGACAGGTTCTGCTTGGAATCACGAGCCTGCCTCCAATGCACGACGACCATGCCCAGAATACAAGCCGTAAACGCCATCATCATCCATGAAATTAGACCTTTTTTCACGCGCCCTCTCTTTCGCCACCAAAAGTATCGAAACAGAAGGCGCGCTTACAAGCTAATTTTTATATTGTCGTTAGATAATAATAGCCGCGCGCTCAGGCGGCGATCTGGCCGGCTTCAGGTTCGATCTTCACCTTGACCCATCCCGGTTGCCGCGCATCAAACGCGGCGTAAGCTTCGAGAATCCTGTCGAACGGCTCACGATTCGTGAGCACCGCCGACGGGTCGATCATTCCCGCATCGACAAGTTCGATGAGCTCCGGGATATATTTGCGGTGATTGCAATTGCCCATCTGAAGCGTGAGGTTCTTGTTCACCGCTTTTCCGATCGGGAAAACCATCAAGGTCTCCGGATAGACCCCGATAATCGAAAGAGTCCCCGCCTTCGCGAGGGATCCGACGGACCACCGCAAGGCCTGGGTCGGCGCATCTCCCGGATGCCAGTGGTCACCTCGCGGCCGGGCATTCGGCGCAACATACGAGAGCTCGCGCTTGAATTCGCGTGCGAGTGTTTTTGCGTCGGCTTCGGCCGGGCCGTGGTGCGGACAGTTCGCATCGATGCCAACGGCATCGATCGCACGATCGACGCCGATGCCCCCCGTCAGCGCCTTGATGGCTTCGACCGGGTTCTCAAGATCGTAATTCACGATTTCGGCTCCTTGTGCTCGCGCCAGTTCGAGCCGCGAGGGAACGGAGTCGACGGCGATGATGCGGCCGGCCCGGAAATGCCGGGCACACGCGATGGCCAGCTGCCCGACCGGACCGCAACCGAAAATCGCGACCGTATCGCCCGGCTTGATTTCCGCGAGGAGCGCGCCGAAGTAGGCGGTGGGCAAAATGTCAGAAAGCAAAATCGCCTCGTCGTCCGACAACTCTTCCGGGAGCTTCACAAGCCCCACGTTCGCGAACGGAATGCGCGCGAATTCAGCCTGCAAACCGTTAAACGGGCCCGAACTCCCCGGCCCGCCATAATACGCCGTTCCCGCCGCTTTTCCATTCGGGTTCGCCTGATCGCATTGGGAGAAGTATCCCGCCCGGCAATACGAACAGTTGCCGCAAGCAATCGTGGCCGGGATCACCACTCTGTCGCCCGGCTTGAAATTCCTGACCTCGTTCCCGACTTCCTCGACCACTCCCACGCCTTCGTGCCCGAGGATCGTTCCATTTTTCATCCCCGGAACCGTGCCGCGCACGAGATGCAAATCGGTCCCGCAAATCGCGCTCGCCGTCAGCCGGACAATGGCGTCGGTCGATTGCTGTAGCTTGGGCTCTGGCACGTTCTCCAGGCGAATGTCGCCAATATCTCGAAATACCACTGCTCTCATGTCGTTTTCTCCCGCTGGTTTGTTTGCAAAAACCGTGAAGTGTCAGCCGTGAAGTATCAGAAGCTGTCGATGACCGCCTTTGCCGCGTGCTCACCGCTCGCGATCGCGCCGTCGACCGTTCCGGTTTCCGCGCTGATTCCGCTGGCTTCTCCCGCGAAAAACAGCTGGTTATTGACCGGACGTGAAAAATCTTTGAGCGCCTCGACGCCTCCCACTTTGACATAGCTGTAAGCGCCCCTGGAGAACGGGTCCTGCTGCCAATTGTGAAACGAAATCCCGGTCAGCATGCTCGCGAGCCGGTCTTCCGCCAAACCGAGCATGCGGCTGAACGATCGGATGGCCCGGTTCGCGAGCTCCCGCTCGGAGAGCGTGGACATCGCTTGTGCTTTCGGTCCCCCCAACCATGCGACGAGGAGGCTCTCATCCATTGAACTCCACCAGGTTGGAAATTCCGCTTCCGCGTCGTGAACAAATCCGAATCTCCTGGGAATCCGCACTTCCCAAGGTGCCTCGCGAAACCTCAATAATACTTTGAGCACGCTTCCGCTTTCGAGAAGCCGGAGAGACTCTGAAAGGAGCGGCGGCTCCGGGCGAAACGTCACTGAATACGGCAGATCTCCCCGATTTTTGAGCACTCCTATCGGAATCGTGATGATCACCCGGTCCGTCTCGATGACCGAAAGTGGCCGCCCGTCCGGGGTTTCGGCTTTTAATGAAACATGCGGCTTTCCCCAGGCAACCTCACGAACAACGGTATTGAGCCTGATCGGAATCCCGCTGGCCAACCACCTGACGAGCGCCATGTACCCCGCTTTGAGCCTGAAGGCCCGGCCGCGTTCCAGTTCCTCGGATTTCCGTTCTCCCAACGCGAGTGATTTCTCGCTGATATGAGTCGTATCAGCCGCATGAAAACCTTCCACGAAGCTTCGGGCCAGCGCTATTCGATCAAACGCGGCGAGCGCGGATTCATGATCATTTCCGGAAGTCGCGCCGAGCGCGTCGAGAAATTCGGCAAAAGAACGGTCTCTCTCCCGATCCGCTTTCGCCAGGGCCATGACTTGCCCCAGAATTTCCCAAAAATCCTCGCGGAGCACAATTTCCGCGTTTTTCCCGCCTCGCCCGGGTTGCCCGGGTTTAATGAACCAGTGTCTCCCGTCCGCCTCCTCCGTCTCCAAGCCCGCCCGGGACAGAATGTTCCAAATCTGAGGAGGTCGCCCGTGAATAAATTCGGCACCGAGTTCAAGGCCGCTATAAGAGGTATAGATCCGCCCTCCGATGCGCCCTCGGGCTTCGACGATCCCGGCTTTCACTCCGCGCGAAGTGAGAAGCCTTGCCGCCGCGAGACCGGCAACGCCGGCGCCGACAACTACGACTTTCACACAGCCTCGGATTGCTCAGAAGAAGGTTTGTCACTGGATTCGCTGGGCACCGGCTGCCTTGAACGCTCCTTTTCCGCGCGATTCTCGACGTCTTTGGGCGACTCACGATGCGGGAGGCTGTCAGCTGCGGTTTTCTCTTTTTCGACGGCCGGCGGCTCTAATTTTTCGGGGCGCTTCTCTTCTTTCATTCCCGTTACTATTTTGCAACCCACGTGCTGGGTGCCTTTTTGCACTGCTCTTCCGAACAAGATGCCCGTGCCGTTCACGAGTTTTCAGCTATTTTTTCCGCCTCACCCTGCCACGACCTGGAACCCGGGCGAACTGAAGTCGCTCCCTGGCTTCAGCCGCTATGTCGCGCAGTTCAAATACGACGACTGGCGAACGATGATCTATTTTTTTCCAGACGGCCGTATCGAATTCTACAGCAGAAAAAAGGCAAAACTCCCGCGTTATCGTCCGCCCAAATCGATGATTGAGAGCCTCCACAATCTTGAACTAGCGCCGAATGCCTATCACGTTCTGGATGGCGGCCTCCTTCATTACAAGACGCCGCGAGTGAAAGACCGGATCGTGATCTGGGATATCCTGGTGCATGCCAACAGCCTTCTGCTCGGGACCTCTTTCGAAGATCGTTTTCGTCTTCTGGAGAAGATCACGCGGCATCCTGAAAAATGGATTTCGCTGCCTTATCCGGGCGGCGGCGGAGAACTCGCGATCGCCCGCGAGGTGGCGCGAAACGTCTGGCTGGCTCCCGTTTTCGAGTCTGATTTCTCCGCACTGTTTGAAAAAGGACGACATCTTCCGGAAATCGAGGGCATTGTTCTCAAGGACAGAACAGCCCCCCTCGAACGCACCTTTCAGATGGAAGAAAACGCCAGGTGGATGATTCGAGCGCGAAAGCCCCGCATCGACTACCGCTTTTAGCCTGAACGCGCCAATATTTCCGAGAAAAAACGCGCAAAAAGGCCGAAGATCGCGGCAAGCGCAGCCTAGATCTCGGGAATCTTGAGCCTTGCGATTTTCGGTTTGGCTTTGAAGAACAGCCATTGCGCCTTGGCGCCCTCGCCACGCGTCCGGACGAGCACAAAACGGCCCTTGAGTTTTCTTCCTTTCAGAAACACCTCGACGAGGCCGTTTTCCATCGAGCGGGCGACCGGCTTGATGGCTTCGTAGTTTCCATGGTCCCAGATGGTCACCCGGCCGGCTCCGTATGCGTTTTTCGGGATCTCACCTTCAAATTGCGCATAGTCGAGCGGATGGTCTTCAGTTTCGATCGCGAGTCGCCGGACGCCCAGCGACGGGCTCGGCTCCTTGGTGACCGCCCAACTTTTGAGAACACCTTCAGCTTCCAGCCGAAAATCCCAATGCAACCTTCTCGCGTGGTGCTCCTGGACCACGAATATTCCGGTTGCCGCCGCCGCTCTGGTTCGCGCCGCTCGGGCGCCCCTCGGCTCTTTCGTGATCTTGAAATCGCGCTTACGCCTGTATTCCTTGAGAGTTGACACGTTTGGTTTTTAGCAGCTCTCATACCGTCCGAGCAAGCCGCAAGAGCCCAAGGCCTGCTTTTTGTACTCCAACGGTTATGCCAAAACCAAGCAGGAAAAAAGCCGAAGAGCCCGACCATACTTCGGAGCGCGGTGACGAAGACGAGCGCCGCCTGCGCGCGATACCGGGCGGAAAGCAACGTGGGTCGGCCGTAGGCGATCTGCTCAGCGGAAAAGTCCCGCGTGCGCCCCGGGCAGCGCGCCAGCGCAAACGCGAAGTACCTCCGCAGGAACTCCCGAAGGACATCGAAAAGATTTCAAACCTGTTCGCGGCGGCGCGGACGATCAAAAAAGAAGTCGAAACAAAGGAAGCCTGGGCCAAAGACCGGATCAACGACTTCTGCCTTCGAGACTTCTGCCACCGTTACGCGGCCACCGACAGACGGCCGCCGAGCATTGAATATGTGACGAACCATTCCAAATTCAAGTTCGTACTTACCTCCCGCACGACTTTGACTCCGGACAAGGAAGACGCCCTGCGAGACCTCGATATCGAATTGCAGGAACACACCCAGCTCGCGGGACTTGAAATCAATTATTCCGCCATCCGGCAACACGGTCTTGAGGGCAAACTCAGGGATGCTCTCGAATCCCTGGACGTCGATAAAGGCATTCTCGACGAATGTTTCCGACCGAAGGTCGAGCTGAAAGATACTTTTTATGATCGACTGACGGAAGTGGCGCGCGCATCACTGAAACCCGGCGAATCCCTGGAAGACAAGTTGCACGAAATCCTCCAAATACTGGGGCCCGCCGAGCAGGTCAGGAATGTGGACGTTATCGGCCTCGACTCCAAACAGTGCTTTGATCTTGTCACGAGAACCGACATCGAAGCCGAGGAGGAAATCGCCTGAGGGACTATTCGAAACAACGGGACAGGTACGTTTCGGTCCAGGGCCGCCTCGTCAAGCTCACGAATCCTTCAAAAATACTTTTCCCCGAAACGGGTTTCACGAAACGTGATCTCATCCGTTATTATCAGCAGGTCGCTCCCGTCGTCTTGCCCCACCTTAAGGACCGGCCGTTCACCCTCAAACGTTATCCTGACGGCGTCCAGGGGCAACGCTTCTACGAAAAGCAATGTCCGCATCATCGCGAGAAGTGGGTCAGAACGGCATGGTTCGGAAGTACGAATTACTGTCTGCTCAACGATCTTCCCACCCTGATCTGGGCGGCGAACCTGGCCTCCATCGAACTCCACACGACTCTCGCGACCATCGCCGATATGAACAGTCCGAACATGCTAGTTCTTGATCTCGATCCGGGCGACGGCGTCGGCATTGAGGCATGCCTTGAAGTCGCCATTCTCGCCCGGGCCACCTTGTCCCGGATGCGATTGGAGGTCCTGGCGAAAACTTCCGGACAAAAAGGCCTCCATCTCTATCTTCCGCTCAATTCCGGGACTTCGTTCGAAAGGGGCCGTGAATTCGCGCGAAAACTGGCCGAAAACCTCGAACTCGCGCGTTCTGACCTGATTACCTCGAAAATGCCGAAAAAATACCGGGCCGGAAAAGTCTATATCGACTGGCATCAGAACGTGGACTTCAAAACGACGGTAACCGTCTATTCACTTCGCGCTAACAATCGGCCGACCGTTTCGACGCCTATCACCTGGGCCGAAATAGAGCACGCGCATCGCACACCGGGCAGAGCGCGGGAACTTCTCACCTTCGAAACTCCGGACGTTATCCGGCGAATCGGGAAATACGGCGACCTCTTCTCGCCGGTTCTCAAGCTCGTCCAAAAACTGCCCGAGATGACCGTCCGCAAAACCCGAGTGGCGGCCTGAGTGCTATGCTGCCCGTGCCGCCTTTTGCAGTAGAGCACGCGAAAACAGCTCAAGCACCGCGCGGTTGAAAGCAGGAATATCAGACGGTTGCCGACTCGAAATCCAGTTGCCGTCGCGCACAACCTGCTCATCGCGCCAGGTGCCACCGGCATTCCGGATGTCGTCCTGAATCGTATGATAGCTGGTTAAGCTGCGGCCTCTGACAAGCCCCGCGGAAACAAGCAGCCAGGCCGCGTGACAGATGAAGGCAATCGGCTTTCCTGAACTTTCCATGTTGGAAACAAGTTCTTTTGCCTTGCCGTTCACGCGGAGGGCGTCAGCATTCAGTGCCCCCCCGGGCAGCAGGAGCGCATCGAACTCCTCCGGGCCGACCATTTCGAGTTCCTGGTCGACTTCGATTTTAGAGACCGGGTCAAAATGATGGAAAGCCTTGATGGGTCCCGTCTGAGGCGCGACAATACGCACATCCGCGCCTGCTTCCTTGAGAGCTTGAACCGGTTCCTTCAGCTCGCTTTCCTCGACACCATCGGTCGCCAGCACTGCGACCTTAAAACCTTTCAATTCATCCGCCATGACTGAATCCTCCACGTAACCGGTGTGCACGGATCGGACCTTCTCGACGCGTGCTCGCGGCCGCTGACGACGTCAGGCGGCCTTTTCAGCCTCTTTATCTTTGTGACGAAACTCTGGGTAACGAAACTCCGGCCTGAAATCAGTGAGCCGTTCGAGCAGCGCAATGGCATCAAAAGGCGCATGAATCTTGGCGTCGTTGTCGAAATAGACAAACACGCCGCGCGCCTTGCGCGGCACCTTTGCCTGCGCGAGCGAGGCGATCTTGCGAGTGCGGCCCGACATCCAGATGCGGATACGGCTCTCCCAATCATCAAGAGCCGCATCATCATAGCCACTCGCGTAAAGTTCTTCGGCCCCGTGTAACCGAAGGTAGACAAAGCCCCCTGTCACCTCCTCGATATACGGCCACTTCCCGCCGCTATCCGAGAATACGATCGGAATTTCGTACGCTCTCATCATTGCCACGAACTCTTCCGTCTCGAAGCTCTGATTTCGGATTTCGATCGTATGCAGAAGAGGCCGATCGTCATCCGTTTCGACCCACGTGCGACCGGCCATCCAGGCGTCGTGACGTTTGGCCAATCGCGCGGCTTCGTGAGTCGTGCGAGGGAGTATCTCGAGAAAGTTCTTGAAACGCCGCGAATCAAATTTAAAGCTCGGCGGGAACTGCCAAAGGATCGGCCCGAGCTTCTCGCGAAGCGCGAGCACGCCCGAGGCGAAAAAATTCGCGAGGGGCCGTTCGATATCCAAAAGCCTCCTGATATGTGTGATGTAGCGGTTCGCCTTCACTGAAAAAATGAAATCATCAGGAACTGCCGCGTACCACGACTGATAACTCGAGGGACGCTGGAGCGAATAAAACGAGCCATTGATTTCGATCGAACTTACCTGTCGGCTCGCGAACGCAAGCTCCCGTTTTTGGGGCAAACCTTTCGGGTAAAAGGTTCCGCGCCAAGGCGGATAAGTCCATCCCGATATTCCGATTTTGATTTCAGCCATAACAGCAATGTGAGCAGTTTCAATGCCGAATGACGGCGGCTGAGGTGACGTACCGTCCCAAACCCGCTCGAACGCCAGGGATTACCCTTCAAAAGAGCGGCTAATTAAAAAGTGACATCAAAACTCTGGTTTTATATGATTCAGGCCTGGGGGGAATTCTCATGTTTGTATCGCGTCGTCTGTTGCTGGTGAGTTCTTTGTTGATCGCGTTAACTGCGCCCGCTTTAGCGGCGCAATTCACCGTGGATCAGGAGCCTCCAACGGCACCTGCTCACCTGAAGCTCTCGTTCAATACGGTCGATTACTTTTTCTACATCAAATGGAATCCATCGACCGACAATGTCGGTGTGACAGCCTACCGCCTTTATCGAAACGGCGAGCTGATCGTTACGACCGAAAAAACCAGCTATCTCGACATGGAGTATGACCCCGGTTTCTGGAACAGCTACCACGTGACCGCCATCGATGCTGCCGGGAATGAATCAGCCGCCTCTGAGACCGTCTGGCCAGAGTAAGGTTACGTAATTCGTAAAGAATTCACCACTCACGATCCACCGTTTTACCTCTGGTTTGACGCCATGGGTCGCCGTACAATAAAAGAGTGATGATTCAATTTTCAGCGATCCTTCTCGTCGCGACAATTCTGATTCCATTCAGTTCGAGTTTTGCCGCTGAATCTTCTCTGAGATTCGTTCCGAAACCCAAAGACCTGGATAGCGATGAACGTAAAGTCATGTCCCCCGGCAACCTCTCGGTGATGTATGGCGGAAAAAATCGCCTGATTTACGTTTCGAACCAAACGTATACCTATACCCTTTCGAAACAAAACCGCGGCAGCTTTCAAATCGGTTTCACCAACAGTCAAACCGGGGCGAACGCCTATTCTCATTCCGCCATTCATGCCTTTTTCTTTTTCCCCCGGGTGGATGACCCCTTCTTCGAGATCCTGGATAACGGTGATGTCCTCTTAATGACTCCATCGGGGCACAACGTCACGATCTCGAAAAACACGGGCAAGATTCTTTCGGTGAGCAGGGCGACGATTTCCCGCTCCACACCGACACTCGAGAACGCCGGAGGAACGACGATTACGCAGCTCGAAGACGGCCTTCTCCTCGATTGCGGTTCGGCGATCGGAGACAAGGCTCGATATCTCACCCCGGGCTCCTGCACCTTTATTGACCCGCGAGGCACGAGGTGCAAGGTGCCGAACAGGGAACTTTTCAGAAAACTGGACAAATGGAACGCACGATTTAATAAAACGGATGAGGAACTCGCGGCTTTCCTGAAAACGAATTGCCCCGTACTCGACATCACTTCTCTCGCCAACCGTCAGAGCAGGAGAAAGCCCAATCAGGCGGGCGACCTGGATCCTGACAAATACCTTGAAAAGAGATTTCGCGAACTTGAGACCGAGATAAATCGGAAGAGAAGCAATCCCGGGGCCGCTATCGCTGAATAACCAGGAGTCCCGTCGTCAATTACTAATAAGCGATTGGATCGCCACCGATGCACAGACAAAACCGAAAGTCCCAGTGACGAAGCACGCGTTTCCCATGATCAGGTTGCGGTCCTCGCAACTGTGCAAACCGTTGTTGCCGTGCGGACAAACGCAGCGAAATCCCTTCCCTTCATCATACGTCAGTTCTTTCGGCTGAATGACGGGCTCGGCCGAGAACACGGCGGGAACACCGAAGCTGCCCACCTCGGGAAAACCGTATTGCTGCCGTAAAATGCGACGGATCGAGCGCGCCAACGGGTCAATCTCCGTTTCAGAAAGATCCTTTACCTGAACCCGGGTGGGATCGAGCCGGCCACCCGATCCGGTCGCGCAGACAAGGGGAATACCATCCCTCTTGCAACGAGCGATCAGATGACACTTGGCCGTGATGTTATCGATCGAATCAATCAGGAAGTCAGGTTTACGGGCAAGCAGTGCATCGGCGGTTTTGTCATTGTAGAACTCCGGATGCAAGACGATCTCGGCCTGCGGATTGATGAGACGGAGGCG
The DNA here is from genome assembly GCA_035291325.1 of Bdellovibrionota bacterium. Classification (GTDB taxonomy): domain Bacteria; phylum Bdellovibrionota; class UBA1018; order UBA1018; family UBA1018; genus XYD1-FULL-55-31. Next base: position 6,419 of record DATDSK010000110.1, on the reverse strand, counting down.
TTCCGCCATGACTTCGGCTTTTTTTCTTCCGATCTGCCCGGCCATCGCGTGGAGCTGACGATTGCTGTTGGTGACGCAAATCTCGTCAAAGTCGACCACCGCGACATGACCCACGCCCGCGCGCGCCACGGCTTCCGCCGCCCACGATCCTACGCCCCCCATTCCGACGATCATCACGTACGAATCCATGAGCCGCCGGATTTTCTCGTCACCAATGAGGCGCCCCATGCGATCAAAGCGGCGATGGAGCTGATATCGTTCGAGTTCAGCACCGTTCATCAGCTGTATTTGAGGTGCATTGCCATTTTCTTCAAACATAAACGCAACATGATGTGGAACAGATAAGGAGTCAACCGCTTTTTATGCAGAGCAGCACTTCCATATCGCTCCACCAACCAGCAATATTGACTTCAGCCCGGTTTAGAATTATTCCAATTCCATGAATTCAAAGTTTCAAAATATCAGCGTGGAGGAAATCGAAAGAAGACTCAAGGACGCCGGGGTCAACCCGACGACCCAGCGGATCGCGATTTTCAAATACATCCTCTGCGATGCCGACCACCCGACGGCCGATCAGATCAAATCCTGGGCTGATCAGAGTTTCCCAAAAGTGAGCCTCGCGACGATTTACAACACTTTGAACGTGCTCGTTGATGCCGGCCTTCTTCGCGAACTCCACCTGCCCGAATCTGATTCCGTCGTCTACGACAAGACACTCTCGGAACATCATCACTTCCTCGATCAGCAGACCGGTCATCTCATCGACATCGAAGGCGATCAGATTCGCGTCGAGCTGAAGTTGAAACGACAGCTCAAAATCAGCGAAATGGATATCCTGCTGCGCGGAACCCAGAACTAATACCGGAACGAACTTCCGCCCAGAAACTCCCGCAGTATTGAATGCCGCGGAACCACATCAACCGGAATCGGCAAGAAGTACGAAAGAAACTTCTGGAGCCGTAAGGCCTCCGCATAGGCGAATGAATCCTGCGGAACTTTCTGAAGCACCGGCTCGACGATTGTCTTCAATGCCGCGAATTCGTAGATCAGCGCCGTATTAAAGAACACGTCCGCTTCCTCCTGGTAGGGGAACACATGTCGCGATTCCCCTTCCCTTACCGACGGAAAACGCAGGATAGTCTCCGAAGCTGAATAATTCCTGAACTGGTGATCGCGAATGATGCGCCGGAGAATGCGGGTGTCCGTCGTCGGAATACGGTTGTGACTGTCGAGCGGGACTTCGGTCAGCGGACTCACGTATATTTTGAATATGCTTTGTTTCGGCAAATCCGCCGAAAACAGCGGATTCAAGCCGTGAATCCCCTCGATGAGAATGATGCTCTTTTCATTCGGCGTGATGATCTTTCCGGACATCCCTCCCGTGCCCGTTTTGAAGTCATACTTCGGCAGCTCCGTTGGCTTACCTTCGATAATGCTCTGCATGTTCTGGCGGAACAGCTCAACGTTGATCGCGAGTGGCGACTCGAAATCATGCTGGCCGTTCGCACCTTTCGGGGTTTTGTCGCGATCCAGAAAATAATCGTCCATTGAAACGAGAAGCGGCTTAAATCCGTTTATGCTCAGCTGAATCGCGAGGCGCTTGGTGAAGGTGGTCTTGCCCGAGGCCGAAGGCCCCGAGAGCAGCACGACTCGCGTGTCCTTCTTTTTTGCGATCGAGTCGGCGATCTGCGCGATTTTCTTTTCGTGAAACGCTTCTGAAATCAGAACGAACTCCGTATAGCGTTCATTCCGGACTACTTCGTTGAGCATTCCGACGTCTTCGACTTCGAGGATCTGACGCCAACGAAGAGTTTCCTTGAAAACCTCATAAAGTTTTTTGCTCTTCTTCCCCCGCACCAGCCTATTCGGATTATGGACCGTGGGAAGGTGTAGAATGATCCCATTGTCATAAGGAGCGAGCGAAAACTGCTGGATATAGCCAGTCGTCGGCGCAAGATAGCCGTAAAAGTAATTCACCTGCCCGTCCAACTCATAGACGCTCGCCGTCGCGGCGTTGCGGTAACTCAGAAGCCGCGCCTTATCATCCTTGCCGGTTGACCTGAATTCCTCGATCGCCTTGGCGATCGGGAGTTCTTCGCGGGTGAAAGGCAGGTCTTTCGCGACAATGTCCCGCATGTGAGTCTCCAGATCCTTGATGAACTTCGGACCGATCTCCGGTGCGCCGGTGATCTCGGCATACAAACCATTGGCGATGGGATGAAGAATCTTGATCTTCGCCTCAGGACAGAGATCAAAAAGGGCTTTAATCAGAATAAAAGACGCGCTCCGCTGGTAAACTCGAATCCCGTCATGCGTATTCAAGCCGACAAACCGCACCTCAGCGTTGTGGTCGAGAATGCTCGTCAATTCACGCATCTTATTATCGACAAAGGCAGCTAAAATCGAATGGTCCGTAGCACCACCGATCAGTTTGATCACATCGGCGAGGGTCGTCCCGCGGTTCACGTTCAATTCCTTGTTGTTTTCCAGCTTCAATGTAATCGACACGGTGTTTTCCTCTCCTCGAGTGTCAGGACCCTGATCAACGTTGATCAGTGAACCTTTATTTTAAGTCAAATCAGGGGTTTCCTCCAAAGCTTCTTATGCCCTGGTTGAAATCAGGCCACGTTTTTTTGCATGAATGGCAGCAATCTGCACCTGATCTGGTACGGTATTGCCATTTTGCGCCGTACGGTCTAAATTGCTGAAAAGATCGAAGGGGGTACTCACGATGCAGCCTTTTCAAAAATGTCCTCACTGCAGCCACGTTTGGCAGGATCGGACCGATTTCCTGGTCGACATCTCCGTGACCCTGAAAGAATTCAAGGCAGACTTGAAGAACACAAAGAATGGCACGTTCGTATTCCAGCACGAACTCAACGGCTGTGCGGCCACCCTGACACTCGGGATCAACCACTTCATCGATTTGCACCCGGGCCCCGTTTTTCCGCAGCTCGCTCACCTGACAGCCCAATGCGAAGGCCATTGCGAAGCTTCGAGCGACCTGAGCAGATGTTCGGCAAATTGTTCGAATGCGAACGTTCGCGATGTGATTCAGCTCATTCTCGCGATTCATTCGAAAGCCGTGAGAAAATCAGCCGCCAAAGCCGCTCTTGCCGGCATGTCGTTCTGAACGACGATCGGCTGGTGTCCTGAGTCAGTAATAACGTGATAATTGAAGAGATCATTTTGATTCGAATCAAGGAGCGAGGAGCGACGCATACTTTTGGTCTGCGAGCGACGAGCGACACAGAGTCGGATCAAAATGATCCTTCCCAAAGGGCCGGAATCTTTTGTTTTTCTTCTTCGTTGCTCAAAGCTAGCAGGCAATAAGCCTGCGTCGCTTTTCGCGTCTCGAAGCAAACCAAAATTTTTCCGGCAATTATCACGTTATTACTGACTCAGGACACTACTGATTCAGCTGTTTTCTGAAGCGGGCCCGTCTTCGCATCGCACGAAAACGCTCCACGTGCGCCGGCCCGAAAAACACGAGGTAATTCGAATAAATCGCGAGAAGAAAAAAGCGATCCGCCCAATCTCCCTGGAAAAACTGCAAACCGAGAAAGCCGAGCGTAATCCAGGCAAGCCATTTCATTTTGACCGGAATAGCGAAAAACAGTCGCACTTCATAATCCGGAAAAAGAGCCGCAGCGGCCAGGAATAGGCTCGATTCAAGAGCAGCGACGCTTGTTACCGGATATCCCGAAGCGAACGAATACACTTCGGTCACCAGGATCGAAATCAAAACATAGAAAGTGGTTTTGAAATCGCCCCACTCTCCTTCAATCGCGTTCACGATGAAATAGAGGAACCAAAGCACGAAAATAACGAAAACGGGATGAAGCGAAATCGGCAGCGCAAGAAAAGTGATGACCCGCCAGTATTCTCCGGAAAGGGCCAATTCCGGGACCAAAGCGAGCCTCGACAGCCACTCTGGATCCATGGAAACCAGAAAAAATCCGATCGCCTGAAAAGTGATCAAAATAATGGCGAGATTCGGAATCCCCAGCCAGCGCAAGCGGCGCTCTAAAAACACCAACCATTTCGGATCCGGGCTACTGAGCATTTCATCCCCCACGTTCCTGATTACTTCGTCATAATTCGATGGACGCTCTTGCACAAGCCAATCCGCTCAATGGCACCTGCATTGCAAAGTTGCCGGATATCTCGACAAACAGACGAACCACCTGAAGGAGATATCAGCGCATGAAATTCGCGAAATATGGAGCCCTCATTGGCGCATTCGCTTTCGTTCTAGGCACCTCAATCAGCTTCGCTCAGGATCAGGGGCAGGGGCAGGGACAGGGACAAAATCCCCGACCAGTGCCGACCGTTGTACCTACCGTCGTACCGACGGTAGTACCCACTGTAGTCCCGACCGTCGTGCCAACGACTATTCCTACTGTCGTTCCCACAAACCAACCTGGGCAGAAGGCTGGGCAGGCCGCTGGACAGAAAGCTGGCCAAGCCGCTGGACAGAAGGCTGGCCAAGCCGCTGGACAGAAAGCCGGCCAAGCCGCTGGACAGAAAGCTGGCCAAGCCGCTGGACAGAAAGCCGGCCAGGCCGCTGGACAGAAAGCCGGTCAGGCTGCTGGACAGAAAGCCGGTCAGGCTGCTGGACAGAAAGCTGCTCAGGCTGCTGGACAGAAAGCTGCTCAGGCTGCTGGACAGAAGGCCGGTCAGGCCGCTGGACAGAAAGCTGCTCAAGCCGCTGGACAAAAGGCTGGACAGAAAGCGACGACTTAATTCTGAGTAACCACCCGCGAGTCGCGGGTCTTGTTACGCACTAACGAAACAAAGCCTGGGAACGCAACTCACCTTGCCTCCCAGGCTTTCCACTTTCGGCGCTTGCGAAGGCTCGATTCAGGCGGCGGCTTTCATGTGGGCGCTAGTCCGCTTCCGCCCGCGCGAAGAAGATGTCTTTCGACCGCGCGCCTGGCTCTGTGAAGCGGACGAAACAGCTTTCGCCCCCGGACGCGAACGCGACGACAACGATTCCTTTATCTTTGAAATCTTCGAAACAGCTGAACCCTTGCGCTGAACCTGTCGAGCGCTTTGACCTTGGTTTTTCGTCTGGCTTCTTTGTGATGAACGCTTTTGAACTGGCATGGGAGACTCTCCTTTTCGTGGCGAACCTTTACTGCAAACACCGGACCGACGAACAGCCTATTGCGAGAGAAGCGATACCCTTTGGGCGACTTTTTTCGAAAGATCTCTAAAGACCTTGGCGGGCTCTGAATCGGGATCAGTCAAAACAATAGGCCTGCCCAGATCTCCTCCGGCTCGGACTTCGGGGAGAATGGGAATCTGTCCAAGGAGTTCGGTGCCGAATTTTTCCGCGAGAAGCTTTCCGCCTCCGGAGCCGAACAAGTCATGGTTTTTCTGACACTGATCACATTTGAAATAGCTCATATTCTCGACCACCCCGATCATCGGGATGCGAACCTTCTCGAACATGTAAAACGCTTTTCGGACATCCTGCATCGCGACTTCCTGAGGAGTCGTCACCAGAACCGCGCCCGAGACCGGCACAAGCTGAGCGAGAGAAAGTTGAACATCCCCGGTTCCAGGCGGCATATCAACGACCAGGTAATCCAGCTTTCCCCATTTCACCTTGTGGCAGAACTGATCCACGATGTTGTGAAGCATCGGTCCGCGCCAGACGAGAGGCTGATCGCCCTCGATCAGACTACCCATCGAGATCACCTTAATGCCATGGGCCGAAGGAGGAACCAGAAGATCTCCCCGTGAGGGGTCCGATTCAACCGTCGGCGGTTCGCTCACGCCCATCATTGTCGGGATATTCGGGCCGTAGATATCGGCATCCATGAGCCCGACGCTCGCGCCTTCAAGAGCGAGCGAAACCGCGAGATTTGCTGAAACCGTGCTCTTGCCAACTCCGCCCTTGCCGCTCGAAACGGCGATGATGTGGGAAACGCCCTCGAGCTTGTTCGGATTTTTTCTAGGACGCACCTCGGCGTCCATTTTGATCTGCACGCCTTTCACACCGTCCACGGCGGCAAGCGCGGCCCGAACGTCGCTCTCGATCTTCGCCTTAAGCGGGCAAGCGGGTGTCGTCAGAACGACTCTCAACGACACAGTTCCGTCAGGGCCGATCGTCAGGTCCCGGATCATGTTCAGGCTGACGAGATCCTTCCCAAGATCCGGATCCATCACCGTCCGAAGCGCATTCAGTACAGATTCGTTAAGATTCGCTGGTTTTGATGTCATGGATCCAATTCACCTCGTGGCCTACCACTACCAAAGCGCGGCGCCCGCATCAATTCGAATCGTTTTTGCTTTCACCTCGGCCATTATCTGGTTTATACGCTGGGTATGCAAAAATCGCCGAACCATGCCGCCATCGCCAAGAACATACGAAACATCCTGGCCCTGATCGGCGAAAACGATAAACGTGA
>DATDSK010000109.1:0-11005 GCA_035291325.1 Bdellovibrionota bacterium | reverse complement strand
TCGCCCAAGGACCTGCTCGATGAGGTGAACCGGGCGCTGAGTTCCAAGGAGGCGGCCCATGGCGCTTGAATTTACTCAACAAGACGAATACCAGATCCTGACCCTCAAGGGCGATTGCAACGGCGCGGAACGCCCGACGGTGGACGCGCAATTCGAGAGTCGGTTGAAAGGTAACGGCATTAAATATCTCGTCGTACAATGCGAAGCCTGCGGCGACATGAACACGCAGTTTTTGCGTGGTCTGGCCCAGATTTACAAACAACTCAAAGAACTCAACGGGAAGATCTGCCTCATCAACGTCAACGACAGCATTCGCGAAGCGATCAAGCGAAACGGTCTCGACCGGCTCCTCCCCGTACGCACCAGCTTACGGGCCGCTCTCGTCGAATTCGGACTTGCCAAGCAGAAAGAATTCGATGTGAACTTCATCAACCCCTTCGTCACGGCGACCCAGAAGGTTCTGAACGTGCAATGTTCGATCGCGACCACGCCGCAAAAGCCTTTCCTCAAAAAGCCGACGGATCCGATGCTGCTGGGCGATTTGAGCGGCATTATCGGGATCACCTCAGAAACATTCAACGGAACGCTCGCGATCAGCTTTCCGGAAAAGATTTTCCTGAAGCTCGCATCAGGAATGCTCGGCCAGACCTATACCGCCATTACACCCGAGATTGTCGATCTCGCGGGCGAGCTCTCGAATATCATCCTGGGCCAATCGAAAATCGAGCTGAACACGCTTGGCTATAAGATCCAACAGGCGATCCCGTCGTGTGTGTGGGGCAAGGACCACCAAATCAAGCATTTTGGCGCGGGAGCATGCATCGTGATCCCGTTTGAAACCGCGGACGGCGTCTTTCACATCGAGATCATCAGCAATAATACGTCAGGCGCGAAGCTGACGTAGCACGCAAACGGCCTGCGGCTAGCGGGACTTCAATTCCGTCACGAGCCTTTCCGCATGATAGATTTTTTTCAGCGTTTCCTCGATCGCGGAGCCGTGGACGGCGACAGCTCTGTTTACGGCAGGATCAAAACCATACTCCCCGCCCAAAGATTCGATATTCCCGTCAAATACGAGTCCGACGATCTCGGCATCCCGGTTGATGACGGGCGAACCCGAATTACCGCCGATAATGTCGTTCGTCGTGCAAAAATTCATGGGCGTGTTGAGATCCAAACGATCTTTCGCTTTTATCCAGGATGTCGGAAGCGCGAAAGGATCGCGCCCGGTATTGCGTTCAAAAGCCCCGGCGATTCTCGTGAGCGGTTGAATTTCCTTGCCGCTCCTCGCATCCTTATATCCCTTGACCTGACCATAGGTCAGCCGGAGCGTGAAGGTCGCATCGGGATAGAGACTCGTGCCATAAACGGCGAACTGGGCCCTTGCAATCAGCTCGCTGTTTTTCTTAATGACGGATTCAATCGAGTCCTCGTAGCGCGTCCTGATCTGCCGCGCATCCGTGTCGATTTTGCGCGCGAAAACAATCATCGGATCGTCTGACTTTTCAATCGCGGCCTGCCCCCCCTCAAAGAGCGACTTCCTGAGCTCGATGTTTCGAAGTTTCGTGCCTTTGATCAGCGATACCGCGAGTTCCCGCGGGGAAAATGCCCCAAGAACTTTCCGTACGCGCGGATCATCGACCCCCAGCTCCTCCCGAAGCTTGGTTAAGGAAAACGTCAACGTCTCAATCTCGAGATCGTCGTAGATCGGAGCCGCGCTGAACAAATTCTGTCGGACCGCCGGAAGATTGGAATCGGCGTACTCGCGCAGGCGCTTTTCGTTTGCCTTCGGCAATTCAGCCGCCGACCTGACCAGTGTCCGCGCGATTTGAAATAAGGTGGACGAAAAACCACGTCCATTCTCCAAATAGCTCAGGGGTGCCCAGATTTTCTTTAATTCACCCTGAGCGCCGGCGATCGCGTCCCACGCACCGCCGTATGCTTTTCGCCATTCCGGATTTGAGTTGATGTTTCGGCGAAAGGCCTTTTCAGCGGCGAACTTCATCGCGAAAAACCTTTTGTCGAGCAGCCGTTCGTGCATGCCCCGGCGCGCTTTGAGACTGTTTTCGATACCGAAAAGCAACCCGTTCGAATACCGCTTCTGCTCGGCGCCGCGATTCTGAAATTCGGTAAGCAGGCCACGGAGCTCGGCCTGATAGAGTTGCCGTTTCACGAGAAAAAAATCGCGCTCAAACTCCAGTTCGGCGACGGTCAGGAGACGGGAACTCCCGCCGGGATGCCCCGAAACAAACGTCAGATCTCCGTTCTTGACCCCCTCCGGCGACCACTTGAAATAGTTTTTCAGGCGGACCGGCTGATTGTTTTCATAGACCCGGAGAAAAGCAATATCGAGATCATATCGAGGGAACATGAAATTATCCGGGTCCCCCCCGAAGAACGCGATAGCAAATTCGGGGGCGAAAACCAGCCGGACATCCTGAAAACGCTTGTAGCGATAAAGATCATATTTGCCGCCGTGGTAGAGCGAAACAACATCGCAACGGATATCCGTCCCTTCGGCGCACTCCTTTTCAATCTTCGACATTTCCGCCTTGAGCGCGTCGTTATACTCCTTATCCTTGAGTCCCTTTGTTGCCGCCGAGACTCGCGCGGTAACGTCCGTGATCCTCGTGAGCTGATTGATTTCGACTTCGGGACACCGAACTTCCCCCGCCGGGGTCTTTGCATAAAATCCCGTCGCAACATAATCCTTCTCGGCCGTGGACAGCTGTTCGATACACGAGTGAGCGCAATGATGATTGGTCATAACCAATCCGTCCGGTGAAACAAAACTTCCCGAACAGCCCTCCGCGAGCCGTACCGACGAAAGCCGCACGCGCTCGAGCCACTCCGGATCGGGCGTAAAGCCGTACTTCTCCTTAACCTGGTCCGAAGGAAACTCGTTGAACGTCCACATCCCCTCGTCGGCAAGAGTTCCGGAACAGAATAGGCAGGCCAAACCGAACAGCGTCAGAATTTTTTTCATGCCGAGCCACTGTTCAATATTTTTCGAATTTCCGCAAGATTGCCGTGAGGACCCGAATCAATTCCAAGTCGCACGATAGGCAAAACCGCAGTGCTCCGGAGCCTGAGGCAACGTGTTCACCTGGACCATCCCGTTAAAATCAAGCCGGCCAAGCGCTTCGAGAACCGCTTTGTGGTAGGACCCAAGCGCGGACCCGAAGGCAGAGTTATTGGAACCAAGCCATTTCTGTAAACGCACGTGATCGGCGTAGATGTCGGCAGATCGGTCAGTGACCGAAATAATCTGATAGTTGAAATCAGTGGTATAGCGTCGATTGATCTCGCCAACTCTCGCGAAAGCTTCTTTGGGCGACCCCTGCCTCAAACCAGATCCGGACTCGAGCAAGGAAACGATGTTGCATCGCGCGATTTTATCCCAGGCCCCCTCCTCAGTAAGGAGGTTCGATTTCATACCGAAGGACATGAAATCCAGAACCATCGCCATGCTGACCCGGAAATCAGGATCGGCCAGAACTTCAGATGCAATCCCTTTGGAACGGAAAAACTTCAAAGTCGCGTCGACTCCGAGCCGCTCCTCGAAAAGAGAAACGAACCCATAGAGCAGCCGAACCCGGCAGTTCGCGCCGTGGGTGTATTTTTTGGGCAATTTCAAAGGCGCATTAAATGCTTTCGAGATCTGGGAGTACGGAATCGTTCCGTCGATGATCGCGTCAGCGCTGATCTCAAATTTCTTCCGAATAATATTGAGATGCGCGACCGTCAGATCTCCCATGCCAGCCTCGACCTTTGAAACCCAGCTTTGGGTCATCCCCAGAAGCTGGGCCATGTCGGCCTGATTCAGACCGGCGAATACTCGGATCAAACGGATTTTTTGGTTCAACTCATATGGAGGTAAAAGCATGCTATAAACAGTATCAGTTGATTATCGAATGTCAACTAGCTGAGTTGATGTGCGTCGGCCGACTTACTGTTTTACGAAAGACGCCCGATATAGGCCCCTCAATGGGCCCGATGTCGAATAGCCGGCTCACCGCCTCGGGCTCGGAGCTGGGCTCTGAGTACTGTGAGGCATCTCTGCCGGAGTCGGTATGCTCCGTGGAGCAGTCGTGGGTTCAGGTTTGCGAGCCACGATTGCGGCGCGAATCCCAAGGATAAGAACGATAGCGATGGCCGCGACAATTCCCCAGAAGAAGTAGGACAGGGTTTTCATGGGACTCGGTTTAGCAGAGGACGAGTTCCAAAGGCAAGACGAAGCAGGTTTTCAGGCTGAATGTTTCCGCCGCTTAATACGCAGACGGTTGCCATATGCCGCGTCGAAATTTTGCCCGACAGAACTGCCGCGACCGTAACCGCGGCACCCGGCTCGACCACTAACTTCTGCTCCTGCGTCAAAACGCGGAGCGCTTCAACGATTTCAGCCTCGGTGACCAGAACGATTTCATCAACGTACTTCTGAGCGATCTCAAACGGAAGCGCTCCAGGCTTCACCGCGATTAACGCATCGGCAATCGATGGAGCGATGGCCCCTTCCTCGCGCTCTCCCGACTCCAGAGCCCGTTTCATCGATGGGTTGGCCTCAGGTTGTACGCCAATAACGCGACACCCTGGACGCGCAGTTTTAAGGGCGAGCGCGATCCCCGCAAGGAGACCTCCACCGCTTACCGGCACGATACAGGTGAAATCCCCCGGAAGCTGTTCCAGGAGCTCCAGCCCCAACGTCGCATCGCCACTGATCGTGTCAGGCGAATCATAAGGGTGGAGCAAAAGGCGCCCTGTTTCTCGTTGAAGCCGGTAAGTCGTATCCCACCGCTCCTGAAAGCTCGCGCCACAAAGAACGACTTCAGCTCCCAAATCCCTTGTCCGGGAAATCTTGTATTCGGATGTCGATTGCATCATGACGATCTGCGCGTGACAGCCCAAGCTCTTCGCGGCATATGCGACGGCTTGGGCAAAATTTCCCGAAGAAGAAGCGATGATCCCCTGCTTTCGTGCCGTTTGTTCATGGGCAAGAATTCCGTTCAAAGCGGGACGGACTTTGAAAGAACCGGTCGGCTGTTGCGTTTCGAGCTTCAGCCAGACAGGGCCCTGGGCGAAGAAGCCGGGGACAAGAGGCGTGCTCCGGAGATGCGGGTTCAGCCGCTCTCTTGCCGAGAAAAGAAGTTTCCGTGAAATCGCTGAAGCAGACATTGCAGGGGCTCCCCTGGGGAATCTAGCCTGACCGCGCCAATATTTCCGAGATAAAACGCGCAAAAAGCCCGAAGATCGCGGCAAGCGCAGCCGTTCTTAAACGGAACAATACTGAACGTATTGTAATGGAATGGACCCACCCTGGTTCAAACGGCTTCATTGAGCCAGAATGGTTGTGATCGCAATCATTCAAAACCAGAGGGGGGTCCAGTTATGAAAATTAGCGTACTCGGAATCGATTTGGCAAAGTCTGTTTTTCAGCTTCATGGGCTTGATCCTTGCGGGAAAGTGGCTCTCAGGAAGAGAGTTTCTCGCGGACAGCTTAGGACTTTTATTGGAAATTTACCTCGCTGCGTCATCGGAATGGAGGCATGTGCATCCGCCCATTTCTGGGGACGAGAATTTGAAAAATTTGGACACGAAGTCAGACTCATTTCGCCGCAATTCGTGAAACCCTACGTTAAATCAAATAAGAATGATGCTGCAGATGCCGAGGCTATCTGCGAGGCAATTACTCGGCCTCACATGCGTTTTGTCCCGATAAAAAGCATTGAACAGCAAGATATTCAGGCTCTTCATCGTGTTCGCCAGAGGCTCGTGAGGTCACGAACTGCTCTCGCCAACGAAGTGCGAGGACTATTGCAGGAATACGGGATCGTCCTCCCAAAAGGCATTCAGAAGCTTCCCAAGAACCTCGCTGCAGCCACCGATGATTAAGCACGTAATTGAGCGGGTGGCGGAGTACGACGAGAAAATTGCAAGGATTCATGAAGCACATCCTATCTGCAAAAAAATAGCGAAGATCCCTGGAGTCGGGCCACTTACCGCTACGGCGATGATAGCCGCCGTTTCGGATCCCAATGCTTTCAAAAACGGACGAGAACTCTCTGCATGGTTGGGACTTGTTCCTAGGCAACACTCCAGCGGGGGCAAGAACGTTTTACTGGGAATCAGTAAGCGCGGAGACGTGTACTTGAGGACACTACTGATTCACGGCGCACGAACGACTTTAAGATGGCTCGACCGGAGAACTGATCCTCAGAGTCAGTGGCTCAGAAAACTCGAAGAACGCAGAGGCACCAATCGGGCGGCAGTCGCGTTGGCGAACAAGAACGCGAGGGTAATTTGGGCTCTGATGACGCGAGATCAAGATTATGTGTGTGCGTAGAGGTTCCTGAAAGGGATTGCAAACTCTAGGATTGCGGAGGCGATAACATTGTGATGGCTCGATCGGTAGGACCAGCTTCTGAAAAACCTGTTAAACTCACTGGCGCGTCAGATGCCGCTAATGTGATTAAGGATCAGGAGCGCATATTCCATCATGGCCCAGGAATGACATTTCGGAGGCCGGATACATGGCAGCAGTCCCACTTCAAAGATCGAAACAGACGAAAAATCGCTTGCGCACCACGGGTGGGTCCATACATGAGTTTAAGAATCGGCGAGCACGCCGTGAGATTTGGGCGTTTTGCGCGAGCTTTCGCGGTTTTAGACCGGAAATATTGGCACATTCAGGCTAGTACCAAAAAAGAAAAGGGGGAAAGGCCCAAAGCCCCTCCCCCCCTTTAAGCATCAGCAGATCGATTGGCTCAGTTCTGGGAGTTGAAGCCCTTCATGAGTTTCTTTTCGATCTTCAGCAATTTGTCGATTCGTCCTTCGTACTTCGCAGCGGCCGGACCGCTGAAGTGCAATTTTCCCTTCGGAAAGAACTTCGATTCTCTGCCGGGGCTCACCCTGTTCTGCTCAATCAACTGACGGACATTGGCCAGAAGCGCGATTCCGCCCGCCCGCTTCAGTGTTCCATCCGCGTTCAGGGTCGGCCCGAAAACACTTGCGATCACCGCAGGCCTGTTCGCCGCATCGACCTCGAACACCTGACTGATGGTCAAGCCTTGCGGGAAGTATTCGTCATTGAGGAACTTGAACATCGTCGCGACTCCGAGCCATTTCGCATGCGAGACATCAACATAACCGAAGGCATCGAAGCTCGTGCTGATCGGCTCTGGCGAGCGAAGTTCAACCAGCGGATACCCGACCCCGAGCGGCACGCCGTTGGGCAGATACTCAGTTGGAGTGATGCTGACGTAGTCCTGATCGGTAACGATGTCCAGGTTCAGATCAAAGCCGACTTCAAAGCGTTGCGCCGGAGTGTAAGGATTGACGAAAATATATCCGTAATCCTTGATCTGGAACACGCCTGCCATATTGGTCTGAATGTTGTCTTTGAAAACGAGTGAAACCCGGGCGGTCTTAAAATCGTCCGATGGCTTGAAAGCCACGTGATCAATCCATTTCGGTTTACAACCCGTCGAAAAAACCATCGCCGCGATAGCGGCAACAAATAACAAACGCTTCATACGTTAACCCCCCTTGTGACCATTTATACCATTACGAAATGACATTCTGCCGCCCGATGGGGGGAGAAGCAAGCTCAGATTGTTAGAAATTAATGCGAGTCGTCAGCGACGTGCGTCGTAATAGCCCGCGCGATAGCAAGTCGCTTCAGGATTGCTCAGCGGAATCGTGGCCACCTGACCCGTGATGGAATCTTCGTAACCTTTTTGAAAAGCATCGACACACTCGTCCCCGACCAGCTCCCGAGCGCCTTCCCGGGCACCCACTCGGAGAGCCGCTTTGCCCGCACTATATCCACCGCTGTAACAGGCCGTGCCCGCGCTCAGGGGAGAAGCCTTGAAGCCTTCTTCATAACCGTCTTCGAAGTCGCCTTCGCAATCGAAGATCTGCGTCTCGTAATGAAGACTCACGCCTTTACGGACGCCTCTTTGGTAGCAGTCCTCATTTGCCTCACGTGAGTGACGCGGGCGAAGGTTATCGATCCCCTTAAAACCAGCCTCGATCCCTCGCCCGTAACTGTCAGCTCTGTACCCATCAGAACACAGTGGCTCACCCGGATAGCTATAAACACTTCCGCCGTAAAGACCTGCGAATAAAAGCGTCGTTAAAGCGATCGCTGCAGTAGCTGAATTTCGCATGATTGCTCCCCGGGTGGCTCCCGTTATTGCGGAGCTATATCAGAGGCATTGACGCATCGCAACGCAAATCAGGTGGTTTCATTAAATCGCCTCAAGGAGCGCGACCCATTCCCCATGTTTCGGTGTACTCACGACGAGAGTCCACTGCGTTCCGCCGCCCTTATAATACTGAACATCCAAGGTTTTTTTACGGCCTGTCTGGCGGCGCTTAACAGCCTTCACCCGAATGTCCCGCCCCCCTGCGGAAAGAGTAATCTCACTGAGATCAGGACGAAGACTAACCCAGTAATCCGCCGGAGGAATTTGGACTCCGCCCCCTTCGAGGAACTGATTGATTCGTATCTTCATCGGGTGCCCCCACCGCTCTTTTCCATTTTATCAGAGACGGTTCCACGTAAATAACTTTTTCGATTTTTTTCGGGAAAACGCTCGATCGCGTAGCGCAACATCGTCCGAGGCATTCGTCGAAAATATCTCCTGAGAAATGCCTCTTCCGTTTCAAGCTCCCGATTGCCCACCTCGCGAAGCATCCAACCGACAGCCTTATGAATCAGATCTTCTTCATCATCCAGGAGAGCCTGAGCGAGTCGAAGAGTGGCGGAATAATTTCCATTACGAATAAAATGAAACGTCGACATGATCGCAACCCGCCGATCCCACATCCGGCGAGACGAGGCGAGACGATCCAAAAGCCTTTGACCGCTCTCCTGAATGCCGCCAGGCCTTTCGAACAGATACATCCCGACAATCGGGCCCGCGCTCAGGTCGACCAAATCCCAGTTGTTCACGTGTTTCAGATATTTCAGGTAGATTTCAAAAATATTTTTTCGATCCCGGGTTTGAGCTTTCTTCATGCGATCCGTAAGAATGAGAAGGGCGAGCAGGCGCTCTTCATGAATCGGGGATTGAAGGAGCCGGACGATACCGATAAGCGGGAATTCGCGATATTTCCGTACCAGTTTTCGAATATTCGGGACGGTAACACCGATAAAGCGATCCCCTTCGGCGTACCCCCCCGGACCGCACTTGAAAAACCGCTGCAGAAACTTGGCTTTTTCGCGATCCGCACAGGCTCTCAGTTCGAATCGGATAACCTTGAGCGTCATGATCTTCCCTCGTGACCGGCCCGGCCGTGACCAACTCATTGACCGGTGCTAAGAGAATACCGCATGAAAACATTTGTCGAAATCACGAAGACCATCGGTTTTACCCCCCTCGTTCGAATGCAAAGAATCGACCGGGACTCGCCGGCGACAATCTGGCTCAAATTGGAATTTTTTAATCCACTCGGATCAGTAAAAGACCGGATCGGCCAGAGCATGATCGAAGGCGCCGAAAGAAGCGGCCTCCTGACGCCCGGAATGAGAGTAGTCGAACCCACGAGCGGAAACACCGGCATCGCGCTCGCTTTTGTCTGTGCCGCCAAAGGATACCCGCTCACCCTCACGATGCCGGACACGATGTCCATAGAGCGGCGAACGCTTCTTCTCCTGCTCGGTGCCGACCTGATTCTTACACCGGGGGCGCTCGGCATGCGGGGAGCGATCGCCAAGGCTCGCGAAATCGTCGAAACCGATCGGCTGACCTACATGCCGTCGCAGTTCGACAACCCGCTCAATCCTCAAATCCATCGCGAGACAACGGCACTTGAGATCTGGCGTGATACCGACGGAACCGTCGACATCGTTGTTGCCGGCGTCGGGACGGGTGGGACGCTGACCGGAGTCGGCGAAGTGCTCAAGGAAAAGAAACCGACCGTAAAAATGATCGCGGTCGAACCCGCTGAGTCGGCGGTGATTTCGGGCGAGAAACCCGGAGCCCATCGCATTCAGGGAATCGGCGCGGGCTTCATCCCGAAAAACCTGAATACCGCTTTGATCGATGGCACCGAAAAGGTCACAAGTGAAGACGCTTTTACGATGGCTCGACGATTGATCAAGGAAGAAGGCATCCCCGCCGGGATCAGCTCGGGAGCGGCATTGGTCGCCGCTCTTCGTGTTGCCGCGCGGCCGGAGAATAAAGGGAAGAACATCGTTACGATTATTCCAAGCTATACTGAGCGCTACCTCTCAACGGCACTGGCAAGGACGGAACAGGAGCGCGCGGGAAACCTGAAAACGTCGAACGTGAATGAGCGTTATCTCTGAGCAGCTGCCAAAATCCGTCGTGCTTATCCAGTCCTGCGCTTCGAGATAATTTGAACCGCCTGAAGCGGGAGAAGGGCGTTTCCGGTATCACGGGAAAAATCGATATGAAGCGTTCCGTTCTCAAACACCTCTTTTACGGTCCCTTTCGCGCTGCCGTACTTCACCTTCGTGCCGACGCAAGCTTTTTGGGTTGAGAAGAGATCCTTGTAACAGTCTCCCGAGGCCCAAAGGGACTGGGTGTAGAGTTCCACGTAAAGAGGCTTCTTGGACCCTCGGTCACGTTTGATCGCGACCACCTCGGAGGGATAGCCCGGCCGGCCGTCGAATACTTCGATGATCATGCCGGTATAATCCCGGCCGTCGGCATCAATGCCCAGCGCCCTTTCATTGGCGCATAAACTGGCCCGCCCCGGCAACGGCTCCGTGCAGGACTTCCTTTTTTGAAGCAACGCCCCGGAAAGGGTCGTTTCTCCGGAATGATCAAAATCGACGATAATATTTTCGGGATCAAGATCAGCAATGACGGATCCCCCGCCAAGCTCGGTGCTGTAAACTCTTTCTCCCTCCCTGAAATCCCGCTCGCTGGCGAGGTTTCGCGCCGTATGGGTTGACGCGCAACCGGCAGAAATCGCGCAGACGAAGACCAGCATCGTGACCTGAGTACGCATTTGAATGACCGCCTTACAAGGACGT
>DATDSK010000108.1:0-10063 GCA_035291325.1 Bdellovibrionota bacterium | reverse complement strand
CACGCCGCCGACATCCGTCTTGTGGGTGATTGTTTCGGAATAGAGTTTCAGAACGACCGGGAAGCCGATTTCCGCAGCGAGCTTCACCGCTTCGCTTTCGTTCTTCGCGATCCGGGTGTCGACCGTGGGGATTCCATACATCGAGAGGAGCTGTTTGGATTCATGCTCCGTCAGGATCGTACGGCCCGATGCCCGCACTTTGTTCACCATTTTCTCAGCTTCCGCTTTCGCGGTCGCGTCGCCGCCTTTCAGTTCCGCCGGGAGGGACGGGACTTCATAGAGGGACTGAATCGACTGGCTGTGCTTCCACATGTAGCTGAAAACTTTCGCGGCCGTATCGGGATACGGGAAAGTCGGGATTCCGGCCTTGTTCAGAATCTCTTCGCCTGCCGCGATGTCCACGCCGCCCATCCAGCTCGCGAGGACCGGTTTACCTTCGAACGCCGCATAGGGTTTCAGGTGTTCGGCGGTCTGAGTGGGATCCGTCATGGCCTGCGGGGTGAGAATCACGAGGAGGCCGTCGCTGTTCGCGTCTTTTGCACCGATTTCGAGGGTCTTGGCGTAACGGACGGGGTCGGCGTCGCCGAGAACGTCGAGCGGATTGCTATGGCTCCAGGCTGCCGGCAGAAAGGTGTTCAGCTGCTCGATTGTCTTTTGTGAAGGCGTGGCAAGCTCGCCTCCGCTGCCGATGAGGGCGTCCGTCGCGAGGACGCCGGGACCGCCGGCGTTCGTGACGATCGTCATTCGTGGACCTTTCGGGCGCGGCTGCTTCGAAAGCACTTCGGCCATGTAGAACAGTTCGGCGATCGTGTTCACGCGCAGAACGCCACAGCGTTGGAAAGCGGCGTCGAGAACGTCATCGCTGCCGGTCAGTGAACCGGTATGCGAAGCGGCGGCCTTCGCGGCGGCCGAGGTACGCCCCGCCTTGATCACGATAATCGGCTTGTTCAGCGCGACTTCACGGGCGGCGGCCAGGAAGGACTTCGCGTTACCGATTGTTTCCATGTAGATGACGATGCTCTTCGTGTTTGGATCATCGCCGAGATAGTAAATGAGATCGCCCCAATCCACGTCAGCCATCGAACCGATCGACATGAATGAGCTGAACCCGACGTTTTCGCGAAAGCTCCAGTCGAGAACCGCGGTACAGAGCGCGCCGCTTTGGCTGATAAAGCCGACATTTCCCGGCCGTGCGAGCGCAGTCGCGAAAGTCGCGTTCAGCCCGGTGATCGGTGACATGACTCCGAGACAGTTCGGGCCGATGACCCGGATTCCGCCGCGACGAGCGGCTGCAATGGTGTCCTGTTCGAGCTTGAGACCTTCGGGACCGGTTTCTTTGAAGCCCGCTGAAATGACGATGGCGCCCTTGACGCCGATCGCGACGCATTCTTCCATCACCGCGGGGACGGCTGTTGCCGGCGTGACGATGACGGCGAGGTCAATTTTGTCCGGGACTGCGCGAAGATCAGGATAGGCCTTGATTCCGAGGACGTTCGGACGCTTGGGATTGATCGGATAGATCGTCCCGCCAAAGGAGTTCGAAAGCAGATTCCACAGAATCGTCCGGCCCACGCTGCCTTGCTTTTCAGTGGCACCAACGACGGCTACCGTTTTCGGATGGAAAATCCAGTCGAGCGGGTTCTTTCCGGCTCGCAGATAGTCGTTCGATGGATCCGGGCTGATCGGCGTTTTTGGCGTGTTGGGGGGCTGACTCATAAAATGGCTCCTCTGGTTTCGTGTCAGTGAATAAAAGATGTTTTAAGGATGGGTCCTGCTTAACATTCCCAGGGCTTACCAGGGTAGAAGATTTTGTCAGGGCTGCATAGAACTTCTCCTGGGGAAGTGCTATGAACGGTTTGCGCAGGACGGGCGATCGCTGGCGAACGGCTAAAACCGAACGCGGGAGGAAAGTCCGGGCTCCATTAAAGCAGGGTACTGGCTAACGGCCAGGCGTCCTCTCCGGAGGACGACGGAAAGTGCAACAGAAAGTAAACCGCCGCGGGCCTTCGGGTTTCGCGGTAAGGGTGAAACGGCGGGGTAAGAGCCCACCGCGTCTCCGGCGACGGCGACGGCACGGCAAACCCTACCTGGAGCAAGGCCAAATAGGGGAGCGATAAGGTCAGCTTGGCCGATGCTCCCGGGTAAGGCCGCTTGAGGGGTGTGGTAACGCGCTTCCCAGAGGAATGGTCGCCTCCGTGGCGCCTGAAAAGGCTGCCGCGAAGACAGAACCCGGCTTACAGTCCTGCGCAGAATTTCATATTCAGCTGCCCGATCCGGGGCTACCATTAAGAAATCCTAGTTTCGCACTTTAAACTTCATGGAGGAAGTTTCATGCGCAGATCCGTCGGCGTTCTATTCAGCACCGTCCTGGTCACCACTTCGCTGTTCGCGACTCAGGTTCAGGCAGCCCCAGAAAAGTACCCAGAAAAGTACCCAGAAAAGTACAAGGATGTTCGCGCCCTCCTGGCAAACCTGGCAGCCCGGTTCCCCGCTCACACAAAAGTCGTCTCCATCGGTGATTCGGACGCTGGCTTGCCCATCGAGGGCCTCGCAATCGGGCAGGGCCCGGTTAAGAATCTCGTGGTGGCGACCCACCACGGCAATGAATACGGCTCAACCGAAGTTGCCAAAGCGCTTGCGACTTCGCTGGCCGAGAGCCCCATTTTGGGCCAAACAATCTATGTCATCCCGGTTCTGAATACGTCGGGCTACGATCTTCGCCAGCGGTGGGAAAGAGTGAACGGCTCGTACTTTGATGCGAACCGGGATTATCCGGGGCCGTGCGGTGGGGAGGGGCCATTCCGGCTCAAATCCACGGCCGCTTTGGCCCGGTTTGTGGATCAGGAGCAGATCGTATCTGTCGCAACCCTTCATACATGGTCTCCTGCCGTAGTCTATCCCTGGGGCTTTTCGACCCATGATCTTTCGACCCCTTACGATGACCTTTTTCATCAGTTGGCTCAGGCCGCGACTGTCGAAAGCAAGTATCAGGTTGGTAACTCCACCGAGGTGATCTACGCCGCAAACGGTACCTTTGAGGATTACGCCTTCTGGAAACACGGGGCCTGGTCGCTTCTTTTCGAACTCGGGTACACTCACACTCCGAACGATTCGGCCGTGAAGGAAATGATTCGGGTCAACGTCCCCGGGATTCGTCGGATGATGGAACAAGCCCCTCGTCAGCGAGCTGAGAAGCACGAGTTCACCGGCACCTGTGATCTTCGATTGAAGATGCTGGATCGGCACGACGAATAGAACGTTTTTTCGTGAATTGCGCTTTGCGATAATTTATCTGAAGTGATAGAGGGCTTCTCATGAAAACGTGGGGAGTTTCCGATTCACTGAAGTTGTACAATATTGAAAACTGGGGCGACCAGTATTTCAGTATTAACCCGGCGGGTAATCTGACCGTTCACCCGAAACGCGGCGAGGGTTTAGGCATTGATCTCGCGAGCGTTGTGGAAGAGATCCGCGCTCAAGGAATGGGATTGCCAGTCCTGATCCGGTTCCAGGATATCATCCGGCACAGAGTCGTGGCTCTCAACGAAGCGTTCCGGAAATCGATCGCGGAATTCAATTACAAAGGTCGCTATCAGGGCGTCTACCCGATCAAAGTGAATCAGATGCGCGAAGTGGTCGAGGAGATCGTCGATGCCGGTAGGCCGTACGATTTTGGCCTCGAGGCCGGATCGAAAGCCGAACTGACAGCGGTCGTGGCGATGAATCTTTCGCCCGATTCGCTGATTATTTGTAATGGTTACAAAGACTACGCTTTTTTGAAAACCGCGCTCATGTCACTTAAGGTCGGTAAACGCGTCATCATCGTCATTGAGCGTTTGACCGAACTCTATCAGATCCTCGCGATCGCGAAGGAAATCGGGGTCACTCCTCTTATAGGGATGAGAACCAAGCTCTCGACCAAAGGCAGCGGCAAATGGGAATCGAGCGGCGGCGAAAACGCCAAGTTCGGTCTGACCACACCCGAACTGCTCCATGCGATCAATGTCCTCCGGCAAGAAGGCCTGCAGGACAGTTTCAAGCTCCTTCACTTCCATATCGGTTCGCAGATAACGAACATCAAGACCATCAAGGAAGCGGTCAAGGAAGGAACGCGCGTTTATTCCAAACTTCGTCAGATGGGGCTCAATATCGAGTTCATCGACGTTGGCGGCGGCTTGGGGGTTGACTACGACGGTTCAAGAACAAGCTTCGAGAGCAGCTCGATCAATTATTCACTTGCGGAATATGTCAGCGCGGTCGTTTACTCGATTTCAGAGATCTGTCAGGCCGAAGAGGTTCCTGAACCGAATATCGTATCCGAGAGCGGTCGCGCGATCGTGGCTCACCATTCCTGCCTCGTGGTGAATGTTTTCGGCAGCAACGAAGTCGGCGCGACGCCGTTCTCGTTGGAAGAGACTTCCGATGAAGACGATGTCGTGAAGGAGATGCGGTACCTTTCGCAAAACCTCTCGCCGAAAAACGTCCTGGAACACTTCCACGACGCTTTGCAGAGAAAAGAAGAAGCCCTGAGCATGTTCAAGCTCGGCTTCCTTTCCCTCGAGGACAAGGCCCGGGTCGAACACATTTTCTGGCAGATCTGCAAAGTGATCCATAAAAACGCCGCGGGTCTGAAGTATGTTCCGGACGAAGTCGAAGCGCTTAATAAGCACCTTGCTGACGTTTACTTGTGCAATTTTTCTCTTTTCCAATCCATTCCGGATCACTGGGCTATTCAGCATTTATTCCCGATCGCGCCGATTCATCGTTTGGACGAAGAACCCACCCGCGCCGCCACTCTCGTCGACATCACCTGTGATTCGGATGGCAAGGTCAATAAGTTCATCGACCTGCGGGATATTCGCGATACCCTGACACTTCACACGTTGAAGCAAAATGAGCCGTATTATCTTGGGTTTTTCCTGATGGGGGCTTACCAGGATATCATGGGCGACCTGCATAATCTTTTTGGCAGGGTCAATGAGGTTCACGTATTTCTGGATGAAACCGAGCCGGGTGGTTACTATATCGAGGAAGTCATCAAAGGTAACAACATCGCGGGCGTCCTTTCCTGGATCCAGTACAGCGCGACGGATCTCGAAAAGCGGGTCAAAGATCAGATCGATGCCAAGGTTCGTGAAGGGGCGATCAAGCCCAAAGAGGGCGTCGAGCTTCTGAGCTTTTATGAAAGCGTGCTTTACGGCTATACATACGTGGATTTCGAGAAGCAGCCGCGTTCGATGCAGACACCGGATTCACGCGATGGACTTCCGGGTACTCAAATCGAGAAGCAGAACATTATCCCGAATAACAACAACTCGCAGATACTGAACTGATCTGTGGATTGTCTGCTCAGCGTCTGCACACGACGCGGCAGGAGGGGTCCGTAAAGCCCGTGTCGCTCGCGCCGTCGCCACTGGCGCCCGTGAGCGTGCTCTTGCACTGAAGGACTGGTTCTGGCGGATCAAGGTAATTCAGGAAATCCTGGAAGAAGCTCCGGAGCGCGATGTCCAGCGATTCGTTATCATAGGCCGGAATGCCGCGATCCATGGCGTGGCTTTTCCAGAGTTCATCGAAAATCCGGCGATCCGATTCTGTTCGCATCTGTTCGCGGGCAGATCTCACCATTTGAGCGAAGGAGGGGACCGTTTTCTCCCCTTCAAAGTAAGTAACGCCGTCCTTCTGCATCTCGCATTTGAGCTGTATGGATTTGTCCAATCCGACACGAATCGCGGGCATCAGAAGATCTTTCATCGGGCGCCCCGTCCGGCGGCTTAAAGCATAGAAAAACGAATTCAGGGGAATGCCGTACTGATGGGGGTCGATTTTCGAGATAACCGAGCCAAACCTGCTGAGTTCCTTCGCTTCGGACACGACCAGGCGAGAGCGGTCCATGGGCGGAATTGTTTTCTTCATGAAATTGTCGTCACAGATCCCTTTCGTACGTGAGTTGAGCTTTCCTTTGGCTTTCAAGGACTCACAGCATGCCTTGACTCTTCTGTTCGAAAAGTAGTTGTCAAAATATCCCATCGGGTAATCGTAAGATTGGAAGCGCATGATCCTGCGGGCGTTCGAGAGGCAGCCCGGCAAATCATCCTCGTGCCCGATGACCCGGTCCGTGGCGGCGAGCGCGATGAAATCCGCGAATGTTTCCTGAAACAGGGCGCCTGCATTCAAGGCCCTGAGCACGGAGGGTAAGCTTTCGTTCTTCTGAAACGTGAGATAGTGGCCAAGTTCATGCGTGTAAACCGACGGGTTCGGCTGGGTTCCGCTCCAAGGTCGTACGAAACCAATATGAATGTCCCCTTCCCACGAATAGGAGGCGAAAGTTCCGAGCGCATGCGCAAAAAGGTAGAACTTCAGCCCCTCGGGGAGAAGATCCCGCGCGGTCAGGTCGAAAAGCTCGGCGACTTGTTGATTGGATTTTCCCAGCGAGGTGATCGCTTCTTCGATTTCCGGTGGAAGTTCACCGCGAGGCGCTTCGCATTCGTCGTTTCCGGCGGAATCGTTTCGCCCCGTCGCGATTACGAATTTTGAAATCTGATTGGCTTCGCACACCGGATGGGCGGCCCAGAGATCCGTCGAAAATGCAGAAATGACTCCGGAAAGGATGATCAGGACGGGGTGCACACGGGTATCTCCAAGTTAGCTGGCGACTTAGCCGACCAGAGAAATACCAGCCTTGGCTCAGTGTGTCAAATTCGTCAATGAAAACGGTTTAGTTCTTGGAAAGCCGGGTCCAAAGATCCCAGATTTCTTGTGGTTTTTCGGCCCAGTGGTGCGGCTCCACTTTTTTCAGATATTCCCGGTTCGCCATGAGGTCCCAGGTTGCCGCGACCCCTTGCGCGCCGGCCCGGTGCGCCGCGCGGATGTCAACGGGGGAGTCGCCGATGAAAAGGATTTCACTTGGTTCCATTTTCATTCTTTCAGCAGCGAGGAGCAGACCTTCTGGCGATGGTTTGGGGTGGTCCACGTGATCGTTGGCGATCACGGTCACGAAGTTATCGAGCAAGCGGTGATATTTCAGAATGATCTCGGTCGTGTTCCAGCTTCGTCCCGTGAAGATGGAAACAGGAATGTCCGCCGTCTTTACCGCGGAGAGCAGTTCGTCGATGCCCCGGTGCAGTGGGACCGCGTCGATATTTTTTTCGAGGTAATCACGGCAGGCCGCGTAAGCAGCTTCCGCGCGTTCAGGACCGACGATCTGCGCAAAGATCTCGCCCTCTCCCGTCCCGAAATACTTCATGAGTTCTTCGGGGGTGTGATGTTTCCCTCCCTGGTTCACGATGCCGTGATTAAAGGCATCGAATGTGAGGGAAAGGGAGTCAACGAGCGTCCCGTCGAGATCAAAAACGATCCCCTTCAGGTTCTTCTTGAGCGGGCTGGTCATGGCATTTTCGGAGTTCATCATATAAAGTGCGAGTACTATGTTGCTCTCACACGTACCCGGTCATTTCAAGTCGCGCCGTGATGCCCTGATTAAATCCAATCCAGGCGCCGTGTTCATCTTTCCGTCGAACAACGAGGTTTTGCGCAACCCCGATGTGCCATACGGCTTCAGGCAAGAAAGTAACTTTTTCTATCTGACCGGTTTCGAGGAACCGGAATCTTTCCTGGTCTTGACGGCCGGCTCGGGAAGCGCCCCTTCGAAAATGGTTTTATTCGTCCGTCGGCGCGATGCCACCCGTGAGATGTGGGAAGGTGAGCGCTACGGAGTTGAGGGTGCCCGGAACGTGTTTCAGGCGGACGAGGCGTACGTTACAGAGGACTTCGACCGTAAACTTCCCGAACTGCTCCAGGGAGCCGAGCGGGTCTTTTATCGGGTGGGTCTCAATGAGGCGATTGACCGCCGGGTGATCGCGCAAATCGACGTTCACCGCGCGAGTGCCGGACGAAGTGGAAGAGCCCTTCTCCCCATTTCGGATCCTAACGAAGTGCTCGCCGAAATGCGGCTCTTCAAGAGGCCGGAAGAAGTCGAGGCCCTCCGTAAAGCGAGTCAGGTGTCGGCGCTCGCCCACAAGATGGCCATGAAAGAGGTTCGGCCGGGCATGAACGAGTTCGAGATCGAGGCGCTGATTGACTATGCATTTCGCAAGCACGGATGTCAGCGGGTCGGCTATGGCAGTATCGTCGCGGGCGGGAAAAACGCGACTTGCCTCCATTACCGCCTCAACAATCAGCCTCTCAAGGAAAACGAACTCCTCCTGATCGATGCGGGAGGCGAGTTTGATTATTACTGTTCCGACATTACGCGGACATTCCCGGTCGGACGTTCATTCACTGCCGCGCAGGCCAAAACTTATGACCTCGTGCTGCGCTCACAAAAAGAAGCGATTGCGATGGCAAAACCGGGAACCACTCTCGCCGAGATTCATCAGCACGTCTGCGAGGTAATCACGGATGGCTTGTTGTCATTGGGGCTCCTGAAGGGGAGCCGGGAAGAAATTTTGAAATCGAACGGCTACTCCAGATTCTATCCGCATCGGACCAGCCACTATCTCGGAATGGATGTGCATGATGTCGGGCTCTACATCACGAAGTCGGGCGAGCCACGAACGCTTGAACCGGGCATGGTGTTCACGATTGAACCCGGATTTTATGCTCAACCCACTGATCCCGATGTTCCGGACGAGTATCGCGAGATCGGGATCCGAATTGAAGATGATATCCTCATCACCCCCGGCGGCTGCGAAGTCCTGACGGCGGATGCTCCGAAAGAACGCGCCGAAATAGAGGGGCTGAAGCATTAGTTCGATGAAACTGGGTCCCTTCGAAATCGCTCACCCTTTCCTGCTCGCTCCGATGGCGGGCATAACGGATTCTCCTTTCCGGCGGCTGATGAAACGCCACGGGTGCGCGCTGGTGTGTTCCGAACTGGTTTCCGCGAACGGGCTGTTTTACGGCGGTGAAAAGACGCGCGTGCTTTTGCGTTATAACGAGGAAGAGCGCCCGATCGGGCTCCAGATTTTCGGCGAAGACGCCGAGCGCCTCGCGCAAGCGGCACGGACCATTGAAAGTCTTGGGGCTGATTTCGTTGACCTGAATCTTGGGTGCCCTGTTCCAAAGGTCGTCAAAAAAGGTGGCGGATCGGCCATGTGCCGGGACCTGGTGTCTTTGGGACATACCCTGGTCAAGGTGGTTCGCGCCGTGAATATCCCGGTAACGATCAAAATCAGAAGCGGTTGGGATGCCAGTTCACGGAACGCGCTGGAGGTAACCCGGGTTGCCGCGGCTTCCGGGATTGCCTGGGTGGCGCTTCATGCAAGGACGCGTGCACAAGGTTACAGCGGAACGGCTGATTGGGATCTGATCGGTGAGGTGAAAGCGCGGAGTTCGATTCCGATTATCGGGAACGGCGACATCAATACGCCCGAGCTCGGGGTTTCAAGAATGAAGCAATACGGCGTCGATGCCGTAATGATCGGCCGGGCGGCTCTTCGCAACCCCTTTATCTTTGAACAGTCTCGCGCGCTTTGGTTCGGGGAAGAAGCGAAACGGCCGGCTCCAGAACACTATCTCGCTCTGATTGATGAGCTGAACCGGCTTTTCGTGGAATTTTATCCTTCCCGTACCGCTCTTCTGCAGGCGCGGAAGTTCTTGGCCTGGTTTTCATCCGGATTTTCCGGCTGCCATGAGTTTCGAAAAAAGGTCTTCACGATTCCGGAACCAGACGTCCTTTGGGCGGAAGCCAGGCGGTTTTTTACCGAGAATACCGCGGTGCGAGATGAACGGGCCCTCGCGGATGGCTTCCTCATGGGGGGCCATGGGTAGTCCGTGAGCCATTGTTTTTACTCCTTCCCAGTTGTTCATCCGACTCTGGCGCGTTAAGGTCGACGCATTACCCCGGAGGGAATTTATGAATAGCGCTCAGCAGAAAAAATTTCTGGAAGCCTTTATCGAAATTATTCGTAAAACATCCTGTGAGCTGCCGAAAGACGTGACCGATCTCCTGAAGAAAGGACTCGGCGACGAAGAGAGCGGCTCGAACGCCAAGTATGCTTTGGAAATCGTCGACAAGAACATCACGCTCGCGAAGCAGAAGAGTCAGCCCATTTGTCAGGATACC
>DATDSK010000107.1:0-11657 GCA_035291325.1 Bdellovibrionota bacterium | reverse complement strand
CGCTTCGATCGTCGGCTTTGACCCGGGAAATCACGGGTCGCATGTGGCCGGAATCGCGGCGGGCGTAAAAACAATCGCAAATGATCCAAACGACACCCTGGCGAGGGGGGTTGCTCCTGCCGCAAACATTCTGATGAATCGCGTTTGCGCCAATAATGGCGGATGCAACGCGACTGACGCTTTTATCGACCTTGTGGTGAACGGGGGGGCAGAGGTTATCAACATGTCTTTGGGCGGGCTGAACCCGTTCAACGACGGTTACGGCGTCGAAGAGACGATGATCAACCGCCTTACCTCTCTTAAAAACGTTCTGTTCGTGATTTCGGCTGGAAATTCCGGTCCGGGACGGCAGACCGTTGGGAGTCCATCAGTTGCCCGGTTTTCCCTCAGTGTCGGCGCGAGTGCCTCGAAGGGGATGATTCAACGGCAATACGAATGGCCTGGAATGGGTTCATCCATTCCGAACGCCGATGCCGATCAGGATTTCATGCTTTTCTTCAGTAGCCGTGGACCGACTGCTGCCGGCGGTTTCAAGCCGAACGTGGCGGCCCCGGGAACCGAGCTGAGCGCGATTCAGTTGAATTCGGCTCCGGGACATCGAGGTGGGCTCGACGTTTATTGGGGCACGTCGATGGCCGCTCCTGCTGCCACCGGAGCTTACGCCCTGCTGATCGATGGGATCAAAAAGTACAACCTTAAACACCCGGATGTCCCGCTTACGACAAATTCGATCGCCCTGCGACAGGTGCTGATTGAAACGGCGCGACCGTTCGACGTTTCCTCATTCAAACCTGATCCCGGCAAACCTGATACGGGCACGATAACAGAAGGCAAATTGACCTGGATCGACGAGGGCGCCGGGATGATCGATCTCGTGGCCGCGTGGAACAAGCTATTTGAAATCCGCGATAAACCGATCAGCACTGCCGTTCGGATGGGGGATGTTCCTGTTGAACTCGATTATCAGGTCATCGTTCCGATGACCAAAGCTCCGAACGGGATCGCTTATGATGGAAGCCGCCCCAGTTCCCAGGGGGTTCCTCCGTTTGGGACCGGATTGTATCTGGATTATGCCGGCAAAGAAACTTTGCGGCAGGTCTTTGTGGCCCGCAGGCTTCCCGAAGCACTCGCTTCCGGGCCCGCGGCGGGAAATTTGACCGGACAGCTTCTTACTACAAGCGACGAATTCGTCTTGAAGACGACCATCTACGGTTCGAGCAAAAATTGGCTCAAAGCCGGCGTCCTGGACCAGTTGAACTGCGATTTTTCGGGAACATCTGAAGCCCGATTGACTCTCATTGGCCGGGGCGTCGATATCAAAGTGAAAGAGGACGGAAGCGGAGAGGTGAATCCCTTTAATGCCAGCGTCCTTAACGTCTGCATCAATCGCGAGATGCTTCAAAATGAGCTGCCTCCCGGGGACCACGGCGCGATTATTTCGGCTTATCGCAAAGTGAACGGAGCTGTTTCTCCTTTGCCTTCTTTCCAGGTTCCGGTTTACGTGACGGTTCCGCATAAAAACCTGGCGGGATCCTCCGCCTATGAGGTTCTGGAGACGGTGAATAGCTTTGGCGTGAGCCGCAACTACGTAACCGTTCTTCCGGGGACCAGTGTCGTTCAGGTGGTCCTTGAAGTCCCTGCTTTGAAACCAGGAGATGAATGCTCCGGTGTTGAACTGATGGCGCTCGAAGGTTCGAATACATCGAAGCCGTTTGCCAGCCGCAAGGAAGCCCGGGTCTCCAATTGCGACGCTATGGGCATTCCGATCGAGAGCGCGGCTCGCCGCACACTGGTTTTCACCCGTACGAACCCAAGTCCTGGCGTCTGGGATCTCCATGTTTTCGGGAGCTATAAATATGCTCGATCCAAGTTCAGGCTGCGCGTGGATTATGTGACCGCTTCCGCGAGCATTGCGAAGATCGAGGGAGATTTGGCAGCGTTGAAGGGGGCCTTCAACTGGAGTGTCAACGAAAGTTCCATGAAGGTTTTTCCAGACCCGAAAACGAGCAAATTCGAACTGAATGGGCTTTTTAACGCGGTTCAAGCGAAGGTCGCAAAGGGCGCCTTTGTCGTGGTTCAGAATCCGCTCGGGAAATTCCGGAGCTATCCGGAAGGAACGCAAGAAGTGATCATTACGACCGGGAATTCTCCGGGTAACGATATTGACCTCACGATTCTCGAATGTGAGCTGCCCGAGAAAGAAACGGATTCAATCGATTGTGAAGCTGTCGCGGCGAGTGGTGGCGCCACCGACATCGAATCCGCAAGCTTTCAGCCCAAGGCAGGCAAGGTGTACGCCGCGCGAGTAGACGGATATAACATCAAGGACGAGGGGAAATTCACATCAGGAGAGACGATCAGGTTTCATGCTGAACCGGGATCTCTTCTGATAGTTGAAAATCAAGCGGCCTTTACCGTCAATTACGAGGTGAGCGCGGATCAGCTTGCCAGCAGCAAGATCGCATCCAGTGAGCTCTTTACCTCCGGGAAGTATTCCATTGTCGGGGATCTGATATTAAAGACCGCGGCGGGCATTGTTCTGACCGGGATACCGGTGAGCGTGGCAATTCACTGATCCGGCTGTTTCAGGCGGCCTTTTTTTTGAACGGCTTGGCAGGCCCGTTATCGAGCACCTTGACCTTGCCAAAGGTCGCTTTTTGAGGAATCGCGGTCTTCGGTTCGATCACTTTCACCTGGCCGAAGTCATCGGGCTGTGGCGCCGGAAATTCTGCTTTGACCTTTCCGTCCGAGGAGGCTTCTTTCGCCGCCGCTGCCTGCCGAGCGATCGCGAGGGGCAGCTCGCGATGGGGCTGGCACGGATCGAAGTCCTCTGAAATAAATTCGAGGTTGGTTCGCGCTTTTGCCGCAAGTTGCTCGGCATGCTGGAGAAAAAGATGAAAAAGTTCCGGGTCAATTTTCTTGCCCTCGAATTTTTTCATCAGTGCAATCGCTTCTTCGAGTGAGAGTGGCTCATGATAAGAGCGTTTCGTCGTGATTGCATCGAAGAAGTCGGCGATTGCGGTGATGCGGGCGAGCAGGTGGATGTTTTCGCCGCCGATTTTGTTTGGATAGCCGGTTCCGTCGAAATTTTCATGATGCTCATGGATGGCTCGGGCCAGGAGCGCCGGGTCGAGATCCGCAGGCAGATTGAGGTCGGATTGCAGCAGCAGGTCCTGTCCAAATCCAGGGTGTTTCTGAATTTCTTTGAAGTCCTGGTCCGAAAGTTTCCCTGCGTTATTTATGATTTCGGTGGGGATTTTGATTTTCCCAAGGTCATGGAGCAGGCCTGCCATGCCGGCTTGAATGATTTCTTCTTTTGACGCTTCCGGATTGAGTGATCGGTAGATCAGGATGCAATACATGGAAACGTTAATGGAGTGATCGTAGGTGTAGAAATCATGGAAGCTCAGGCTTCCGATCAGCTCCCGTAATTTATCAATGTTATAATCCTGAAGTACGTCGATCATGCTTTCGACGACGTCGCGGCAGCCGACGATGGTTTGGCTGAGAACTTCGGTCGGTGGGTCCTGGTCGAAGAGGGTTTCGAGGTGGTGGATGGCGGAGTCCTTCAGAACGGTCGTCTTTTTGATGTCGAGCGCGCTCACCTGTTTTATCGAAGCCTGACCGGGCGTTCGCTTCGCGTGCACGTCCGCGCTCTCACCGTCGGCCTTTTCGGGCTGCTCCTCGGGATTGGTTTCGTCAGTCAGGTCGACAAGGCTTTTGAGAAAGGTCGAGCGCTGCACTTCACGGACGTAGATCTGGTGGTATTTTGTTTTAAAGCGGACGAGATCATCTTTGCTGAGCACGTCCCCTAAGCGGACGATACGGACGAATTTTTCCCGGGATTCAATAATGGAGGAGTTGATGAATAAATCGTAAGGAAGCCCCCGATCAACCGGAACCAGTTCGAAGGAAACCGAGAAAAAACTTTCAGCCATGAAATCACTTCCTCTAACCTGACATATCGGCAGAAACGGGTTCAAAAATGAGCTTCGTTTCTATACTGGTTCTGGGCTGGTTTTATTGGAGTGGGCCTTGCAATCTCCTTGAAGTTCAGGGATTTATGGGCTGTCCAGTATTTCGGAACATTTTCCACAATTCCAATTGCGTTTCATATACGATCGGCTGGTTAGTTGCCGGCAATAAGCTGTACATTCACTGCTGCGCCGCGTTTTTTAGCCCGTAAATATTGGATTAAAGAGGACCAGAAAGGATCCCGAGCATGAGCGACAAAATCGAAAACGGAAAAGTTGTGAGTTTGGCCTATTCGCTGAAAGATTCCGACGGCAAGCTGATGGACCGAGCTGATTCAAAGGATCCTTTCATGTACATGCACGGTGCTCATCAGATTGTCCCTGGTCTCGAAGGCGCGCTCGAAGGACTGAACGTCGGCGATAAGAAGTCCGTCGAAGTTTCGCCTCGGGACGGCTATGGGGAAAAAAACCCCGCACTCAAGCTGACCGTGAACAAAAGCCAGTTCCCCGACACCGTTGAGCTTGAATCGGGAATGCAGTTCGAAGCGCATTCTGCCGACGGCCAAAGCGTGATCTTCACGGTGGAATCGATTGAGGGCGACAAAGTTCATATTGACGGCAACCATCCTTTGGCCGGTCAGACCCTCCATTTTGACGTTGAGGTTCTTGGCATTCGCCAGGCGACGGAAGAAGAAACGGCGCACGGGCATGCTCATTCAGGGGACGGACACGAGCATCACTGAAGTCTTCTTTTGCGGTTGGCTTAACCGTGTTAAGGTCTTCATGGTATGCAGCATCCACAAGGACCCATTCGACCTACACCCCATGCTTTAGCGAAGAGCTACGAGCCCGCCACATTCGAAACGGCTCTCTACGAATATTGGAATAACCAGCAGTGTTTCGCGGCTTCGGACGAGAATGAACCGGGGCAACAGGCGTTTTCGATGGTCATTCCGCCGCCCAATGTTACGGGTGCGCTCCACATGGGGCATGCCCTCACGAATACGATTCAGGATATCCTCGTCCGCTGGCGGAGAATGAAAGGCGAGAACACCCTCTGGCTTCCCGGGACTGATCATGCCGGAATCGCGACTCAGGCACAGGTTGAAAAAGCCATTGCAAAGGAAGGCAAGGGGGGGCGACCTCTCACGCGTCACGACATGGGACGCGACGCTTTTATCGCGCGTACCTGGAAATGGAAAGAAGAGCACGGAAGCCAAATTACCAACCAGCTTAAGCGGCTCGGGTCTTCGCTCGATTGGAAGCGGGAGCGCTTTACGATGGACGAGGGACTTTCCAAAGCTGTGCGAGAGGTATTCGTCCGGTTGTATGAGGAAGGATTGATCTATCGAGGAGAACGGATCATCAACTGGTGCCCTCGATGCCAGACCGCACTTTCGGATCTGGAAGTAATTCCGACCGACCGTAAGGGATTCTTTTGGCATCTCATCTATAAAATCGTGGATGATTCAGGAAAGCCGGTAAAAAACCCTGATGGCTCGGATGCCCAACTTGTCATCGCGACCACCCGTCCCGAGACGCTGCTGGGTGACACGGCGGTCGCCGTCCATCCCGACGATGAACGGTACCGGCATCTTCACGGCAAAAAGGCCGTGCTCCCTCTTCTTGGAAGGTTGATTCCCATTGTTCTCGACAGTTATGTCGATCGTGAATTCGGGAGTGGCGCGCTTAAGGTGACGCCAGCTCACGATTTCAACGACTATGAGATCGCGAAACGTCATAACTTGCCTCAAGGGCTGCCCATGATTTCTGTCATGGGAAAAGACGGTCGGATCACGCCGGCTGGCGGTCCATACGGGGGCTTGAAATTCTCGGAAGCTCGCGAGCGGGTACTTCAGGACCTTCGCGAAGCCGGGCTGCTGGTCAAAGTGGAGGATCATCTCCATAAAGTCGGTCTTTGCCAGCGCTGCGAAAACGTGGCTGAACCCATTATTTCAAAACAATGGTTTGTGAAGATTGCCCCGCTCGCGAAGCCGGCAATCGAAGCCGTTGAACAGGGTAAGATCGTCTTTTCGCCGAAAAGTTGGGAGAAAACTTATTTCGAATGGATGTACAACATTCGGGATTGGTGTATTTCCCGGCAACTCTGGTGGGGGCATCAGATTCCCGCCTGGTATTGCGGACGTTGTCAGGAGATTACCGTCTCCCGCGAAGTGCCGACCCAGTGCAAGCATTGCGAGGCTCCTGGAAGCGAGCTCCGACAGGATGAGGATGTTCTCGATACCTGGTTCAGTTCAGCTCTTTGGCCGTTTTCGACCCTGGGCTGGCCCGAATCGACGAAAGCTATCGAGACCTTTTATCCGACGAGCATTCTTGAGACCGGCTTCGATATTATCTTTTTCTGGGTTGCCCGCATGATCATGATGGGCCTTCATTTCATGAATGATGTGCCCT
The DNA here is from genome assembly GCA_035291325.1 of Bdellovibrionota bacterium. GTDB lineage: Bacteria > Bdellovibrionota > UBA1018 > UBA1018 > UBA1018 > XYD1-FULL-55-31. The sequence goes on along the minus strand of DATDSK010000107.1, from coordinate 5,268 downwards.
TCCGGAAAGTTTACCTTCACGCCATGGTCCGCGACGAAAAGGGCGAGAAGATGTCGAAGTCGAAGGGTAACGTCATCGATCCCCTTGTCATCATTGAAAAGCACGGCGCGGATCCCCTGCGCTTCACGCTCGCGGCAATGGCGGGACAGGGACGCGACATCAAACTCTCGGTGGATCGGGTCGAAGGCTACCGCGCTTTCTGCAACAAGCTCTGGAACGCGACGAAGTTCTTTCATCTTCAGATGGAAGCCGCGAGAGCGGCCGGTGAGAATATTGAGGAGCCTGCCGGAGGGGTCGAAAGCTGGCTCAGACACCACCGCAATGATTTGATCGCCTCGAACCGCTGGATTCTTTCGCGCCTTCAGATACTGATCGAGAAAGTCGAACAGGGGCTCGAAAAATTTGAACTGAACGAATCGGCCCAGGCTCTCTATGAGTTCACCTGGCACGAGTTCTGCGATTGGTACATTGAGTTTTCGAAGCTGCCCTTGAAGGAGGGCGGCCAGGTACGCGTTCAGACCCTGTACACGCTGCAATCCGTGCTCGAGGTGCTGCTGAAGCTGATGCATCCGTTCATGCCGTTCGTGACCGAAGAACTTTGGGACTCTCTTCCCTGGACAAAGCCGGCGACAACACCCGCGCGACGCCGTAATCAGGAACCGGAACTTCTTACCATCATGCTGCAGCCATTCCCCCGGCCCGAGCCCATCATGAAGGATGCCGAGTCGGAGCGAACGATCGATGCTCTGAAAACCATAATTGAAGCGATCCGGAATTTCAGGGGTGAAAACAACATTTCCCCGAAGACGGCTTTCACCGTTTTCTACAACCCTTCCATTGCCGCCGCCGATGTGTTCATGCGTATGTACGCGCACGAAATCAAAGCCCTGGCCAGGATTTCGGATCTCCAGCGCGGGGAACAGGGTTCAAGCAAAAGCAAGGCCGAGGCAGTCATCCCGTTGACCAATCCTCCGGTAGAACTTCGAATCGGGCTTGACGGACTTGTCAACGTTCAGGAAGAAACCAAGCGGCTTGAAAAGGAACTCGAAAAAGTGAATTCCGATCTCGCGCATGTTCAACGGAAGCTTGCGCAGGAAACTTTCGTCGCGAAAGCTCCCCCGGAACTCGTCGCGACCGAGCGCCGCAAAGAGCAGGAGTACAAAGCGAAGCTCCTGGAGCTGGAACGCGCGTTAAAACGTATTTCTGATATTCCGGGACAAGCTTCTCGGGCATGAAACGCAGAGCCTTGCTAGTAGGCGCGATGTTCCCTCGTGACGGACGGAAGATCGTGGCATCTCTCGAACTTCGAAAGGGATGTGATCTCGTCGTAGGCGTTGATCGGGGGTTCAAGTATTCATTGGCCCTGGGTTTGAAGCCGGATTTGGCGATTGGTGATTGGGACAGTCTGCGGGATCTGAAGCTTCTCGGAAAATGCGCGCGATTGACGCTTCCCCGTGAAAAAGACCGGAGCGATCTTTTTTTCGCGGCGTGCGCCGCCGTGAACGCGGGCGCCACGGAAATCATGGCGATCGGAGTGACGGGGGGACGTCCCGATCACGAACTTGCTGCGCTTTTGGATCTCGCGGAGTTGGCCGGGAACCCGCGTTTCGGCCTGAAAAGTGTCGCGATCGAATCGGCGGAGTATCGTCACAGCTTCGTTGCCCCTGATTCACCTTGGAAAGCGAAGCTCAGGTCCGGGCAGCTCGTTTCGATTTTTGCGCTCAACGGCACGGCCCACGGAGTGACACTGAAGGGGCTCAAGTATGCTCTTCGCGGTGAGCGGCTCATTCCGTCATCCCACGGGTTGAGTAATCAGAGCGTCGGCGGGGCTTGCTCCGTTTCACTGAAGCAAGGCCTTCTTCTGGTTATGTTGAAGAAGCAGGACGAGGCTTCTTCGCGCGACGTGTTTCCCACTTTGACAAAAGCAGGGGCCACTTGAATAATAGCGTGATGTTGTCGAAATCCGGCAAAATGAGCAGCCATCCGGCCGTGCGATTCCAGCAGATACCGGTAGTTGAGGGAAAACTCTCCAGTTTTGACAGAATCCGGGGAACTATCGTTGACGACGTTGTTTCGGAAACGATGAGGGAACTCACCGGAAGTGACCTTGACCTTGTCCTTGGTCAGGCCTTGTACTCCGAACGCTTTCGCTTGAAGCACTTCAAGGGAAACATCTACACCCGTTCCCGCTCGAAGAGGGACCGGGCGCTTTGGAATCGGGTTCAGGCAGGACTCCTGCGTCCGTCCGCCGAGGTCGATCGTGAACAGCTCCTTTCCGGAGTCGTCCGCCATTTTGGTGAAGAGATCGCCGGGCACTTTGACCCGCGTGTTTATCGTTTCGCCTCCCACGCGGTGCCGTGGGGTGTTAGCTGGCTTTTGAACGCCGCGAGCGTCCGGCGTTTTCTGCCCTGGGGCATGACGGAATCGTTGGCGTCGAGGCTCCACATACTCGGTGAAGTGACTGCTCTTCAGCGGCTTGCAGAGCGTGGGACGATTCTGCTCGTTCCGACGCACCAGAGCAATATCGACAGCATTCTTATCGGTTACGTTATCTACCTGCTCTCGTTACCGCCGTTCGCGTACGGCGCCGGGATTAATCTTTACTCAAATCCGGTTCTCAATTTTTTCATGAGTCATCTGGGCGCTTACACCGTCGATCGTCAGAAAGGTAACGAGATATATAAGACCGCGCTGAAGAACTACAGCACACGGCTTTTGCGGGAGGGTGTTCATTCCATATTTTTCCCGGGAGGGGGGCGCTCAAGGAGTGGTGCCGTCGAAAGCAAGTTGAAGCTCGGACTTCTCGGGACGGGACTTCAGGCGCAAATCCAGGGATATCTCTCCGGCGCGAAATTCCCCAACGTTTATGTCGTACCGATGGTGATGAGCTATCATTTCGTCCTGGAAGCGGGATCTTTGATCGAGGACTACCTGGCCGAGGCGGGCAGGCACAGGTACATCATGATGGATGATGAGTCCTGGCAACCGATCAAGGTTTTGCGATTCTTTTGGAAGCTTTTTTCGGCGCAAACAGCGATTACCGTTCGGATAGGCAAGCCTCTCGACATTTTCGGCAATTTCGTGGACGAAGAGGGGCGTTCGATCGGGCCGAACGGGAGGATCATCGACCCGAGACTCTGGCTTTCGACAAAGGGGGAGCTTAGAAGCGATCCGCAGAGGGATCGGGAATATACGCGCGAACTCGGCAACCGACTGATCGATCGATTTCATCGGGAAAATACGGTGCTTACCTCGCACGTTGTCGCCTTCGCGTTCTTCGAAGCGCTGAGACGCCGCTATCCGGATCTGGATGTTTTTCGGTTTCTTAGACTCTCGATTTCACAACGATCGCTTCCGTATGACGAGTTTACGCAAGCCGCCGCGCAAGTTCGGGAACGTCTGGTCATGAGCGAGGGGCGCGGCGAGCTCCATCTGAGCCCTGAGTTGAAGACCGCTGACACGGAAAAATGGGTTCGGGACGGAATAGGCCAGCTCGGATGTCTTCACGGGGCCGGTGTTATTCGGGAGAGTGATGGTGTGGTTTGGACGGAGGACATGAATTTGCTCTACTATTACCGCAACCGCTTGTCAGGCTACGGTTTGTCGCTGCTTGCGGAATCAGAGGGCCCAAACAGGATGCCTGGGGAAAATGACAGCAAAGGCTTTTTGGCGTAATTCGCGGATCGCGGTCATCGGTGCTGGAAGCTGGGGAACCATTTTGGCGAACCTTGTCGCGAAGAACTGTCGTGAGGTTCAGCTCTGGACCCGCACGGAACAGCAGGCGCTCGCGATCAACTCGCAGCGCTTCAATCAGCGTTACCTGCCGGAGTATCGGATCGACGACCGCGTTCACGCATCCAGTGATTTTGAGTCCGTGTTGGGGCGGGAAACCGCGTGCGTGATCTGGGCGTTGCCCTCCGAGGCGTGTCGCGAACAGGCGCGGCGTATCTCCGGTCTGCTCCGCGGAGATGAGATCATTCTCCATGCGACCAAAGGCATCGAGAGGGGCTCGCTCAAACGGATTTCACAGGTATTGGCAGAAGAGTTGCCTTGCCGCCGGATCGGCGTGATCAGCGGCCCGAATCTCGCGCACGAAGTCGCGCGCGGAGATCCTTCAGCGACGGTGGTTGCGTCCCATTTTGATGAGGCGGTCGAGGCGGGGCAGATTCTCTTGACGGGTGAGCGATTTCGCGCATATTCGTCGAGTGACGTTGTCGGCGTGGAATGGGCCGGTTCCCTGAAAAATATTTTGGCGATCGCGTCCGGCGCGCTGGATTCGTTGAACCTCGGCTGGAATGCGAAAGCGATGCTGATTACCCGCGGCCTCGTTGAAATGGTCCGGCTCGGGCTCTCGATGGGAGCGAAGGAATCGACTTTCATCGGCCTTGCCGGTCTCGGCGATCTGCTCGCGACGTGCGGGAGCTCGTACAGCCGCAATTATCGCGTCGGCTTACGGCTCGGAAAGGGAGAAAAACTCGAGGCGATTCTCCCCACTCTGGGGGGAGTTGCTGAAGGAGTTCATACGACCGCGACGGTTCGACAGTTCGCGGAGGAGCGAAAGATCTCCATGCCCATCACCGAAGGTGTTTTGCAGCTTCTGAACGGGGTGGTCTCGGTTCCGGAAGTCATTCAAAGTCTGATGTCGCGACCTCTGAAATCGGAATCGTTCGAAGCGTGAAAGATCAGTTCGGATATTTTAAATAATAAATGTCCGGCAGGTTGCGACAGTGCTCTTCCAGGTCGAGACCGTAGCCGATCAGGAACTGGTCTTCGATAAGGCGGCCGACGTACTTGACGTTGATATCAACAACCCGTTTCGAGGCCTTGTCGAGAAGCGTCACGATCTCGACCGAAGCGGGGCCGGCAGACTTGATCCGTTCGTACAGGAACTTCAGCGTTCGACCGCTGTCGATGATCTCCTCGATGATGAGCACGTGTTTATCGCGGATATCAGCCTGGATGTCCTTCAGAATAGTGACGGTCCCGCTCGAGGTCCGGGCTTTTCCATAACTTGAAAGCCGCACGAACTCGACTTCGGCTTCGACCTTAAGGTGTCGAACGAGGTCGGCCATGAAAACGATCGCGCCTTTGAGCACGCCCACCAGAACCACCGGTTTGCCTTCGTAGTCCGCATTGATCCTGTTTGCGATCGATTGGACAGCGGCATCGATTTCATGGCGGTTCAGGTATTTGGTGAAATTCTTGTCATCAAACATGGGACCCTCTCTGTCTACGTTTTTAATTTCTTAAGGAGTTCCTTGATGGCGG